>JAFLTA010000029.1 GCA_022510685.1 Lachnospiraceae bacterium | reverse complement strand
GGTTTGTTATATTTCCGGAGGTTGCCTCTTGGCAGACTTCCAAAGGGGAAGTAATTCCGGTGTATGAGGATTTTAACAGGCGTGGAACATCTTACACACTGGCGGGATTTTGGAATATACAGACAGATTCCGGCATAAAAACTTCTGAAATCAAAGATGAAATCACACCGGAGAACTGGATATGCACACTGGAACAGGCAGAAGTTTATATAAAGGCGGTGGAGAGTTTTATGGAAGAAATGAAACATGCCGAAAACACAAAGTCTGACCGTTCCATGCGTAGATCATATAGCGTGGAACACGACAGAGATAGATAGGAGAGTGATTATTATGATGAAAAGTACAAAGACATTGGAAAAGCATATCGTAGGGGAGAATGTCATAGGGTACACACTTCGGGAAGATGGTTTGTATTATCCCGATTTGGAACTTCCAGAGGGAACGCACTACAACATAGGCAAGTATGGTCTTATGCGGTGCGAGTATTTGGAAAAACACCATAGAGGGGAATATATCAGGCTGTTGCTGGATGGAAAACTGAATGAGCATTTGCATAAAGTTGACGAGGAATGCCATACAAGAATGGAACAGCTTGTAGAGCAGATGAAAGCCGGAGCGGGGATTACAGAAGAATTGAAGGCAACGGATCAGATGAAATGGGTAGGCATGATGAATAATGTAAGAAATGCTGCGGAGGAAGTTGTGATAACGGAACTGGTATATGCGTGATTGTGTGCGGGGTGGGCAACTGCTCCGCATTTTATAGAAGAGAGTATTTTTTTGACAACATCAAATAAAAGTTTTATAATCTATTCGATAGGAAATATGATTATTTGAGAGTAGATTAAATGTATGCACATTCAAATATGAATCACAAACATAAAGTAATAGAGTATTTAGATGTTGGAAAAATATAGGAGGTCAACATGGGAAATTTCACACCAACCAAATTGAAACTTAAAGATTTATTATCAGATATAGATTGTGGTAAATTAAAATTACCCTCTTTCCAGAGGGACTACAAATGGACAGCACCAAAAGTAAAAAAATTATTAGATTCTATTCAATGTGATCATCCTGCAGGAACACTATTGTTTTTAGCTGTTGATTATAATAATTTGATAATACCGGATAAATCCTTTGACTATACTGAAGAAAGTAAGCAAAACTCACATGTTGAACATCTAGTATTAGATGGTCAGCAGCGACTTACTTCATGTTATTGTGTATTTTATAATTTGGGAAATAAAAGTTATTTTTTAGATTATGCAAAACTCATGGAATTAGATAAGACTAATAATGCGAAAGGAATTGAGTTTGAAGAGTTGATTGTAGATAAGAAACATATGGATTTTCCTGATCAATTATTAGACAAGGGGTTAATGCCATTATCTTTCATCAAAGATACAAAAACAATGAGAGACTTATTAAAACCATATAAGGATAGTATTAGAAGAAATTCTGAAAAGGAGGAAATCTATGACTTTTTAGATGGTCGCTTAGGAGATTATCTTGATACTATTTTAGAGTATGAGTTTCCAGTTGTTATTTTGCCCAAAGAGTTAACTCTAGATGCAGTGTGTAAAGTATTTCAAACTATTAATTCGACTGGATTAAAATTGTCTGTATTTGATATTTGTGTTGCTAAATTTATGAGACAAGGCATTCAACTTAAAGATAGAGTTGAAGATGCGAAAAGAAATAGTTATGTAAAGATTGTATTAGATAACGAAGAAACATTGGTGTTGCAAGCAATAGCGCTCTTGTCGGGAAAAACACCAAAGAAAAATGCTTTAGCAGATACATTAGATAAAAATGATATTGAAACATATTGGGATAAAGTGATAGACGGTATAAGGGAGACAATGGAATTATTGGATAGATTTGGAGTAGGAACGACAAAGAGTTTATCATTACTTCCGTATAAACCTTTTATACCATTAATAGCTGCTGTTTTAGTTGATCGGGATTTTCAAAATCTAAAAATTGATGCAAAGACGAGTATTTCTCAAAAAATAAAGGAATTCTTTTTTTGTACAGCACTGACATCTAGGTATACTGAGGGTACGGATAATAAATTAAAAGAAGATTATCAAATTCTTCTTAAATGGATTACCGGTAATCAAGTGCCGACAATAGTTTCTAATGGTATATTATGGAATACGAGTAAATATATAGGAACAACGAAGCAAAGTGCTTTTGGAAAAGCAGTTTTATGTTTGATAAATGCACAGAATCCTAATGATTTTTATGAAGATAAAAATGTAGGAATTGGTGAAAATACTGTTTCTTCGCAAATTCATCATATTTTTCCAGAAGCTGAGTATAAACAAAAAGAAGGAGAAAATATAAATTCAGTGTTTAATTACACCTTTTTAACTAATGAAGCAAATAATTTCATCAGTGATAAAGCAACATATAAATATGTAGATGAGATTATGAAATTGAGAGGAATTTCTAAAGAGACTTTTAAAGAAATATTGTCTAGACATGTTATTGATGAGGATAGCTTTAATTATATATATCAAGAAGACTTTAGTAAATTTTTAGAACAAAGAGCCGAATGTGTAAAAAATAAGTTTGCAGATATCGGTATAATAATACATGATGTAGCTAAAGAGCAAATTGATGAGCAAGTAGATGATGAAGATTTGGTAGATGATATTGAGCAATGAGGCAGGTAGCTTTCATATATTGCGTAAATGCTCTAATTGTTTACTGGCTCTATTTTGGCTCTAAAAATTCCCAAAACCACAAATAATAGGCTCAAAATAGGATAATCAAGAGACCCAAATTGCCTAAAATCAAGCAAAAACAAAGAGATTATTACTCCCTCGAACCGTGAGGGTGGTCGTACAGTAGGATCAGGTAAGGTTGCTAAGATTGTGGAGTAATCTTATACAAATATGATGAAATTCAGGGCTTCCGAGAGTTTTCTTGGAAGCCCTTTTTCTGCATGGAAACAGAAAAGATGTTGTGAGCGGTGTCAAAACGGTACCTAGGGAATATAAGAAAAAGAGTCGCTAATAGATTTATAGTTGTTTTAGTTCTATCTTCACTAGTGATGCTTCAGGGATGCAATCGTGGCGGGTCAAATGATGTAGAATCGAACAAAATACAGAAAAGTACAGAAGAGAATTTGGAAAGCAGTTCTCCGAATAAAAAGGATCAAAATGAGGAATCCCTTTTGTATTTTTCAGATCAGGTATCCACAATTAGGGTGACACACAGCAATAGCGGTGGTCAGGACAGTTGGGCGATGGATGAAAATGACATTCCTAAATTTAGAGAATGGGCATTATCTTTACAATTAGAATCTCAAAATTTTAGAAAAGGGGAATCAACCGGAGAATATAATGGTGGAGATGCTCTATCTTTTTTGTGATTCGTATTTGGACGGGAAGGATGCTATGGTTAGGGTAATGTCTTATACGACGGAGGGCGACCCTATTATTCAAGATATATCGTACAAAGATGACCGTATTACATTGGTTACAGATTCCAGCAGAAACAGATTTGGGGGTAGCTCAATTGGCAGAGAGGTCGATTGAGCTACCCCCAAATCTGTTTCTTCATTGACGCGGTGGTTCAAATCCATCCCTGCCCATTTTGCTGCCAGAGGAGAACTGTTGTAATGCCACGCTATGTTCGCTGCTAAACAAATTTGACAGCAGTTCCATACGCAATTACTTCGGCTGCGCCCTGCATAATGGCTGATGAGGAGTAGCGGATATTGACGATGGCATCAGCACCCAGTGCTTCTGCTTCAGTGACCATTCTTTTAGTAGCCATCGCTCTCGCATTGTTCATCATTTCGTTATATTCCGTAAGTTCTCCGCCTACGAGAGTCTTAAAGCCTTGTATAATATCCTTTCCTACATTTTTGGCTTGGATGGTGCTGCCCTTTACCAGTCCGAGCATTTCAAGATTTTTTCCGCTGATGTAATCAGTATTTACTAATATCATCTTCTTCTCCTCCTTTGATTTCCTTGATGCGCTCTACGCAAACATATACCATGCAACCCGCTAAAATCAGAGGGATGATGCCTAAAAAGACAGCTCCCACGCCGCCGGTCAAATGAATCAATATCCCAAAGTAAACAAAATAATACAAAATTACTAAAACAGTTATTACTATCGGTGCAACGAATTTCTTTCCATGATTCTTCATCTTTTTCCCTCTATTTTATCTTATAAATATGCCACTATCAATTACAGTCTATCATAGTTTGGAAGAAAAATCACGCACTATTTTCAGAATCACAGGAATTGTATTCATTCCAAAAAGTTTTTAGCCTAGATGGTTGGATTGCGGAGTTTTATTTGACTTATATTAGAATATGGGTTAAAATACAGGGAGATATTTTTGAAAGGTTGAGCCGAAAGGAAAATTGATGAGATATGAGACTAACTGTACTGAGAAATAAGGGTTTTAAAGGGGCTGCGAAATATTATCTGAAAAAAATACGTTCGACAGATGATACAGAAGAAATTCTAGTGTCTGAAAAGAAATATACAATACTTCTCCTGACTAATCGGGACTCTGATAATCTCGGCGATCAGGTCATTGAAGCCTGTGATATCGGTCTTATATCTGCGGTCATGAGTAATTTGAATATAAAGAAGCGCGACTATGAAATAATCAGTCGTGAAGCAGCAATTGTATCACGGAAGTATATTTCAACCAAAGATCCGGCGCTTTTAAATACAGCCAGAAAGCTTATCGAAATATCAGATTTGATTGTTTTCGGTGGAGCACCGATGTTTAACTATCTTTATCAGTTTTTCTACGAGAGGACGGCAGTTATTTTAGAGCTTGCCAAAGAATACAACAAGCCGGTAATTTTTTCTGCCATCGGTGTAGAAGGTTATCATGAAAAAAATAAAAAATGCCAGAGACTGAAGAAAACTTTGAATTTTGATATTGTGAAGCAGATTACGACGCGAGATGAAATAGATTTACTGAAGAAATACAAAGAAAATGAGCAGATGCGAATAGGAAAGGTTTCTGACCCGGCTGTATTTTCTTCTGCGATTTTCAAAAGGTTTGCTGTTAAAAAAAGAACTTTCAGCCTTGACTTTAGGAAAAAAGTTGGTATTTTTATTTTGCGTGCAAATGGTTTTGAGGATAATAAATTTGATTTTTCCAGAGAGGATGCCGCAAAATTTTGGGTTGAATTAATTGAACAGCTGAAAGACAGAGGATATAAATATGAACTGTTGACGAGCGGTCATTTTGGAGATGAGGCTTTTTTGGATTACCTGATCAGAAATTATAACGTGGAAGCGCGGAGATGCGTATTTAATATGAATACACCGGAAAAGCTGATTAGAAAAATCGCTTCCTGTGACGCTGTTGTGTCCTGCCGCCTGCATCCGAGCATTATTTCGTTTGCTCTGGATGTTCCGTCTCTGGGAGTTGTATGGAATACAAAGGTAAAAGGCTTTTATGAAAGCGTGGGCTATGGGGATCGTGTAGTAAACGTAGAGGATATCAATGCCGAAGCCGTGGCTGACAGAATAGAAGAAGTAATGAAGCAGGGAGTTGTCAAAGACGAAACTTATTTAATGAGTATCTATCAATCTCTGTTCAATGTGATGAAAGAAATATTCTGTCCTCAGGGAAATAAAGCAGAGCCGTATACGTATGCGGAATTAATGCGATACATCCCGCAATATGAAGGAACCACCAGACAGGAGATGGAAGATAAATTAAAGAGAAAATTCAGGAGAACATATCAGACATACAATAAACGTTTTGATAGAAATTATGAATTGCAGCAGAAGGTAGAGGAATTAAAAGCGGAAATTAAGAGACTGAAAGAATCCGGTGCAGGGCAATCATAATATTGATGAGCTTAGAAGGCTTTCCAAGATTGGGAAGCCTTTTTTCTTTGTAATATTTATAAAATGTTTTGGACAAAAACTAATTTTAAGAAGTTTTATATATGTAAGTGCTTACAAGAAGATGCAGGCGAGGGGGTGAAATGATGAAAATGGAGGATGCGGAACGCTTGTATCGCCGGCATTTTGCTATGGTATACAGCATTTGTCTGATACATATGAAAAATGAGGCGGATGCTTGTGATATGGTGCAGGAAACATTTTTACGCCTGATGCAGAGTCGGTTTGTCTATCGAAGTGAAGAGAAAGCAAGGGCATGGCTTGTTGTGACGGCTTCCAATTGTTGTAAAAGTGCACTGGGAAAATCATGGAGGAAAAAACAGGTACCATATGATCCGGTGCTCCATGAAATAGGACAGGAAGAGCCGGATAATTTATTGCTGCAGATGGTTAGGGATTTAGATGAAAAGTATGGTTTGCCTGTGTATCTGCATTATTTTGAAGGCTACCGCAGTGCAGAGATTGCAAAAATGCTTCACCTTAATTCCTCCACTGTGCGAAGCCGTATGGCAAAAGCGTGGGAATTGCTGCGTCTGGAACTGGAAAATAAATATTTCAATAATTGAAAAATTAATGAAAAGAAAGGTGTGATGGGTATGAAACAGGAATATCAGAAAATGCAGGAGAGCCTGCTTCCAAAACAGGAAAAGCGTGAGGAGATGTGGGAAAGGATTGTAACAGAGAGTGGGGAAAGCAGAAAACGAAAAAGAAACTCTTTATTTAAAACAGGGATGATTGGCAGTGCTGTAGCGGCATTACTGATTTGTGTATTATTTTTACCACAAATTGGATTGGCAGATCATATCCGTGGGATAATACAGTCAGCATTTGTCAAAGGAAGTGACAATGTCACAAAAGATGTTCAGAATGACCTTTGTTCGGATAAGAACGAACATGTGAAAATGGAGATTAGTGAAATGTTGTCAGATGGTTTCTGTGTCTATCTGGGCATTCGTTATCGTGCATTAGACCAAGAAGGAAAAGACTTCTTATTTGATGAGAAATGGGGCTCCGGCAAGGGAGTGTCAGCAGCAGAGAAACAGATTTTTTCTCTTTTGTACACGCAGGAATTTGTTACTACGCATGATCAAGGCTGGAGTGCCGATATAGAAGAGATAGAAGAGCTGAAAAAGGAGGATGAGCGCTACTTTGTATATCTTCTTTTTGAAAATGGAGATAATTTTTCTTTTGATGATGAGGAGATAAGTTTCAAGTATGCTATGCCGGAAGCAGAGGGAGGTTTTAAAAAAGGAAAAATAACTATCAAGTCTAATTTGGACAGGATTTTATATCGTGTGGAGAAGAAGGATGCCGCACAGGGAGAACATCAACCTATATACCTCAGTGTTTCAAAATTATCTTTTCAGCTGTTGATGCCGGGAGCAGACTCTCTGAAAGGAAAGGATGGAGCAGACGATGAAGATGTAAAAGTCGTTGTCACGACAAAGGACGGTTTGGAGAGGTATGATGATGCGAGTGT
Source organism: Lachnospiraceae bacterium (assembly GCA_022510685.1). Lineage (GTDB taxonomy): Bacteria > Bacillota > Clostridia > Lachnospirales > Lachnospiraceae > Butyribacter. The sequence goes on along the minus strand of JAFLTA010000029.1, from coordinate 27,834 downwards.
AAATACGCCAAAAGACAGTTTTCCAATGATGAAGCTGATAGAAGATGTAGAGAACAAGGGAGAATATAGGATACTATATGGTTTATTTCATGAAGATAACTATGAAAAATTGCTTGCATCACCTTCTGCAACGATTGACCATCCGGATGAAATTGCTGCGTTGGAGATTGCCGGGGAGCAATTTCATCTGATTCGGGAAGAATAGAGAGTTATGTATTGATTAATGAACAGGAGATCCCTTCGGCAAAAATTGATAAACAGCAGATTGTATGATAAAACTCATAGTGTTATAATGTGTTTGTTAGTTAAATTTTTGCCGGAGGGAAAATTGATGAAAATTGATATATTAATTGCTGTAGCGGAAAAGGGCGGAGTGGAAAATGTGGTTAATATGGTGATCCCTTATTTCCGAAATCAACGAAATTGGGAGGTAAGAGTCGTGCAGCTCGTCTGGGAAGGTTTTACATGGACAGACGAAGAAACTCCTTTTTATCCATTGCTGAGGGGAAGGGCAGGGCATACACAGGTGGAGTTTGTGGAATCGTATGCCGGATTCTTAAAGGATCATGGAGTACCGGATATGGTTCTTGCCACGGCGTGGCCATATATGTGTTATGTGGCAAAATATGCTCTGGACATGCTGGATGCTCCTGACAAGAAAGTGATATCATGGCTTCATGCGCCCGTGGAGCGATATAAAGCTGCAGGATTTGGCGATTATGAACAGTTGGCACTGGCGGATGCACATTTGGCGATTTCACAGTATATTTATGATGAACTGAAATGTAATCTTGCGGATAGTCTGGTTGTTGCAATAAAGAATCCGGTGGATTTTTCAAAGATTGTGCCAAAGGAAGATAAATCCACTCCCGCAGATGCAGACGGCAAAAAATTGTTTTATGTGGGGAGAATTTCTGTAGAGAAAAGGCTGGATGTGATTATAAGGGCATTGGGCAAAGCGGATGCAGCATGGGAACTATGGGTGATTGGAGATGGAGAGAAAAAAATTAAGGATGAACTGAAACAACTGGCGAAACAGTGCCATGTCCAAAATCGCATTCACTGGATGGGTTGGAAAAGCAATCCCTGGGAGCATGCGTCAGAAGCGGATGCCCTGGTCGTGGCATCTGAATATGAGGGCTTTGGGCTGGTTGCCGTAGAAGCATTGGCGTGCGGTATTCCGGTTATTTCTACACCTGTTGGCAAGATTCCGGAGTTAATATCTCAGGGAGTGAACGGATATACTTTTCCGAAAGGAGACTGGAAATCTCTGGCTGACATATTGAATGCTATGGCAGGTGAGGAAAATCCGGCTATTTCATCGGAGGATTGCATGAGTACAGCAGCTCCATATGAAAAAGATATAGCGATAATGGATTTTGTCTGTAAATTGGAAGAATTGGCATGTTACCAAAATGAGATGATATTGTCGGGAGCAGGGCAAAGGTATACTTATTATGGCGATAAGATTTCAATAATTGTTCCTTGCTATAATGCTTCCAAATATATAAAAGAGTGTATTGACAGTATGTTAGCAAGCTCATTGCCGCTAAATATGTTGGAGTTTATCTTTGTTGATGATGCTTCCGAGGATAATACCTGTGAAATCATCCAGGAGTATGAAGAACAGCATCCGGAAAATATTTTGTTGATCAAATGCAGTGAAAACAGAAAGCAGGGAGCGGCACGGAATATTGGCATGTCATATGCCACAGGAAATTATATTTGTTTTGTAGACAGTGATGATATAATCCATCCGGAAATGCTGCAGAAACTTTATGAAAAGGCAGCACTTTTTGGTTGTGATATGACAGGCTGTGGATATATATTATTCAAAGAGAACGGTAATGAACAAAAGTTTGTTTCTGAGGAAAAGCTTTATTTTTTAACAGAGCCGGCAGAAAGACAAAGGTTTATTTTGCTCCATGGTTGCAAAAATGCTGTTTGGCATCGTATATACCGTAAACAATTCCTGGAGGAAAATGAGATTTATTTTCCTGAGAATATCATTATGGAGGATTTATTTTTTTCTGAGCTTTGCATGATGATGGCCAAAACATGTTTTGAGATACCAGATACCCTATATTACTATAGAACTAATCCCAATGGTACAATGCTGACAGTAAATCAAAGCAATTTTTTAGATACCTTTCTTGTGCAAGATAGTACATATTGTACTTTGTTTGAAAAAAATATTGTGAACGGATATGAACAGGAGTTGGCTTTGATTTATTATGTGAAAGCTTTCGTGGAACCATTGTCACGTATGAAAAACGGCACAAACGGAATTGTATGGGATGAGGAGGTGTATCAATTAATCAAAAAAACGATATTCTCTCGTTTTCCGGATATTTTACAGAATCCTTATATTTTGTCGGATAAATCCGAATATAATATGAAATTTCTCAAGCTTTTAAGTGAGTGAGGAATGTAATTGCGTTTCGATGTTTATGATTTGTATAAATCGCTCACAGAGTGAGTGGTGGAACGGAAATGGCAGCGGAGTAGCGATGTTGTGGAAGCAATTCAGGGATTGGAAAATCTGGCAGATCACATGGTGCTGGTGCTTAGAAATGGGGTAAGGCAACCATTCTTTTTCATTGCTTTTTGGTTTTGTTACAGATTTGTCAGGAAGCCTTTTATCGAGTCTGCGCCTGACAGTAGCAGAGAAGAACTTGAAATAGAACCGTGGTATTCGGGTGAGCTGCTTTGTTATCAGCCTGAGTATTTGGGAAATTATGAAGTTCCGTTAAAGCTTGAAGGCAATGAAGAAGGGATATATGGCTTTGTTAATGTCATGCATATGAGGGAGATTGACCGTAAGAGAATAGCTAGTAGCAAAGTTGGGATAGCAAATGAGACGTGTTTTAAGCAGGTAATTAGTGCGATTGAACGAAATTTGCGGGATAATATTGACACATAATGTAAATAATGATAATATACTAGCTACTAAGATGAATTATTTCATCACTAGTATCGTTTACGCTAGGCGTAAATTAGAGGAAAATCTAAAATAGTAGGATAGTGCTATGCATTATCCAGCCAATAAGAGCGTCCTATATGGATGCTCTTTTGGCACTTATCCGTCTGTTCTTCGCTGATATTCCTCGATCAAGAGTGGCTGAATTTGTGGATAGGTCCAGTTGGTTGGAAGTTCATCAAACAATTCGACTCTTTCTATTTCGCTGTGTAATTCTTTGGCAAATTCCTTGATTTCAGCAAAATAAAGCATACCAAACATTTCTTCTCCGGATTCGTTTACCCTGTTTTTTCCGGTGACGGAGTAGACGCAGATTTTCTCTATATCAAAATCAATGGCTCCGGTTTCCTCGCTCAGCTCTCTTTTTGCAGTATTCAGTATGGTTTCGTTCTCTTCTCTATGACCACCGGGGATTTCATAGGTGTCTCTTTCTTTATGTTTGCAGAAGACCCATTTGCCTTTTGATTTTGATATGATTACGGCAAATTTTAAGAGCCTGTCTGATATATTTTCATAAAATTTAACTTCCATGGTGTTCCTCCTAAGTACATTTTGTAGATTGGATGTTGCTTGTAGTAGTATGATTATAACACCTTTTATAAAACGGCTAAAGATGTAAATAGTACAGTGGCAAGCGTTGCTTGTAAAATCCATATGTGTTTGTTATGATAAAAGGGATGAAATTCTCGAGGCTGGCATGATAAATAACCGGCAAATCCATTTACCGGATTGTCCGGCGGGGGAAGCAAAATAAATGTGATATTTGGAGGAAGATTATGAACTCTCTTAAAATGAATGTTCCTATTGTTATAATGATTCTGTTTGAGGCAGCAGTTGGCATTTTGCTGTTGGTGAATCCGGAGGGATTTACCAGAACGATTATCATTCTCTTTGGCGTTATTCTTCTGGCAATCGGTCTCACGTATTTAATGCGGTATCTGAGTGCAAAGAGACAAGAAATAAATGACCTTCTTTCTTTGATAGTTGCTATTGTGACATTGGCAATCGGTGTAATATGCACATTTCGTTCGGATCTGATTTTCGGTCTAATCACTGCAGTTGCCATAATTTACGGTGTCATCCTCGTGATAGTGGGAGCGTGTAAATTACATAATTATCACAGTGCGAAGAAAATGGGAGCACCGGTGTCTGTGATTAATGTGGTCAGTGGCGCTATTGCTGTTGTTCTGGGGTTCCTTATTACAGTATATCCACAGGATGCGGCACTTTCCGTATGGCAGATAGCCGGTATCATATTGCTTGTGGAAGCTGCCATAGACTTTTACGCTGTAATTCAGGTGAAGTAAATGAAATAGACCAGCCCTTAAATGAGATTACTGACTTGAAAAATCGCACAAAACAATGTATAATTTAGATTATAATAATTAAAAATATCATATATTAATTCCTAAAAAGGAGAGTGTTTATGCGATTTATTGGTAGAGAGGACGAGCTAGAGCTCCTCGACAAAGAATACAATCGGGACAGTAGCCTCGCTGTAGTATACGGCAGAAAGCGTGTTGGCAAAACTGCATTGATAAAGCAGTTCATCAAAAAGAAAAAGGCGCTGTATTTTCTTGCAAGTGAGGAAAACGACCGCCAAAACCTCAATGAGTTTACGGAAAAGATAGCAGATTATATCAATCATCCATACATTGCGAGCAGTCGTATTGATAGCTGGCAAAATGCGTTCAAGTTATTTGCTTCCTATGAGCGGAAGGAAAAGAAAATACTGATCATAGATGAATTTCAATATCTTGTAAGTGGAAATTCGGCTTATCCGTCAATTATTCGTGAGGCATGGAATGAGATATTGAAGGATAGTAACGTCATGGTGATACTCTGTGCTTCTGATATCGGCATGATGTCTTCACATCTCCTTTCGCATTCCGGTCCGTTATATAGCATACATACGGCACAGATACGCTTGCAGCCACTTAGTTTTGGTGAGTTCGCAAGTGCATTCCCGGGCAGGACCTTTGCGGAGCTGACAGAGTTATATTCCGTGACAGGTGGTATGCCCAAGTATTTCGAGTTTTTTGACAACAAGTTTTCCCTATGGAAAAATGTTACCGACACGATACTCAATAAATCCGGTTTTCTCCATGAAGAACCCTTTTTTTTACTTGAAAAAGAAGTGAGAGAACCTGCGAATTATGTTTCAATCATGACTGCACTTTCTCACGGGAATCATAAGCTTTCAAAGATAGCAGGTTATATGGAACAGAAAACAACATCAATATCTCCGTATCTGGTAATGCTTACGGAGCTGTTTCTCGTGGAGAAACGTGTGCCGGTAACGGAGAAAACGCCGGGAAAGAGCAGAAGGGGTTTGTATTATATCAGTGATAATTTCATTGAATTTTGGTTCAAATTTGTACAACCTTACCGCAGTGAGCTGGAAATGGATAAGACCGAATATGTTCTGAAAAAGATAAAATCTGATTTTATCGAAAATCATGTCAGCAATGTCTTTCAAGTGATTTCAAGAGAAATATTTGTTTCTCTTTGTAAAAGCGGAAAGATAGATTTTGTACCATCTGTGGTGGGGGCATATTGGAACAGCGATATCGAGATAGATGTTGTGGCTACCTGTAAGAAAGGTAATAAAATTTTTGCAGGGGAATGTCAATATTGCGAAAAACCTGTTTCTGCTTATGTCTATTTGGATTTGCAAAAGAAATGTTCAAATATTCCGGAATTTGGCAAGAAAAAAATAGTTTACGGTATATTTTCCAAAAGCGGATTTGACCCCGAATTGATAAAGCTTGCCAAAGAAACTCCCGGTTTGTATCTGTTCGATAAAGGGAAATTGGTCTGAGTCAGGTTGTATTGTATTAAGAAGATAAAGGCGGGGGTATCCCTGACAGCATTTTTATTAAGAAGATAAAGACAGGAGTGGGTTACATGGAGACGAAATTGGAGAGTGTAGCATTGCAGCAGAGCCATGAAAAATGGGAACAATTAACTAAGAGAGAAAACGATATTTATCAGAGAAGGGATGATATCAGGAGTCCTTTCGCAAGAGACTATACCAGAGTTTTGCATTCGTTAGCGTACCGCAGGTTAAAGCATAAGACACAGGTTTTCTTTAATGCGGCAGGAAATGATCACATCTGTACGAGGATTGAGCATGTCTCTCATGTGGATTCCGTAAGTAATACTATTGCCAAGTATTTGGGGCTAAATGAAGAACTGACGAAAGCCATCGCTTTATCCCACGACTTGGGGCATGCACCTTTTGGTCATGAAGGGGAGAGAATTATATCGGATTTAACGAAAAAATATCTGGATGAAAAATTCTGGCATGAGAAGAACGGCGTTTATTTTGTGGACAACGTTGAATTGCTGGAGGACAATGAGCGTAATCTGCAAAATCTGAATCTGACATATGCAGTCCGGGACGGCATCATTTCTCACTGTGGGGAGATAGACCAAAACGGAATCAAACCCCGTGAAGAGTTGATATCACTGGATGATTTTCAATCGGCAGGACAATATCAGGCAGCCACATGGGAGGGCTGTGTGGTCAAGCTGGCAGATAAGATTGCTTATTTGGGCAGGGATATTGAAGATGCAATCCGGCTGGGGTATTTGGATACAGAGCAGCAGAATACTTTGAGAGAAATGGCTAAGATAAATAATGAAAAGGCAATTAATACTACAGTCATCATGCATAATATGATTATTGATTTATGTGAAAACAGCAGTATTGAAAATGGCTTATGTTTAAGTGAAACCATGTCTCAGCAATTAGATGATGTAAAAGATTTTAATTATAAATACATATACAAACATAAACGCATGAAGCCCTTTATGGAGTATTCCAGACTGATATTGAACCAGATTTTTGAGCTGTTACTCTCATACTATCGGAAAGAAGATACAATATATTATCTTGACAGTATTGATTTTGATAAGAAATCCTTTGTAAAAGGTTTTGCGGAATGGTTGGTGCAATATTGCGAAATGGAATTTGAAAAATTGTCATGGGCAAAGGATATCAGTGATAAGTGTATGAATAAAAAGATATATGGTACACTTGCAGATGAAAAACGATATATCCGGGCTGTCATAGATTTTATGGCGGGAATGACAGATGTGTATGCTATGAAGGCATTTAATGAAATGCTGGAGTGCTAGCGTGCCTGGAACATGATAGGAGAGATAATTTGAACGCACAAAGCATGACAAAAGATTTTACACAAGGAAATATCGTGAGGCAGCTCTTTTGGTTTGCACTGCCGTTTATGATGTCCAATGCTTTGCAGGTAATATATAGTACCGTGGATATGATCATTGTAGGAAAATTTGTGGGGACGGCAGGGCTATCGGCAGTTTCCCAGAGCAGTTTGATACTAAATTTTGCTACGATGGTATGTATGGGATTTTCCAACGCAGGGCAGGTGTTGGTGGCGCAGGCTGTGGGTGCAGGTAAACGGAAAGAGATGAATGAAATTATCGGAACCTTGTTCAGTACGATTATGTGTATCAGCCTGATTCTATCCGCAATTATCCTTGCTGCACGAGTCCGGATTCTACATATTATGAATATTCCGGCAGAGTCCTACGAAAAAGCGATGCAATATATGTTGATATGCGGTGCGGGATTGATTTTTACTGCGGGATACAATGTAGTATCAGCTGTATTACGGGGGATGGGGGATTCCAAGAGACCCTTTCTTTTTATATGTATTGCATCCGCTATCAATCTGATTTTGGATTATCTGTTCACTGGCATTTTGGGCTTCGGTGTTGCCGGTGCAGCGTCAGCTACCATTATCGGGCAGGCGGTTTCCTTTTTGTTTTCAATTTTCTTCTTATATAAAAATAAAAAAGCTTTTGGGTTTGATTTTCGGAAAGAAAGTTTTCGCATCAAAGAGAAATATATAAAAATGATTGCTGCACTGGGGACTCCTATGGCAATTCAGTCCGGGTGCATCAATTTGTCCATGTTGTTTGTCAGTTCCATGGTCAACAATGTAGGCGTGGTTGCGTCTGCTACTTTTGGGGTGGGAATCCGCATTGACGATATCATAAACAAAATTTCACAGGGGATTCAATATGGTGCCATGCCAATGGTCAGTCAGAATATTGCGGCTAAAAAGCCGGATAGGGCGAAACAGGTCGTGTTGTATACATGGCTGTTTTCCGGCATCTTAACAATATTTTTTGTGTCAATATATTTTTGTTTTGGAAAACAGTTGTTTATGTTATTCTCTGATGATGTGCTGGTACATGAAATGTCAGGGGAATTTATAAAGGCAATCTTGTGGATGTTTCCGGCGATGGCAATCATGCGTGGAACTAATGCATTTATACAGGGGATTGGAAATGCGAAGCTTGGTCTGGTGCTGTCCCTGTTAGACGGCGTTGTACTGCGTATCGGACTGAGCTGGCTGTTTGGTCTGGTGCTGCACTGGGGATTTTTCGGATTTGTGCTGGGGTATGGACTTGCTCCCTACGGGTGTGCCATTCCCGGATTTCTGTACTTTATTTCCGGGAGCTGGCGGCGTAGAAGGACACTGGCAGAGGAGTTGTAGGGAACTATTATTTACCGTTGCCAAAAGCTGCTAAAAAATCTTCTGCAAATTTATAACGATAAAACCAGCGTAAACAGACAAGAGATTCAAATGGGTAACACTGACAAAAAAAGCTGCACGATTTACAAACGGTAAATCGTGCAGCTCCGGTGCAATGAAAAATAAGTTTCTGATATATTCATTTCAAGGTGTTACCATCTACCCCTCGATGGCAATCATTTTCTTATCCTCAATCTCAGAAGCTGTCTTCTTAGGAACCACCATATTCAGGACGCCATTCTCAAATTTTGCCTTAATGTCCTCCTCGGTAACGTGCTTTCCTACATAGAAACTTCTACTGCAAGAACCGCTATAGCGCTCCCTGTAGATATACTTGCCTTCCTCATCTTTCTCTTCCTTGCTGGAGTCAGATACCGCACTGATTTTCAGATAACCATCCTTCAACTCGGCTGTGACATCTTCTTTCTTCACACCCGGCAAATCCATGGTAATCTCGTATCCATCGTCAGTATCCTTGACATCCGTCTTCATCAGATCGTTTGTGCTGCTGCGCATACCACTGAATGGTAAATCAAAAAAGTTGTCAAAAAAGCTTCTTCCAAAAATATCTGGCATTAACATAAGTCATCTCTCCTTTTTTATAAATTTGAATATTGTTTTTGTTCCTCGTAAGCAAACTATGGACTCACGACTTTGAAGTGCTGTCATTTTGTCCTTTTTGTTTTGCTCTGAGAACACTATATCACAATTATTAGCACTCGTCAAGTGTGAGTGCTAATAATTTTTGTGAAAATTTTGTGAATTCTGATTTTGCTGGATTTCATGGGGGTTTAGCAGACATCGCGTTACTATTTTTGAAACAAGCGAACAAACAGTTAGTGTATAATTAGAAAAAGTTGATTTTGAATTTTGTTTTTCTTTCTGTACCGGAGCATGAGATATTCTGGTATAGAGTAATTTTTTCCTTTGGAAACAAAGTTAGGATGAGCGAACCGCAAGAAATAAAAGAGCGCATTATAAAAAAATGTAAAGAAATTCAAATGGAATATGAAGTTTTTCATGGTACCTGTTTTGCCTTGATATTCGGCAAAAATTTGTGACTATACGGAGCCGGGAGATTCATCGCTTCACTGTATTAAAAAAATTTGTAGCCATAAAAGACCGTATTCTGACAGAGAATAACGAATGGCATATTTCGGAATGGATGGAAGAAATTGACTATGAAGCGATTTATCCCAAACTGCAAGAGGAAATCAAAGCTTCGGAAGATTATCTGTATCACAGTTTAGGATTATCGAATTAATTCGATAATTCATTCTGGCACCAAACGCCTTGATATAAATCCCGAAATATTTCCAGACATTGCTACCGACATAGTAGTTACCTCATTCCTATTCATTAATGTTCTGTTGTAGAAAAAGTACGGATCATAGTTTCATCCGGTGCCAATCCTTTTGCCGTGATCACACGGGGGCATAATTCATATATTTTCAGGTTTTCATGTAGTAACCATACTGAAAACAGATATTCTGACAAAAAGGCAAGGGCACGCTTCATATTCTGAGGATGACTGTCCCAGTCAATCCTGTGTTCTGCCTCCTGCAAAATAGAAAAAATCCAGGCACAATATTTATCAAATATCTTTTTTCTGGCAATCCACATATTGAAACCATGCATACGGCATCCACCCATAATCACATCAAAGCCTTCCAGATACTCCGGATATTTTTCCCGCAAAATATCTCTGGCAATCTCCAAATCCTCAATGCATGTATTATGCTGATATTTCTCATAAATGGTTTCATGCGGATTAACAAAAGCAAGTGGAACTAAAATATCATATTGGGAAAGTAAAAAAAGAATCTCTTCTGACTGGATAAAACGATCTTTCTCCCTTTCCGAAAAAAAATATTTTCGATATTGAGAAATTCCCACAATATCTGCTTCTATATTTTTCCATATCCAATAAAAACCACCCAAATCCGCATACATTTCATGCTTATCTGCGATATTGGTACCGCTGTCTTCGTAGTAAGCACCGGAACTATGCTCCCAACCTGTACCCAGATAAAAAGGATAGTAGATTTCACTATATCCCTTCGGAATAATACGGTTCGTCAAAACAAATATCTGTATTTTTTCCATAAATTTCTCCTAATCACGGTTTGTCCAAATAACCATATAATCATACCCCACAATTCTTGTGGGCACGCAATGTCCCAACTGATGCAATTCCTCTAGAGGAAAATTCGTTTCTGGCGGAAGCTGTAACACTAACAGGGAACAGCGGGAACGAAACAGATCACACAGAGAAAGGAAAACATCTGTTTCCATGAATGGAATGATATCTATAAAAGTTGCCATATCATAAAAATTTGCCATGACCTCATCTAATTCATGATAAATATTATGATATAGTTGTTGATAAACCGGAAATTTGCATGCATCAAAGATATCAAAACTATCCAACCTTACTGTCTGAGAAATATCAATATGATTGTCAGAATTTTTCCAATATCTTCTGGAAAACATATTCCCTCTGGCAAGACTGCCCCCAAAATCCAAAACAGAATGAAGTCCCATCAAATTTACAAGATGGAACATGGCACATAACTTTTTGTGATCCCGTATAATCTGCATCTGAATATCCTCCTTATCTGTATATCGGCTAAAAATCCCAGATATCTTAGAGCAAAGAACAGAGACAGAAAAAGGGATAACTTGTACCATTTAATGGGATATGATAGAATACAACAGTGTCAAGCGATGCATGATAAAGTGATAATTACAAATTCTTTACATATTAGGAGAAAAAGACCATGAAAAAGCACAAGAAAATGACTGCCGTAATACTTATGCTGTCGATAATCGCGAGCTGTATAGCTCTCACAGCCCCATCCAGCGCAACTGCTGCAAAAAAAGTGTCACTTAGCAAAAAGAAACTGACCGTCAAGGTAGGGCAGTCTAAGAAACTGAAACTGAAGAATAATAAGAAAAAAGTTACATGGAAAGTAGTTTCCGGCAAAAAGTACATCACTTTAAAAAACAAGAAAAAGACCGGTGTAACCATTAAGGGGAAAAAGAAAGGTACGGCAAAGGTACAGGCAAAAATCGGAAAGAAAAAGTATACCTGCAAAGTGACGGTTAAGGCGAACGTTAAAGCGAGTCCCTCACCGTCACCAACACCAAGACCGACAGCCACTCCGACAGTAATTCGTAAAACAGTAGTGGATGGGATATTGCAGTTGTATTATAATGATGAGAATGCTAAGGATGCCAAAAAACTGATACAAGATTCAGACATACCTGTCCATGTCATTGTGGAAAGCACTGTAACAAACATTAAGGCATATGCATTTTACGGGTGTAGTAAACTGATAAGCATCGAAATCCCGGATAGCGTGACCACTATTGGCTATAGTGCGTTTTTGTGGTGCGACAGTCTGACCGACATGGAAATCCCGGACAGTGTGACCAGTATTGGAGATATGGCATTTGCTGCTTGCAGCAGCTTGACAGACATCACGATTCCGGACAGTGTGACCAACATTGGCGATGTGGCATTTTTCTCTTGTAACAAGTTGGCTGGCATCACGATAGGAAATAGCGTGACTGGTATTGGAGACAGAACATTTGAAGATTGCAGCGCTCTGACGACCATCAACATTCCGGACAGCGTGACCGCGATTGGTGCTGAGGCATTCAAGGGATGTAGTGCTTTGACGACCATCAACATACCAAACAGTGTGACCGCTATTGGAGAAAATGCATTTTCCGGGTGTGATGCCTTGACCGATATTATATGGAATGATAACACCTATACAAGCACAACAGATTTTTTAACAGCTTTTGGTGACGGTAAATGATTGATATGCAGGAAACTTTTTTCTACAAATATTTCATAGATAAAATAGATTTTGGTACTCTGGCAATTTTGTTTTGTCTGATGGGAGTAGTGGCTGGATTTGACAAGCTGGGATATTTTGACCGGATTGCATCGAAGTTAGTACACAGGGCAAACAATGTTCGTCTATTAATGCTGTCCGTCATAATGTCCGCATTCTTTTTGAGTATGCTCGTCACGAACGATGTAGGGCTGATTATCATAGTGCCGTTTACCATACAGGTTTTGCATACGGTAGGACGAGATGACAAGCTAATTAAAGTAGTGGTTTTGGAGACGATTGCAGCAAATCTGGGAAGTATGCTGACGCCGGTAGGAAATCCGCAAAACGTCTATCTTTATCAATATTACCATATGAACATTTGGGCTTTTTTCAGACAGGTTATGCCGTATGCATTTTTGTCGGTGGTTCTGCTATCGATATTGATACTGAGCGATACACAGGGAAAGAATCCCATTGTGGTTGGGAAAATGGGTGGATTCAAAAGGGGAAAGTCTGTAAAGAAAAAAGGTTGTTTGACGCTTCTGTACATCATCTTGTTTGCAGTATGCCTATTGACGGTGATGGATGTGTTACACTATGGCTTCATGTTAATAATAGTTACCATAGGGCTTTTGGTGTCTGATTATCGATTATTTCGTGCGGTCAATTATGCCCTCTTAGGGAAATTTATTCTTCTGTTTGTAGTCGTGGGAAATCTTGCAGAGATACCATGGATAGGGAATCATTTGCAGACTTTGGTTCTCGGAAATGAGTTTTTTGTGGGAATTGGTCTGAGTCAGTGTTTAAGCAATGTACCTACTGCTGTCATCCTGTCAAAATTTGCCGATAACGGGATGGAACTTTTAACGGGTGTCAATGTAGGTGGTCTGGGAACTCTCATTGCCTCTATGGCAAGTGTCATTTCTCTGGAGTATTACAATAAAACCCAGACTGCGCAAAAGAGAAAATATATTACATGGTTTACAGCATACAATATCCTTTTTTTGCTGATATTGTGCCTTCTGCACATGATATTGGCCTGACTGGCGCCGTTATGCTAAACTGGCACCATCCTTAGGAATTACTACATCTGAAGGGAAAATATACCCGCAAACCGCTCATTTATGCTGATAATAAAACACGGCAAGCTGTGTCCTGTCGCGCAAATGTAGTTTATCCAGAATAGAACTTAAATAGTTTCGTACAGTTCCTTCGCTCAAGAACAATTCCCCGGCAATTTCTTTGTTGCTATACCCTTGTGCGATCCATTCGATAATCTCCAATTCCTTTTCTGAGATGCCGTATTCGGTGTAATCAAACCGGGATGTATGCTGAAGCAAGTCCGGGATTTTGGAAATGATTTCCGTGCCAAATACTGTCTGACCACTATCCACAGCCTCCAGTGCGGGAAGAATGCTTTCATAGTCGGATTTCAAAAGATACCCTTTTGCTCCGCATTTGAGAGCGCTGATAATATATTCGTCATCAGAAAATGTAGTGAGCAGAATGACTTTTGCCTCTTTATCTTCTGACAAGATAGCCTCTGTAGCCTGCAATCCGTTCATTGGCTGCATCTGGATGTCTGTCAATACAATGTCAGGGTGATATTCCCGATACAAACGGATGGCATCTTCACCATTAGAGCCCGTAGCCAGTACATTCACTTTTCCGTCAGCTTCCAATATCGTTTTTAAAGCGGTGGTCACCAAAAAATCGTCATCAATAATGATAATATCCATAATGTTCCTCTTTTCTGTTTTAGATAAAATCTTCTGTTTGCTCTCATCATTCATATCATTTTATTCTGTATTTTCTCATCCCTCTTTGTTGCTTTCCGTTTTAGGCACGGAAATAAAGATACGGAATCCTTTTTCCTTCAAAAACTGTATCGTACCATTCAGTGCCGTGATTCTGTCTTTCATGTTTTGTAAGCCGATTCCGTTTTCCGGATTCGCTTCCATGCTGATGTTTGTGCCGTTATCAGAAATGACAAACTGGTACATAGAAGGGTGCTCCACTATACGCAACTGCACTTTAGATGCATTGCTGTGTTTGGCTATATTTGTAAGAGCCTCTTTGGTAATTGCCAAAAAAGCATATTTCACGGAGGAGGGTACTTCCGTTCCCATATCATATTCTAAACTCACTGGGCAGAAGGAAAAGCCGGTCAACAATTCGGAAATTTTTTCTTCCAAATTGAGTGATTCCTTATGCAGATTATGAACACTGTTGCGGATGGAATCCATGGTTTTTGCCAGTTCGCTGTCCAAGAGCTGCAGGGATTCGGCACATTTTTCATCAGAATTTAAGGTCTTAATCATTCCGGTAAGCAGTATACAGCGGGACAGCATATGACCGGCATTGTCATGTATCTCTCTGGCTATACGGGTTCGTTCCTGCAGCATGGCAGTGTGTATCTCGTAATTCTGTTTCTCGATGAGCAGGCGATTGCGGTCCTGCAGAAGAAATGTCAGTTCTGCGCTCTCATCCCGGGTCACCTTGTTTTTTTGTTCCAGATAACTGATATGCTGACACATCCCATCGAGAAATAATGCAATCAGGCAGCCGAAAGCCAAATAGAAAAGGGTTTCCGGTGTAAAGTCCATTATTCGGGTAAAAATACCGGTGACATTTCCGGTGCTGTGGCTGGCAAGGTGAAAAATGTCCCATGGCGGAAAGCGGATGATAATTCCGGGGATGCACAATGCTGTGGCGGGATAGAGTTTCATCCGTCCTAGTTCTCCCAGTAAGAGAGGGAGAAAAAAATACATTTCCGGAAAGAAAAAGCCAAGTAGACAAAATAGGGCAAATAGAATACAGGAAATCGTTTTCTGCTCAAAAAAGAGAGATAAACATAGTATAATGATTGCCAATAACAGTCCTGTAATTGTGGGAAAAGAAGCAGGGAGATAGAAAACTGCAAACAGGCAGTACAGAGTGATTATTACATAAGAATATTTCCTTTGCATAGTTATCCTGCCCTCCTTTCCATGAACTTAGTGCCATCATGTCAGCATAACGGTACCTATTTCGCTCTAGCCGGGGACTAAACAGGGTTCAGATAGGAGCCGTTATGCTAATACTGACGTAAAAAAAGCAGGATGTCAATAGACAACAAAAAACTAGCATAGTAAGAAAGATATATAAATATGACAAATGTAATATACAGTTTTTGACACATGGCACTATGATTCCGAAAATTTTTTCAGTATACTTACAATGTCGAATAAGAGATACAAGGCTAAATCCTAAATATAATGGAGGTATCAACATGATTCAAATTCAGAATTTAGTGAAGCGATATGGTGACTTGGTAGCGTTAGACCATCTCAATCTGGAGATAGAGCAGGGGGAAATCTTCGGATTGCTCGGTCCTAATGGATGCGGAAAGACAACAGCAATCAGTTGTCTGCTGGCATTGTTACGCTATGATAAAGGGGCGATTACCATACAAGGGCAGCAGATGCGTCCGGACAGCTATGAAATGAAAGGAAAAATAGGTATTGTTCCTCAGGATGTGGCGGTATTCGAGGAATTGACCGTTGTAGAAAATATTGACTATTTTTGCGGTTTGTATGTGAAGGACAAAAACGTGCGGAAACAGTATGTGGAGGAAGCGATTGCTTTCGTGGGACTGGAAAGTCACCGGAAGATGCGTCCGAAGCAGTTGTCAGGTGGTTTGTTGCGCCGCTTAAATATCGCCTGTGGTATTGCCCATAAACCTAAGCTTATCATATTGGACGAACCTACAGTAGCGGTGGACCCTCAAAGCCGTAATAAGATCTTGGAGGGGATTTGCCAGTTGAATCAGGAGGGGGCTACGGTAATATATACGTCTCACTATATGGAGGAAGTGGAGCAGATTTGTACCCGGATAGCTATATTAGACCACGGCAGATGCATTGCAAAGGGAACGGCAGAGGAACTGAAAAATATGATTAAGACGGGGGAGACCATTACCATAGAAGGCGTAGGGCTTAGTGAGAAAGAAATCGATGAGCTTCAGGAAATCCCTCACATATTTGCGGTGGAATACAAAGATGAAAAGTTAGTGATTCGTTGTACCCGCGCAAAGCACAACCTCATGCGTGTACTTGGCTTTTTGCAGGAGAGGGATATTTCCTTTGGAAAGGTATATTCTGAACTGCCGACTTTAAATGATGTATTTCTGGAAATTACCGGAAAAGAACTGCGTGATTAAAAAAAGTGTGGAAATAAAATTGTTATCATAAAATCGAGGTGAATGTGATGTTACATCTTATAAAATACCGTATCAAAAATATTTTCAGGGAAAAGACAACGCTCTTTTGGTCGTTTATATTTTCCTTTATTCTTGGAACATTGTTTTATATGGCATTTAACAATATGTATTCCGATTTGGATACCATCCGTACAGCGTTGGTAATAGAAGATAATAGTACCGAGGCAACGGTACTGAAAAGTGTACTGGGGATGATATCTGATTCGGAGGACAGTCTCATAGATGTCGCGGAGATGTCGGGAAAAGAAGCAGAAAAACAATTAAAGGATGGGGAAGTTATCGGCATTTTCTTTGCGGGAAAGGAACCTTCGCTGACTGTCAAAGAAAACGGTGTGGAGCAAAGTGTGTTACAAGCTATCTTAGAGCAATTCCAGAGCAGAGTGGCATTGATTACCGATGTGAGAATAGAACATCCGGAGAAATTAAAGGAAATCGGCTTGTCGATGATGAAGACAGCAAATGTATCCTATGTAAAAGAAACAGCATTAGGAGGGGAAGTGCCTAATGGATTTATACAGTATTATTTTGCGCTGATTGCCATGACCTGTCTCTTTGGCGCGTATATGGGGATGGATGTGGCAGTGCAGTTACAGGCAAATGTGGGGGCGGTAGGTGCCAGAAGATGTGTTTCTGCCACCGGTAAAATGAAGATGTTAGCTGCTGACATACTTACTATCAGTGTGACAGAGTTTATGATTGACGGATTGCTGTTATGTTATTTGAAGTTTGTATTAAAGGTGGAAATCGGAGACGACTGGGGGAAGATGTTGTTGATTGTACTGTTTGGCAGTATCGTAGGAATTGCCATCGGAGTGCTGATTGGCAGCATGCATAAGATAGGAATGGGAGCAAAAGTCGGTATCTTGACAACGGTAGGTTTATTCAGCAGTTTTTTGTCCGGTTTAATGATTGGTGGAATCAAAGGTACCATAGAGGAGTATTGTCCGATAGTGAATCGTATCAATCCGGCATCCGTCATTACAGATGCATTTTACTGTATTACCATGTATCCGGATACGACGAGATATTTTCGGGATATATTGACATTAGGAGTGTTGGCAGTCCTGCTTTTTGCCGTGACCATTTTGAAGATGAGGAGGGTTTGTTATGACAGTATTTAAAGGATATCTTTTGATGACATGGAAGACGGCAAGTCGCATCCTTCTGTATTTTGGTATATTTATGTTTCTGACGGTACTGTCTACCAGTGGCACGGATGACGGCGTTGAGAAGGGATTTGCCGCTCAAAAGATGAATATACTTCTGGTGGATGAGGACCACAGCGAATTGTCGGAAAAAGTGACCCGGTATTTGGAAGAGCGCCACGAAGTCACAAATACAAAGTACGATAAAAAGCAATTATATGAGACATTATATTATCAAAAAGGCGGCATAGATATGGTGCTCTATATCCCGGAGGGAATGGAAGAAAATGCCGGCAAGGGACAGTCGGTGATTGAATTGACGCAGTCCCCGGGTAATTATGGTGGGATTTATGTGGAGCAGCAGATTAGTCGTTTGATAGCCGGAATTTTGGATTATCGAAATGTGGGATATTCTATGGATGAAGCTTATGAGAAAATGCAGGGTATTCCAGAGGCAAACGTATCTGTCCTAAATGTCAGTACTGGAGAAGATAACAAATTCAGTGGATTTTTCCGTTGCGTTCCTTATATGTTCCTCGCTGGTCTGGGGTGCGGAGTGGGAATGATTATCTTCAGTTTTCGCAGGAAACAGGTGAAAAATCGGATGATGGCTTCTGCGGTTTCCCTTTTCCGGCAAAATGCAGAGACGATTCTTGCTGTGTTTTGTGTAGGGATGTTTTTGCTGATGATTACAGTTGCATTAGCGGTCTTACAATACGGGACGGATTTATTATATACGGAAAAGCTTCCATACTACTTATTAAATTTATTTATAGATATGTTATTAGCCTTATCTCTGGCATTTTTGGTAGGAATGCTGGCGAAAAAGGAAAATGTGATTACGATGGTTTTTACTCCGCTGTCGCTGGTATTTTCGTTTCTGGGTGGTGTATTTGTACCGTTGGCTTTCCTGTCTTCGCAGATACGCACAATCGGGAAGTTTATTCCGGTATACTGGTATGAAATTGCCAATGACCTGCTGGCAGGTTCTGAGAAGTTGGACGTATCCGTTAAGACCCGGATTTGGCAGGCATATGGAATGCAACTGTTGTTTGTCGTGGCAATCTTTGCAATGGGAATGGTAGTTGCCAAACGTCAGCAGCAGGAAGGTTAGTGTAATGATTTGCAATTAACTGGACTGTATTCTTGTCTGAATCCTTGTCTGCTGCGTTATTTTTTCTTGACGTAGACACCGCTACGCCTGCGAAAAAATGCCTTGCGTACGAAAGATTCATTCGGCGAATAAAGTCCAGTTATTACAAAATCATTACACTAGAAAATACTAATGTTGGACTTCTTGACATATTTTTTCTAAGTAGTATAATTGGATATGTAGCAAATTTATACTATATTAAGGAGGTTATTGTAATGAAAAATTCAAGTTTAGCAAAGAAAGTAATGGCTGTGACATTGGCAGCTGCTGTAGCAGTTGGTTCTATTGCGGCAGCACCGGCAAAGAGTGTAAGTGCAGCAAAGAAAGCCAAAACAAAATCTTATACCGTGAGTGCATTATATGCTGGTAACGGATGGGCATGGGTAGCCGGTGATGGCAAGACTGCACCAAAGGTATCTAAGAAGGTAAAGATTACAAAGGGTAAAAAGACCAAAGTATCTCTTACCATCAAGAACACAAAGAATAAAAAGATTACAGCAGCTCAGGTTTTCACAGTGGATGTGGAAGGTATCTTAAAAGATTATAAGAAGAAAAATGTTAAGATTTCAGGTTTGACTGTTAAGGCTGATGGAAAGAAGAAAAGTGCTAAGATTGTACAGGGACAATTTGAACCTAAAACAAAGCCAAATAACTATCGTCTTTCTATCTATAATGCAGTAGGAACAGACGGAGATAATTCTAAGAGCAAGAATAAAGCAAAGAACTTTGCTTTTAAGAAAAAATTAACAGTTTCTTTCACAATTGTTGCAAAATAATCTAAATATTATTTAAGAGATTTTAAGTCCCTACCGCAATGTGTGGTAGGGACTTTTGATTTGTAATAGCGTAGAATGCTATGTTATAATTTGCTTATTATTGTAATAGCAGGATAAGCACGTCTGAAAAGAGGTCAAAAGGGGCTTTTGACCCTGACATCATTTGCTTTGCTGGAAAGGAAAACTATGCAGGATATGAAGGAATGAGAATTATAGGAATCTTCGCACCTTTTTTTCGGAAATTTAGTAGTTTATAGTCGGAGAAGTGCCGTCCGGCTTATGTATTGACGGATAGGCTGGTGGATAGTATGATAAGGAAGGAAATGAGAACTTCGTTCTTGGGTATTCGCAGAAAGGATAGACTTATGGTAAAACATGTGATTTTATGGCAGTTACAGGAGATGGATGCTGAGAAAAAGGCAGAGGTGAAAAAGGGAATCAAAAACGGCTTGGAAAATCTGCAGGGTAAGATTCCCGGACTTCTGGAGATAAAGGTCATTACAGAGGGTTTGGATTCTTCTAATGCAGATGTTATGTTAGACTCCTCCTTTGAGAGTGAAGAGGCATTGAAAGGATATGCTGTGCATCCGGAGCATGTGAAAGTGGCAGATGGTAAAGTAAGACCTTACACACAGACAAGGGTTTGTATGGATTATTATCTATAGTCTTTATACTGTATTGCATGATAAGTTTGCAGGTTATGGAAGGGCATGGATTTTTTTATGGCAATGTTGACGATAAAACAGCTATCTAAGCGATATGACAGAGAGTTCGTATTTGGGAATATCAATTTGCAAT
Organism: Lachnospiraceae bacterium; assembly: GCA_022510685.1. Lineage (GTDB taxonomy): Bacteria > Bacillota > Clostridia > Lachnospirales > Lachnospiraceae > Butyribacter. The sequence goes on along the minus strand of JAFLTA010000029.1, from coordinate 7,291 downwards.
TAGAGCAGAAAGAGTTTCTGGTCGTTGTAGGTGAAGACGGATGTGGAAAAACAACATTCATGAAGTTGTTGGCAGGTCTGGAGGAGCCTTCTCAGGGAGAAATTTTTCTGGATAATGAGCCGGTATACAGAGGAGCTCCGGCGCAGAGCGATTTAGCCGTTGTGTTTGAGAAGTCTGCCCTGTATCAGGATATGACGGTGTATCAAAATATTGCATATGCTTTGCGGTTAAAAAAATGTGCCAAACAAGAAATTAAAGAACGGGTAGAACAGGCTATGGACCTGATGTCCGTTACTGAGCTCAGCGGAAGGAAACCAAAGAAACTTACAGAGGAGCAGAGCCAGCGCGTCATGCTTGCACGGGCTATCGCTAAGAAACCAAAACTGCTTTTGTTAGATGAGCCCTTCCGTGGTTTTGGCAGGGAGGCACAGAAGGAGATTCATCAGTGTCTGAACGATTTGTATCAGAAGATGGATACCATCTTTGTATATGCAACAAGGCTTTCTCCGGATGTAAATCGTATGGCGACACAGATTTTACATTTGGAAGAATATTGTCAGGAAGAGGAAGAATCAGCATAATATACAGATGTTCGAGTTTGTGGATTGATGCCTGGACTTGAATCATATACAAAAATTAAATGGAGGATAACGATATCATGAAAGAATTGAAACCGATCAAAGAGGGGAAGGTACGGGAAATTTATGACAATGACGATAGCTTGATTATGGTTGCTACAGACCGTATCAGTTGCTTTGATGTCATTTTGAAAAACGAGGTGACGAAAAAAGGTACGGTTTTGACTCAGATGTCAAAATTTTGGTTTGATATGACAGAAGATATTTTGCCAAACCATATGATTTCTGTTGATGTAAAGGATATGCCGGAATTTTTCCGTCAGGCTAAGTTTGACGGAAACAGTATGTTATGCCGTAAGCTGGAAATGCTTCCTATCGAGTGCATTGTGCGGGGCTACATTACCGGAAGTGGCTGGGCAAGTTATCAGGAAAACGGGACGGTGTGTGGAATTAAATTGCCGGACGGCTTACGGGAATCCGATAAACTGCCGGAGCCCATTTATACCCCTTCCACGAAGGCGGAAATTGGTGACCATGACGAAAACATTTCCTATGAGCAGAGCGTAGAGCATCTGGAGAAACATTTTCCGGGCAAGGGAGAGGAATATGCCTCAAAGTTGCGGGATTACACGATTGCATTGTATAAAAAGTGTGCCGAGTATGCACTTGGCAAGGGCATTATCATAGCGGATACCAAGTTTGAGTTTGGTCTGGATGAAAATGGCAATATTGTACTTGGTGACGAAATGCTGACTCCGGACAGTTCCCGTTTCTGGCCGGCAGACGGTTACGAGCCGGGACATGGACAACCTTCTTTTGACAAGCAGTTTGCGAGAGACTGGCTGAAGGAGAATGAGGGTCATGACTGGACATTGCCACAGGACATTGTACAAAAAACCATTGATAAGTATTTGCAGGGATATGAATTGCTCACAGGAGAGAAGTTGTAAAATGCTTTGGATGTAATGAGAGAAACGGCTGGAAGGTATTTCATTCCAGTCGTTGTTTTTGCTTTGCAGGAAGTTCCCGATGGATACGAAGTACACGCTGGTTCTGTATTAATAGCGGGACTCTGAAAGGGTGTAGTACTCCCTTAGATTGAGGAAGGAGGGGAAGGTTTTGAAAGACCATATACATTTATTATTAGTAGAAGATGATGAAGCTCTGGCTATGGGGACGGAATATTCCCTGAAGAGTGAGGGGATGGAAGTGTGCCGTGTTCGCTCTGTGCAGGAAGTTAAGAGAAGGTGGATGGAGTTATCGGAAAAAATGGATTGTATCTTGTTGGATGTGATGCTGCCGGATGGAGATGGCTATCAGTTGTTGGACTGGCTGTCCGAGCGTGGAAACACCATACCTGTGATTTTTTTGTCCGCATTATCGGATGAGGGAAATGTAGTGCGGGGATTGAATCAGGGAGGTGCAGACTATGTGACGAAGCCATTTCGCATGAAGGAGTTAATCGCGAGAATTCACGCCAATATCCGGAGCAGTACGAATGGAAAGAAACAGACAACGATACTGGCAGCAGGACCATTGCAATTAGATTTGGAACGTTTTATCACTCGAAAAGGAGACAGACAAATTGAGCTGACGCCCGGCGAGTTTCGCCTGCTGGCAGAATTTATGCGACATCCGGGAGTATGCATCACCAGGCAGCAGTTGATGAGCCTATGGTCGGCAGATGAAATCTTTATGGATGACAATACTTTGTCGGTATATATCCGCAGGCTGCGGGAAAAGATTGACGGTGAGAAAGGCTCTTATATACAAACGATACGCGGTGTGGGATATCGTTTCCAGATGTCTTTGGAAGAAAAATAGGAAATTGATTTTTAGTAACCGCATGGAGAAACAGATGTAAAGGAGACCAGCTATGCAGGAGCTTGAAATTAAAAAGAATGTCAGTGGAGCAGCATTGTTGTTTATGCTATATGCAGGATGCTTGGTGTTTGTGGCAGGGGATAGTTCAGATTTTTGGCTGATTATGGGAGTTAGTTTTGTGTTTTTTTTATCCTTGGAAGGATGGCAGATATACCGAATTGCTTTTTTATGTAATCAGATACGGGAAGGGGCAGACATTTTGGCTGAAATTGCTGTACAAAGTCGTAAAGAAACTATTGAGGAAATTCAATTTACTCATTGGCAGGAACGCCTGGCAAAACGTTTTCAGGGTGGGGCGGTAGGAGATTTGTACAGCCGGATTTGGGAATGCGCTATGATATTTCGGGAGCAGGAGGTAGACAATCACAGAGAACAGGAATATCTATGTGAAATGATGGTGGATATATCCCATCAGATAAAAACACCCTTGGCGGCATTGCAGGTTTTTCTGGATATCTTTCAGAAAGAAATTGTAGGAGAAGAAGAAAGTGATGGAGCCATCAGAGAAAACAGTCAGCAGACACAGCAGGAAATATGTGAAAAAGACCATCCCATGAGCCGGCTGTTTAAGGAGGCAAATGCTCAAATTCAGCGAATGAAATGGCTGGTAACGGGGTTGCTGAAGTGTACCCAAATGGAATCCAAGGTGAATCTTCTCCAGAAAAAAGAACAGTGCTTAAAGGTAACTGTGGCAAGATGTGTGGATGCTTTGGCGGTAGTGTTAAAGGAAAAAGAACAACATATTATCATGTCGGGAGATGAGAATGTGGCTTTTGCCTATGACGAGGGATGGCTTTCTGAAGCAATTTTAAATGTACTGAAAAATGCCAGTGAACATACACCTGAGGGGAGTGAAATTATGATTTCCTGGCAGCAGACCCCCTTGGCAACCATGCTGCAAATCGAAGATAGGGGAAATGGAATTCCCTCAGAGGAACTCCCCAAAATATTTAACCGTTTTTATCGGGGGCAAAAAGAGTATTCGGTGAGCGGAGTGGGAATCGGACTGGCTTTGGCAAAAAGTATCGTAGAACGCCATGGAGGTAGTATTATTGCAGAAAGCCAAACCGGGGAAGCCTCTTTTACCAGATTTACCATGACGTTTTTACAGCAGTTATAGGGATAGAGTTTCTGTATTTCTTTGTAAAAAATTAATTGGGTAGTACATGGCTATGAAAAGCCGCGTACTACCCAATTTTTTATCGAATAGGATCCAGGTGTCTGTCTTTCCTGTTTATTTAATCTTCTTTTTGGCAAATAGAGTTATTATGATGCCTGACAGAGACAGGAGCATAAGTACTATCCAAAACGTAATATTCGTTTCGTCTCTGGTTTCCGGTACATCATTTGATTTCTGTGTGCTACTGGGTTTTTTTGTGGTATCATCCGGTTTGGGTGACTCTCTCAGGGCATTCGGTTTAGTTGACACGATTGGGTCATCCGGATCAGTCGAATCGACTGGGTCACCCGGCTTAGAGGAATTGACTGGAGTAGCTGAAACAGTTGGGGTATTCGGATCATTCAGAGTAATTGTAGCAACTACAGATTGCGGTGCGATATCGTTGTGGTTGGTATCGCCTATCACTCTGTACCAAATCGTATAAGTACCCTTTTTTGTGCCGGTTGGGATGTCAGTGGAATAAGTACCGTCTTTTGAAATACTGTACTGCATCTCGCCGCCATGAGCCATACCCACCGTCGTAAGTTCTTGTGGCATGGCGTTATATTTTAATTTCTTTCCAACAGGAGCGGTATAGTCCGGGTCGGCCTTTTCGATAATCAGCATTGCACCGCTGGCAATTTGATAATTGCTGTTGTCTGTACTTGCCGTATACTTGCTATCACCGATTGTTTTGGCATAGTCGTAATTGCCCACATCGGCACTGCTGGCAGTGAGTTTGGTTGAAACTTTTTCAGAGGTATCGTTTGTCAGCGTTACACCGTCTACTTCTACATTGAATTTACCAGTGCCGTTGTAGGTGACATGCTGTTCAGGGATATACAGCGTGGCCGGGGCAATGCTATACACCTGAGTCTTATCGAATTCAGACAGCCTGTAGTTGGGGTTATCTAATCCTTTTGCCTCGGCTGTATAGTTTATACCGGCATTGCTTTTGTCTCCGCCTGTCACCTCTACTGTGCACACATCACCCGGCACCAATTCGGTGGCCGTGGCGTTGACGTTTGCGGGAGTACCGGTATAAACAAGACCGGTGGCTCCTCTCCATTCCAGACGCACCGCTTTCGGCATGATATTACCGTGCAATGCGACGGGGGTGGTAATCTTATAGTTGCCACTCCGTGTGCCGTTCAACATGACATTCTGCGCTGTGATGGTCGTGGCTTTGCTTACATAATTGCTGTTGTAAGTATAGCCATCTGCTGTGACGGTTACATAGTCTTCATCGCCAACCTCTATGTCACTGGTTTGCAGTGTGATTCCAAGACCGGTGGCAGCAGTGTTACCGTCGTATGTCTTAGAGGTAGTATCGCCGGTGATTACGGCGGTAATGGGCTTTGGGTTGACGTAAACGGTGATGGCATCAATGTCGATTACGTTGTTATTGTCATTGCCACTGACGTAATCTGCTCTCACAGCATTTGCGCCTAGGGAGAAATCGTGTAACGATGTTGCCTCTACAGTAATGGTGGCTATCTTATTGTTATAATTGGCATAATCATCATATGAAACATCTCCGTTAATAAGTTTGTCGTTAATATAAAACTTCACTTTTCCGTTTATATCAGTTACGGGGGAGATTTTGAGTGTCAGTGTCAGCATGTCACCGTAGGTAATCGGAACTTCTTTAGTCCCCGCAGGATTCGCAGTCAGATTAAGGTTGCCGCTCCTTTCAAAGATGCGCCATGGCTGTTCCACGTTCTGTCCGCCGATTAAGGTGTAGTTAGAGTTGCCCAATTGGGTTACCTTGGCAGTGTATTTTTTTGCTGCAGTTCCTGTGTTGTCCTCATATACCAGATTAAATGTATCTCCTGCTATCCCGTTGGTTACCTTGGCTGTCACAGTATGTGTTTGACCATCGTACTCAATAGTCAGCGGTCCTTCCCACTGCAGTACCACCGGCAACGGGGTGATAGTCAGTGTTTCGGTCTGTTCCACGACATAGTTGGGGCTGGAAAGTTTCACCGTATATTTGCCTTCTGCAGCTGTAGTAGCATACTCGTAAGTCTTCGCATCCTTGCTGTACGCAGTCAGAGTGGCGACTACAATCTCACCGCCAGCGCCGTCCAGCGTGAGTGCATAGACACCGCTGCCGTTATAGAACACAGGACCGGGCTCGATATTTAACTTGTACGGTTTAATAGTAATCTCGATAGATTTTGGCACAGTATCGTTATGGTTTTCATCACCCAATACTTTGTACCAAACGATATAAGTGCCTGCGTTCGCACGGGCGGGAATGGTGGACGAAAACGCAAAATTATCCTCAGGAGGATTATCGTTGGAATCATCCGTAATCCAATACTTCATCGTACCACCGATGGCACTGCCCGCAGTGATCAAATCCTGCGCATTGCCGTTGTAAGTGATGTCATTTGGTGTCGGTGGTACTATATTAGTAGGGTCTACTTTGTTGACCGTCAGCGTGACCAGGGTGGTCGCAGTGTTGTAATTATTCGTGTCTCTTGGTGTGAAGGTGACGGAATATCCAACGATGGCAGCTTTGTCTATTGTGGGATAGATGCCGCCGTCTGTCCATTCAAACTTGCCCTCCACATTTGCACCTGTTGTGGGGTGCTGGGCTTCTCCATCCTCAGCGAGGGTGCTGGATGCGAGGTTCATGCCATAGTCAATAGTCGACGCTGTTGGCTTTGCGACGATTACCGGGGTGGCCTTGTTGATCATTACCTTTACAGTCAGATAAACGTCTTCCTTGTCAAAGGGTCCGAGAGAAAGAGTTGCAATAAATGGCTTTTTTTCGTGGGCTTTGACAGTCAGAGTATAGCCATCGTCTTTTACATTGGTCTTCGGTGGGATGGTGAGGATGTTTCCGTCTATGTCAAGTTGAGCGTTGAGACCGTCTTTATCACCAGCAATTATATATTCAAATCTACCTACAGCAGACGGTCCTCCGTTTTCGTAACCCATGTGCTCATCTAGGTTCAATTCCAGAGTCTGTGCCTCGGTGCTGTATGTTCCGGTCGCTTCAATCGGCTCAGTCTCGCCGGCAAAAAGGAAGCGCCGAACTGCCACAGCATCCATATCTGCTCGAATGTTCGTACCATCAAATTCTTTACCTTTCACATACCATTTTGTATTCTCCGGAGTGTCTTCCGGTAAAACGACATCAGCGCCCGGGTCAACAAAGTATGTTAAATCGATTTTGGGGTTATTTGCTTTAAAGGTAACTCTATATACTTCACTTTCGTCTTCTTTATCGGGTTGGGTGAGGAAATGGGGATGTCTGTCAGGATTATCCTCACCTCTATCAAGCACTTGACCCCAGTCACCGCCGTTTGTGCCCTTGGAGAGCTCCCAGGCCACCTCGCCGGACTCAAATTGCTCCGACGTTCTCTCTTCTACATTTTTCACATCGCCCATCCCGCTGGCAATGCCGGGCAATCCCGTATTGTCACTGTCCTCCCAAAAGCAGTTTCCGACTGTGCTTCCTGTATCATTGGATCCCGCAATGGCCCCGCAATATGCGTTGTCGTTACGACCCTCGACTATGCCGTCACTGTAACAGTTGTCGATGGTGCTGTTGCCATCGTTCTCACCCGCAATGCCGCCGGCATAGGCTCTTGTAATGTCGTTTGCGTATACATAGCCTCTGAAATAGCAGTTTACCACGGTGCCGCCGTTTTGGCCT
>JAFLTA010000028.1 GCA_022510685.1 Lachnospiraceae bacterium | reverse complement strand
GTGCTTAAGTCTGGTTTTTTCAGACTTTATGCACCATTACGCTGTTCATCAAGCGCAAGCGTGTCCCAAAGTGAATGATTTGCGTACCATCACAATTTATAGAGTAAATGCAAAATGACGAAGGGATATGCGCTCTGCTTACATGACAGTACAATACCCTACAAGGGGAGTGCAGATTAGTCTAAGAGCAGAAAAGGTTGTAGCCCAGTACCAGACAGAGAATAATGATGAGCAGTGCAATGACTCCGTTTTCGATAAAGAGCATAATAGTCATGCCAATGGCAATCCAGAATAATATGAAACCTATCATATGGCGCATGGCAATCCTCCTGTCTTATCCGCACTGATATCTTGCACAAAGATAGTGAATAGGATATACTGATTAAGTGTACCTTATTGTTAATATATGACAGATACTGGGAAACTTGAATGAAAAAACAAGTCGGGGACGAAATAGAGTTCAAATTTTAACAACATAAAATGATAATGCGTAAAGGTGGCGCAGAAAAGAGGTAGAAAATGAAGGGAAAAATGAATACGGAAATGGGGAATATTCTGATTGACAGGGATGTGCTGGCAAAATATGCCGGAGCCGCCACTGCGGAGTGCATCGGCATTATCGGAATGGCTGCTGTCAATGTAAAAGATGGAGTAATCAAACTCTTAAAAAAAGAAAATGCCGGACGGGGTGTAAACATATATGTGTCAGATAACCGTATTAAAGTAGAACTCCATATCATAGTTGCATATGGTGTGAGTATCCGTGCAGTAGCACAGAATGTGTTGGAACATGTCCGTTATAAAATTGAAACATTTACCGGTATGAAAGTGGAACAGATTAACGTGATTGTTGAGGGGGTTCGTATTGTAGACGAGGATTAGGATACAAGCATGACGTTGCAAAATGGAGTGTAAGAGGGAGCTATCATGCTAAGATGTTATTCTCGTAAATAAACAAGGAGGAGTAAAATCGTGGGCGTTAAAACAATGGATGCAAAGATGTTGCAGAAAATGTTTTTGGCTGGAGCAAAAAGCTTGGAGGCTAAGAAAGAATATATTAATGAGTTAAATGTATTTCCGGTACCGGATGGAGATACGGGTACCAATATGACGATGACGATTATGGCTGCTGCTAAGGATGTGGCAGGCTTACAAAACCCGACTCTGGATGAGCTCGGCAAGGCGATTTCCAGCGGTTCTCTGCGGGGTGCCAGAGGAAATTCCGGTGTTATCCTGTCTCAGATTTTTCGCGGTTTTGTTAAGGAGTTGAAAGGACTGCAGGAAGTAGATGTAAATGTACTGGGGAATGCTGTCCAACATGCGTCAGAGACAGCTTACAAAGCAGTAATGAAACCTAAAGAGGGAACTATACTCACGGTTGCCAAGGCGGGTGCCGATAAGGCGATGGATATGTTGGTCAATGGTGATACAGAGGATGTTGAGGAGTTTTGTGATGCCGTTGCAGCAGAGATGGAAGAAGCGTTGCTGCGCACGCCGGATTTGCTTCCTGTCTTAAAGCAGGCAGGGGTAGTGGATTCCGGTGGAGAGGGCTTGATGACCTTTGTTAGGGGTGCCATTGATGCCCTGAAAGGAAAGACGACGGATTTTACATTAAATACGGGCGGTGAAACCGGAGAGGTGATTAGTTTTGCGGGAGCCAATAGTGATGTAGACATTCGTTTTGGTTATTGTACCGAATTTATCATTATGTTGGAGCGGGATGAGGATGTCGTGGAAAGCCGATTGAAAGATTATTTACAGAATATCGGAGACTGTGTCGTAGTAGTTGCCGATGAAGATATCGTAAAGGTGCATGTACACACCAATGACCCGGGACTGGCAATTCAAAAAGCATTGACCTATGGCTCACTCACCAGCATGAAGATAGACAATATGCGGGAGGAGCATGAGGAAAAAGTCATTCGGGATGCGGAAAAAATAGCAAGGGGAGAAAAAACGCTGCCGGAGCAGAAAGAGCCTGAGCAGCCTCATAAGGAAACGGGCTTTATCGCTGTTTCTGCAGGTGACGGTCTGGCTGGAATCTTTAAGGATTTGGGAGTGGATTATGTGATTGAGGGTGGACAGACGATGAATCCCAGCACGGATGATGTGTTGTCAGCCATTAAACAGGTGAATGCAGACCATATCTTTGTGCTGCCAAACAATGGAAATATCATACTGGCGGCAAATCAGGCGAAAGATTTGACAGAGGATAAGGAAGTTTTTGTCGTGCCGTCTAAAACCATTCCTCAGGGTATTGCTGCTATGATAAGCTATATCAGCGGCAGACCGGCAGAGGAGAATGCAGAGACCATGACGGAGGAAATGCAGCTCATTAAATCCGGTCAGGTGACCTATGCCGTGCGTGATACCAATATGGACGGCAAAGATATTAAACAGGGAGACTTCATGGGACTGACAGATAAGAGTATTGTTTCTGTAGGTGAAAATGCGGCAGAAGCAACGATAGAGCTGATAGAGAACCTGCTGGAGGAGGATTCCGAGCTGGTGAGTTTGTACTATGGTGAAGATGCAACCGAGGAGGAGGCACAGAAAATTGCAGAGCAGATGGAAAAAGAATATGAGGACATAGAGGTAGAAGTACAGTATGGAGGACAACCGGTGTACCGGTATTTTGTTTCCGTAGAATAAAGCGGAGGTCAGAATGAAGGAAACAGACAGTATACGTTGCGTTAAGGGGATTGGAGAAAAAGTCCAATCCTGCTATGCCAGACTGGGTATTGTTACTGTTGGGGATTTACTCAAACATTATCCCCGCAGTTATGATGTTTATCAGCCGATTCAGCCGTTAGAGCAGGCGGAAGAAGGCAGAGTGATGGTGATTGAGGTCAGTCTCACTGCCAGACCGAAAATTGCCTATGTAAAAAATCTGAAGATAATTTCTTGTACAGTGCGGGACGCCAGCGGAGCCATTCCGGTTACTTGGTTTAATATGCCGTATTTAATGCGTTCTTTAAAGATGGGTACCCGTTACATTCTCCGTGGAAAAATTGTAATGAAAAACGGTCGTTTGCAGATGCAGCAACCAAAGATGTTAAAACGGGAGGAATACCTCAGTCAGTTATATAAGCTGCAGCCCTTATATCCTTTAACGGCAGGGCTTACGAATTACGGAATCGTGAAAGCAGTCAAACAGGCACTTGCCGATACAGAGTTAAACGGAGATTTTATCCCCCCGGAGATACGAAAAGAATATGAATTGATTCCTCACAAGAAGGCAGTGCAGGATATACATTTTCCTCAAAATGAGGAATCTTATTTTAATGCACGAAACAGATTGGTATTTGAGGAATTTTTTTTGTTTGCCCTGGCATTGAATCAAATGAAGCAGAACCGACACCGGAAGGAGTCTGTTTATGTTGTCGAGCCCGGAGGACAAGTAGAACAATTGCTGGCGAAATTACCGTATACGTTGACAGAGGGACAAATGGAGGCATGGAACAGTATCAAGTCGGATTTGAATTCCGGTTATGTCATGAACCGGCTGATTCAGGGGGATGTAGGCTCCGGAAAGACGATTGTATCTGTGTTGGCATTGCTCACCGTGGCAGAGCATGGACATCAAGGGGCTATTATGGTGCCCACTGAGGTGTTGGCAGAGCAGCATTATGAGACATTTCAGGAGCTGTTTGAACCATTATCTGTCCGGGTGGGACTTCTCACCGGCTCCATGACAGCGTCGGAAAAACGGGATATACAGGAGCAGATTGCGAACCATAAATTGGATATTATCGTAGGAACGCATGCACTGATTCAGGATAAGGTGTCCTATGCGGATTTGGCATTGGTGGTCACCGATGAGCAGCATCGATTTGGGGTGAGACAGCGGGAAGTGTTTTTTGCAAAGGGAAAAGAGCCTCATATGCTTGTCATGAGTGCGACCCCTATTCCCAGGACTTTGGCGATCATATTGTACGGAGATCTGGACGTATCCGTTATGAAGGGACTTCCTCAGGGACGTCTGCCCATACAAAATTGTGTGGTGGGTACCAATTATCGCCCCAGCGCATATCGCTTCATTGAAAAAGAGGTACAAAAAGGTCATCAGGTATACGTCATATGTCCGATGGTGGAGGATAGTGAAAATATGGAGGCGGAAAATGTCACCGACTATGCACAGAGCCTTCGCATGGCACTTTCTCCCTCTGTCCATGTGGATACCCTGCACGGGCGGATGAAACCGGCAGAAAAAAATGAAGTCATGGACAGGTTTGCAAAGGGAGAGACGAATGTTTTAGTTTCCACAACGGTTATTGAGGTAGGAATTAACGTGCCCAATGCCACAGTGATGATGGTGGAAAATGCGGAGAGATTCGGTTTGGCACAACTGCACCAGTTGAGAGGCAGAGTGGGCAGGGGAAGTGCCCAGTCTTACTGTATTTTTATGACGGGAAATCCTTCCAAAGAAACGATGGAGAGACTTAGGGTGTTAGAACGCTCTAATGATGGTTTTCTGGTGGCAGAGGAGGATTTAAAGCTAAGGGGACCCGGTGATTTGTTTGGGATTAGGCAGAGTGGTGATTTGGATTTTTCATTGGCGGATATCTATCAGGATGCAGATATTTTAAAGCGTGCCAACGATGCAGCGTCCCGTTTTGAGCGGACTCAGGTGATAGATATGTGCAAAAAGTACGAAGGACTCCGGGAAAAACTGGAAATCTATGCAGGGGATATTTTTTTATGATTTATTTCAAAAAATTCTTTTAAAATTTATCTGACGCCGGGGTTGCCTGTTTACCTGTGTTGCAGAATTTTGTTATGTATGAAATAATAAAATATGCAAATATGGTCATTGCTTTTTTGAAAATATAATAGTAAAATCATTATAATTGTGGAATCGTTTTTTGGTGATAGAGGGAGGCACTATATGTCAAAGGTGAAATATCAGGCAGACTCCTTATTGTTAATGGGGCGGCAGAACTATGAAAAACTAGTGAAATATTGCGAAAATCTTGAAAAAAACGGATTCTGGGAGCAGGCGAGACAGGTAATGAAGCAGTCCAGTACGGATGTATTGGATCGTTATGTGCAGTCGGTATTGATGAATCTGGCGGTACATTGCGGGGAATTATTAGAGAACCAGAAAGAATACATTAGTCTGATCACGAATACCAATCCTTTAGAGATACATGGTGGTGAAGATGTTCCGCAGAAGACGATTGATGACAGTGCGCGTTTCTGTGATTTTCCACCGATTTTATTACAATTGTGTGGTGTTTACGACAAAGATTTTCGGAAGAATACGGGTGAGGAGTTTCTGGATGCTTTTCTTAATATATTGTTATGCATGACATATCTGAATGACGGTAAGGATAAAGAGGTCAATGATTTTATCCGCAAGTATTATACTAAGATTTGTCTGTTTTTGGACGAGCATCAGACATGGAATCACGAAGGATACTTGTTCCATAAGCTGCATGGAGGCGATATTACCAATGGTGTCAGATGGCTTCATGTAAAAGAGGAAAAGCCAAACAAAACCATTGCAGTAGGCGGAGTGGAGATTCAAAAACCGCCCAAGCAGTCGAAAAAGGACAAGCCTGCTAAGAAAAAAACTGATGCAAATGCGGAGGATGAGGAGCCGAAGTTACCGGAACCTGCGGAGTCTGCAGAAGAAAAAGAGGAAAACCAAAAGGAAACAAATAAAAAGAATAAAGAAGAAGCAGAGAAGAAAAAACAGGAGACAGAAAAGAAAAAGCGGGAAGCAGAGAAAAAACGTCTTGCCGAGGAAAAGAAACGGGAGGAGGAAGAACGTCTTGCTGCCCAGCGGGAACAGGAGCTTGCCAGAGAGCAGTTCCAACTGGTGAAAAAGCGCATTCAGGAGCGAGAGGAGAGACTGCGGAAAGAGGCAGAGGAACGCTTGCAAAAGCTTGTGGATGAGTTGGATGCACTGGTGGGTCTGCAGGGTGTGAAGCAGGAAATCCAATCCCTGATAAATTTGATTCGTATTCGTAAATTGCGGGAAAGTATGAATATGCCGACTATGGATATGTCTTATCACATGGTGTTTACCGGTTCGCCGGGGACAGGTAAGACAACGGTGGCGAGATTAGTGTCCCGAATATATAAAGAACTCGGAATTCTGTCAGAGGGAACGGTAATTGAGACTGACCGCTCCGGTCTTGTGGCAGGCTATGTGGGACAGACAGCGATTAAGGTACATGAACTGGTGGAGCAGGCAATTGGCGGTGTTCTCTTTATTGATGAAGCCTACTCTCTCGTCAATCCGGATGTGCCCAATGACTTCGGCATGGAGGCGGTGGATACTCTGGTCAAATTAATGGAAGACCATCGTGATAATCTGGTCATTATTGTGGCGGGTTATACCCGGGAGATGAAGACATTTTTAAAGAGTAATACGGGACTGGTCTCCCGATTCAACAAATTTATAGATTTCCCGGATTATTCGGATGCAGAACTGCTTGATATTCTGGATGTAATGGCAGAAAATGCAGGTCTCACTCTGGAAAAAACTGCCAGAAGGGCAGCCGGAAACTATTTAAAGAAGCTGGATGAAGAAGCGAAGAAGGATTTTGGTAATGCCAGAGGAATCCGAAATTTGTTTGAAAAAGTGGTCATGAATCAGGCAAACCGTCTCATTCAAATGGACAATCCGTCCAAAAAGGATTTGATGACCATATGCAAACAAGATGTGGATGCGGTTTGACCCCAAAGCGGGTTTATGATAGAATAACGAATATATGTGCACAGAAAGGACAGGGTAATCAATGAGAGTGGTGGCTGGTTCGGTTAGAGGATTTCAACTGGTTGTTCCTTCCGGAAAGAAAACCAGACCGACATCAAACCGAATCAAGGAAACTCTGTTCAATATTCTCCAATGGGATATCGCCGGAAGCTGTTTTCTGGATTTGTTTAGCGGCAGTGGTGGTATTGCCATTGAGGCACTCAGTCGGGGAGCCAAGGAAGCGGTTCTTGTAGAACAGGACAGGGAGGCTGTCCGCTGTATTAAAGAGAATATAAAGCATACCCGGATGGAGGATAGCTCAAGGGTTATGGCAATGGATGTCATGCAGGCATTGCGTCGTCTGGAGCAGTCCGGTCAGGTGTTTGACATTATTTTTATGGATCCGCCATATCATAAAAATCTGGAGGAGAAAATAATTTCTTATTTGTTGCGTTCTTCTCTTGTGAAACAGGAATCACTCATTATTGTAGAGACGGCATTGGATACTGATGTAACATATATGCAGGATTTTGACTGTACCGTGGAACGCATCAAGGAATACAAGTCAAATCGGCATGTGTTTTTGCGTGTAGAGAAGTGAGGAAATGATGAAGAAAGCTGTGTTTCCGGGAAGTTTTGACCCGGTGACCGTGGGACATATGGATTTAATAAAACGGGCTGCTACGATGTTTGATGAAGTGGTAATCGGAGTGTTGCGTAATACGACCAAACAGCCGCTTTGCAGTGTAGAAGAACGAGTAGCCTTGTTGGAGAGACTGGTGGCAGATATACCCGGAGTGAGGGTGGCAGCCTTTGATGGACTGCTGATTGATTTTCTTCGACAGAATAAAGCGTGTGCAGTAATCCGTGGATTGCGCACCGCAGCAGATTTTGAGTATGAGTTACCTATAGCACAAACTAACCGCCATCTGGAGCCGGAAGCAGATACAGTATTTCTGGCTACGGCACCGGAGCATTCTTATATCAGCTCCAGTGGGGTGAAGGAAATTTTGCAGTTTGGCGGAGAGATTACAGGATTGGTTCCACCGGAGGTGGAAGATTTTTTACACCGTCTTGACAGAGGGAGTCAAGAATGAGATGTTTTACTGAGAGAAAGATAGCACTGGCGCTATGCGCTGCAAGGAGGTACATATGGTAAGCAGTAGGATTGAACAAAAAATTGAAGATATTTATGCGTTTGTGGAAAGCTGTAAACCGCAGGCACTCTCCGCATCCAAAGTAATTGTTCCCAAAAATGAACTGTACGATTTGCTGGACGATTTGCGCCGTGATGTGCCGGATGAAATTACTCGCTATCAGAAGATTCTCAATCGGCGGGACGCCATTCTGGAAGATGCAGCAGCGAAGGCGGATGCCATCAAGATGGATGCACAGGAGCAGTACAAGGCGATGGTGGAGGAGCATGCTATTATGCAGCAGGCTTATCAACAGGCTGAGGAAACAGTGACGCGTGCCAATGCGGAGGCACAGGCGATTATTGATACTGCGAGACGCCAGGCAGAGGAGATAGGTAACGGAGCAATTTATTATACGACAGATATGTTGGAAATGGCAGAGAAGGCGATTGCCAGAGCCTGTGAAAGTGCCGTGAACAATTCACGGGCGTTGGAGACAGCATTGCGCGGTCATTTGGATATTATCCGCCACAACAAAGCGGAACTTACCGGAGCTAATGTTGTAGAGGAAGCAGCTGCAGCAGCACCGGAAGAAAGGGATGAGAAGACGGATGAACAAAAAGATTGATGTGGAGGTTATCATCGGCGGTAAGCAATATACGCTCAGTGGTTATGAGAGCAGTGAGTATTTACAGCGGATTGCCATGCACATAAATGAGAAAATGAATGAGTTCCAGGAACAGGAAGGGTATGCCAGACTGGAAACGGATATGAAAAATATCCTGTTAGCCATTAATTTGTCCGATGATTATCACAAGGCACAAAATGCAATTGAAGAATTGCGCCAGGAAAATGCGGACATGGAAAAAGAACTGTTTGACATGAAGCATGAAATGATATCTATGCAGACGAAGCTGCAGGAATCACAAAACAGCCAGAAAGAGTTGGAACAGGAAAAAAGCGAGGCAGAGCATCGTATTATCCGGCTGGAAGCAGAGTTGGAGCAGTTTCGTAAAGGTGCTTCGGATGAGACGGAGGATAAGACGGACAAGAAGCCAAAGACCTCAAGGAGTTCCGCAAAGTCTTCGAGTGTAAAGAAAGATGATGAACAGGAGGACAAGCCGGAGGAGAAAAAAACAGAGACAGAAGATACCGACGTAGAAACGAAAACCGAAGATAAGGCAGAAACAAGTGAAAAGGAAGCAGAGGAGAACACGGCTTCTGAGGTGAAACCGGAAGATATTGGAAAAGAAGTTGCAGCAGCAATGGGAAAACCATCATCTACGAAAAAGTCTTCCCGGAGCAGCAGGAAGAAGCGCAGATAGATTAATGGATATAGAAAAGAGCCGGAAAGGGACTGTACTCGTGACAGTCCCTTTATTACCGCTATAGCATGGTAGCACGAAACAGGGTTCCGATAGGACTAGCATATTGGGATGGAAATGAGGGATTTCATGAACAAGAAACCAGAGATTTTAGCGCCGGCAGGTTCTATGGAGAGCCTGAGGGCTGCAATTGCCGCCGGTTGCGATGCCGTATATATGGGGGGAAGCCGGTTCGGTGCCAGGGCGTATGCGGACAATCCGGATGAGGATGGACTGATTCAGGCAATCCGATACTGCCATCTTCACGGCGTGAAGTTATATATGACGGTCAATACCCTATTGAAGCAATCGGAGTTGGATGAACTTCCGCAATATATAGAGCCGTATTATCTGGCGGGGGTGGATGCCGTAATCGTGCAGGACATGGGGGTGCTGCACTGCCTGCATAAACATTTTCCGGATTTAGAGCTGCATGCCAGTACGCAGATGACACTGACTATGGGAATGGGTGTGGATGAGCGTCTGGCTCCCTATGGCGTTACGAGGATTGTTCCTGCCAGAGAGATGTCTTTAGAGGAACTTAGCAGGATGAGACAGGAGACGGAACTGGAGCTGGAAGTTTTTGTCCATGGGGCATTATGCTACTGTTATTCCGGACAATGTCTGATGAGCAGTATGCAGGGAGGCAGGAGCGGCAATCGCGGACGTTGTGCGCAGCCATGCCGGCTGCCCTATGAGATAGACGGAAAGAAACAGTATCTATTGAGTACAAAAGAATTATGTGCCCTGCCGCGGCTAGGTGAACTTATCCGGACAGGTGTTGATTCTTTTAAAATAGAAGGACGCATGAAACGTCCGGAATACACAGCGTTTGTGACCGCTATTTACCGGAAATACCGGGATATGTATTTGGCAATGGGAGAAGGCTCCTATGAAAATTGGAAAAGAGAGCATCAGGATGAATGGCAGGAGAATTTGCGCAAACTGGCTGAAATTTACAATCGGGAAGGATTTACCGATGGGTATTTATCCAGTGATGTGAATGGAATGCTTTCTGCGAGAAGACCGAAACACGGAGGAGTTTTTGTGGGCAGTGTGAAGTCTGTGAAAGGACAGCAGGCAGAGATTGCGTTGGAAAAGGCGATTGCACCTCAGGATGTGTTGGAATTTCGTCACGAGGCAGGAGAGGCTTTGTATGAGTATACAGTGGGGGAAAGCTGTGTCGCAGGAGGGTGTGTGCGTGCACGTTTTCAAAAAGGCAGTGGCATCCGTCCGGGTGATAAAGTGTACCGTACCCGTCATCAGGTTCTTTTGGAGGAGATTGGCAAAAAATATATACAGGAATCCGAAAAATTACATATTACCGGAGTGTTTACTGCGAAGGAGGGAGTGCCCTGCAGGCTTTTATGCCGACTGAGAGATGAGGAGGTAATGTCGGAGGGGACTGTGACACAGGCGGCAGAGAAGCATCCGGCACTATCGGAGGATGTCAAACGGGTGTTGATGCAGACGGGAGATACCGAGTTTGTCTTTGATAAATTGCAGGTAGAGTTACAGGGTGATTTGTTTTTGCCGGTAGGAGAGCTAAAACGGTTGCGCAGGGAGGCACTGCATCTTCTTACTGTTAAATGGGAGACAAGGGAGGAGAGAGTGCATATACCGGAGGCAGAGAGCGGATTAAAAGCAGAGGGACGGGGAGGCAGAACGGGTATCAAATCGGAGTCTGCACATAGTAATTTCGGGGAGGAATCGGAATACCCTTCGTCGGAGACTTGTGTTGTGAGTGTGGCAGTCATGAATGCAGGGCAGCTAAAGGCAGTGCTCAATCAGGAGCAGGTGGCTGAAATCATATTGCGGGATGAAGAATTTGCATGGGAAGAACTGGAGCAGGGTATCATGGATATCAAACAGTCGGGGAAACGTGCAGTGTTAGCATTGCCGTCTGTTTTTCGTCTGAGGACATATGAGAGGTATGAGAAGTGTTTCCGAGAGGGACTCAAAATATATCCGGACGGTTATTTGATACGCAATCAGGAGAGCTTTTCTTTTTTGCGTGATATAGGGAATGTACCGCCTGAAAAAATACGGCTGGATGCCAATTTGTATATTATGAATGAGAGTGCCCTGCGCTGGTGGAAGGAACAGGGAGTAACGGATTATACAGCACCGTGGGAATTGACCGGAAAGGAATTATTCACTTTATCGGTTGGGCACCATATGCAGTGGATATGCTATGGAAGAATTCCGTTGATGCTGTCTGCGCAGTGCGTAAAGAAAAATACTTCGGAATGTGGGAAGGGGAAAGAAAGCCCTGGTATATGTTGCTTTCGCGGAGAGAAGGGCAGGCGTTTTCTGGCGGTAAACTATTGTAAAAATTGTTATAGTATGATATATAAAGAGGAACCGTTTTTGATTCCTAAAGAGGATTATGGTGACAGAGTGGCAGTGCGCTATGAATTTACTACAGAGACACCGGATGAGGTGCTTTCGGTCTTAAGAGGAGAAAAAACGAGAAAAACAGAAAGAGGACATTTTGACAAAGGTATCCTGTAAGTTTTTCGGATAGCAGGATAAAAGGAGCTGGAGGTTATGGATAAGAGAGAGGCAGCGAGAAAACTGATGGAGGCATTCGGCAATTTGAATGCAGTTGCCGTATTCCATTCCATTGTAGTGGGTCTTTCCAAGTATATTATCATAATATTGTTTGCCATATATACCTGGCACTGCTTTACCGTTTTTATCGGGAAAAATATGGAGCGCAAGGAAGAAATTTATAAACGGCAAAAGCGGATTATGTTTACGATACACTTCATTTGTTCGTTAGTGCTTTTTTTGAACAGTTTATCTATGCAGATAGTAGGATTTTATGTGGCACAGGTTGTTTTTTTAGTCGTAGTGGATAAATCCTATTCCTATGTGTATAAGAATCTGTCCAAGCTCGTTATGAATAATATGCTCATGCTGCTTACTATCGGTTTTTTGATGATAGAGCGGTTAAATCCCGAATATGCAGTGAGGCAGATGTTTTTTGCGGCGATTATTTCTTTTATCGGATTGTTTATTCCGTGGATAATAGAAAAATTTCCGTATTTTGACCGTTTTGGCTGGGTGTATGCCGTGCTGGGGATGATGTTGTTAGCATTGGTTTTTGTCATCGGAGTGGAAATAAACGGATCGAAAAACTGGATTTCCGTCGGAGGCTTTGCCATGCAGCCATCGGAATTTGTGAAGATCATATTTGTTTTTTTTGTTGCGGCATTACTGGCACAATCAACAAAATTTTACGATGTGGTTAAAGTGTCGATTGTGGCAGCGGTTCATGTGCTGATACTGGTGGCGGAAAAGGATTTGGGTGCAGCGCTCATATATTTTATTACATATGTGATTGTGCTGTACGTTTCCAGTGAGAATGTCATGTATTTGATTGCTGCGGCAGCAGGAGGAACTGTAGCATCAGTGGTGGCATGGAAATTCTTTTCTCATGTACAGGTGAGGGTGCTTGCGTGGCGCGACCCGTGGAGCACCATTGACAATGAGGGGTATCAGGTGGCAAGGTCATTATTTGCCATCGGTACCGGAGGCTGGTTTGGCATGGGGTTAGGTGAAGGAATGCCATCCTCTATTCCCGTGGCTTCCAGTGACTTTATTTTTTCTGCAATCTGTGAGGAACTGGGTGTGATTTTTGCTATATGTCTGATACTGGTGGAGGTCAGCTGTTTTGTATTGTTCGTCAATATTGCACTGAAAATGAAACGGAGATTTTATAAGCTGACAGCTTTGGGACTGGCGGTGGAATATATTTTCCAAGTGTTTTTGACGATTGGCGGTGTGACGAAATTCATACCATCCACGGGGGTAACCCTGCCGCTGGTCAGTTATGGCGGAAGTTCCGTTATCAGTACGATTGTATTGTTTTGTATCATACAGGGAATGTATGTGTTGAATTTTGAGGAGGAGCCTGATGGAACGGAGGAAGATGCAAAGGGGACGAGAAGGCGAAAGAGCCGTGCCAGAAAGAGGGGGCAGACAGAAACGGCGCAGGACAGTAGAAGAAAAAATTAACCGTAAAGAGAGAAAGCGCGGGAACCGGCAGATTTTGCTGGTTACCTATGGTGTTGTCACCGTTTTTTTGTGTATGGCTGGTTACCTAGCCTATTTCACTGCTGTGGAAAGTGAGGAAATCATCAATAATTCCCACAATAAGCGACAGGAGATTCTCGCGGAAAAGATAACCAAGGGCAGTATATATGCTGGTGACGGCACAGTGTTAGCGGAGACTGTCATCGGGAAAAACGGAAAAGAGTATCGCAGTTATCCAGAGAAGAGAAAATTTTGCCATGTGGTAGGGCGGACGGACAATAGCATGACGGGGATAGAGTTGTCCCAGTGTTATCCTATGCTTACGTCCCATACAAATCCCATAAGGCAGTTGAGTGATACTTTGCGGGGCGATAAGAGTCCGGGAGATTCGGTCATTACCACATTGGATACAGGGTTACAGAGGACAGCTTACGATGCGCTGGGCAGCCATCGCGGTGCTGTAGTGGCGCTGGAGCCGTCTACCGGAAAAATTCTCGCCATGGTGTCGAAGCCGGCATATGACCCAAACACCGTTTTGGAGGATTGGGACAGCCTTGTAAAAGACGATGAGGAGGAATCTGCTTTGGTCAACAGAGCGTCTCAGGGGTTGTATCCTCCCGGCTCTACATTTAAAATGGTGACGGCGATGGAGTATATGTTGGAAAATCCGAAAGGATATAAGAAATATGAGTATCAATGCTCCGGTACGAAAACATTTTCAGGAAGTCGAATTAACTGTTATGGCAGGGAGCGCCACGGCAGTCTCACGCTGACAACGGCATTTGCGAAATCCTGTAACGGAGCGTTTGCGGACATAGGTACAAAGCTGGATTTATCGGCGTATCGTAAACTTTGCGAGAAGTTGTCTTTTAATCATACGCCTTCCGTTGGTTTTGAGGCAAATAAAAGTAAATTTACCTTAGATAAGGGAGCTGATACGGCTGAGGTGACACAGACAGCCATCGGACAGGGGAAGACGGTAATAACGCCTCTGGAAAACGCTATGATTACAGCTATGGTGGCAAACAACGGAGAGATGATGAAACCATATGTGGTGGATCGTGTAGAGAGTGATGCGGGTCGCGTCATTAAGCAGTATGAACCGCAATCACAAGGAAAACTTGTTGATGCATGGGTGACGGATGCGCTTACCGATATGATGGAAGAAGTAGTGTCACAGGGAACTGGTAGAGAATTAAAGTCATTATCTTTTCAGGCAGCAGGCAAGACAGGCTCTGCAGAGGCAGACTCCGCAGGTACAACACACGCATGGTTTGTCGGCTTTGCACCCGCTGACAATCCTAAAATTGTCGTCAGTATCGTGGTGGAAGGAGCAGGCACCGGAAGCCGTTATGCAGTACCTATCGCCAAGCAATTATTTCGGGAATATCTGGAATAGACCGGCATTGCATTTACATAAAAAAAATAGTATACTGTATACTTAGTTGGAGGAAACCCCACGAAGGAGGAAATTCAATGTATGAAGCGACCAGTTGTGGCGGGGTGGTAATATATAGAGGGAAAATATTGCTTCTATATAAAAATTACAAAAATCGTTACGAAGGATGGGTATTACCCAAGGGTACTGTGGAGACGGGAGAGGAATATAAAGAAACAGCCCTCAGGGAAGTGAAGGAAGAAAGTGGTGCTGATGCAAGTATTATCAGCTATGTGGGAAAAAGTCAGTATTCATTTAATGCTTCCGGAGATACCGTGGTAAAGGACGTACATTGGTATCTGATGATGTCAGACAGTTATTACAGCAGACCGCAGAGGGAAGAATATTTTGTGGATTCCGGTTATTACAAATATCATGAGGCTTATCATTTGTTAAAATTTGCTAATGAAAAGCAGATTTTAGAGAAAGCATACGGTGAATACATTGATTTACGTAGGAAAAATCTATGGGGAAACCGGAAATATTTTTGAGTGTAGTTTTTCTTGACATAGAAACAGAAAGCGGATATAATGATTAAAGTAGATGCTTATGGATTCCCAAAAAAGGGGTTCAGATACATAAACTTTGATACTTTATTAATGTAAGGGAGAATGACCATGGGAAACAATATTTTGATAGTAGACGATGCAGCATTCATGAGAATGATGGTAAAGGATATCTTAACAAAAGGTGGTTATAATGTTGTAGGGGAAGCGGAGAATGGTGTTGCTGCCGTGCAGAAGTACTCTGAGTTAAAGCCGGATTTAGTGACTCTTGACATCACGATGCCGGAAATGGATGGAATTCAGGCATTAAAGAAGATTAAAGAGGTTGACGGCGGTGCTAATGTAATCATGTGTTCCGCGATGGGTCAGCAGGCAATGGTTATCGAGGCTATCCAGAATGGAGCCAAGGACTTTATTGTTAAACCATTCCAGGCAGACCGTGTATTAGAGGCAGTTAAGAAAGTGATTGGCTAATATACAATACATATGGGAGAGGCAAAACCTTTGTTTTGCCTCTTTGTTTTGTTTTTTTGCGGAGAGTTTCGTATGGGAAGCTTTTTTCGCCTGAAGTATAGAAAGTAGAAAGAGAGGAATGTACTATGGCACAGAATCCGGTAATTACTATGAAAACAACAGCGGGAACGATAACCGCAGAATTATATCCGGATATTGCACCTGTTACGGTGAACAATTTTATTTCCCTGATTCAGAAGGGTTTTTACAACGGATTGTTTTTTCATCGCGTCATCAATGGATTTATGATTCAGGGTGGAGATCCGGACGGTGTGGGTACCGGTGGACCGGGCTATCATATCCGTGGAGAGTTTGCACAGAATGGTTATGAGAATAATCTGAAGCACACTGCGGGAGTGTTGTCGATGGCTCGCTCTATGATGCCGAACTCGGCAGGCTCACAGTTTTTTATCATGCATAAGGACTCGCCGCATTTGGACGGTGCTTATGCTGCGTTTGGTAAGGTGACAGAGGGGCAGGATGTTGTGGATGCTATTGCAACGGTGGAAACAGATGCAGAAGACAGACCGATGGAGCCACAGAAGATTATCGAGGTGACAGTGGATACATTTGGTGTAGATTATCCTGAACCGGAAAAGTATAATTAAGATTTGCAATCGATATTGCCCTGTATCTGTGAGAGACCGGATACAGGGCTTATTTTTTGTGACCGTTTTTGCGGGGGTGTTCACAGAATTTTGACATTAGTTTGCTATACTGACTGATGCATAAGTAGAAGGATGGAAAAAATATCAAAATATCAGGAGGAAGAAACAGTGATAGAAGTAAAAAATCTGGTCAAAGAGTATGGTGGGCATGCTGCAGTAAATGATTTGTCATTTACGGTAGAGACCGGAAAAGTAATCGGTTTTCTGGGACCTAATGGTGCCGGTAAATCTACAACGATGAATATTATTACCGGTTACATTGCACCGACATCCGGTGAGGTGCTTATCAATGGGATTGACGTAAGCGAGGAGCCGGAGAAGGCGAAAAAGGAGATAGGCTATTTGCCGGAAATTCCACCTCTGTATCCGGATTTACGGGTACGGGAGTATTTGACTTTTGTGGCTGAATTAAAAAAAGTTTCCCGGGCAGACAGAGATACGACTGTTCATAAAATCATGGGAAAGACAGGTACTTTGGATGTGTCGGAGCGGTTGATACGCAATCTGTCAAAGGGATATAAACAGAGGGTTGGTCTTGCGGCAGCCATGATGGGCAACCCGGATATTTTGATTTTAGATGAACCTACGGTGGGGCTGGATCCCAAACAGATTATGGAAATGCGCGCCCTGATTCGTGAACTCAGTCATCATCATACCATTTTATTGAGCTCTCACATTATGCAGGAAATTGCTGCCGTTTGTGATGAAATCATTGTTATTAACGAGGGGCAGATGATTGCGAAGGATACACCGGATAATCTCACAAAGGAGATGGTGGAGAAAAACGGTATACATTTGGTGGCAAAAGGGAGTAAGGAGCAGGTTAAGGCAGCTTTGCGCACGGTTCCCGGCATTAAAGATGTACAGTATGATGAGAAAAATGAAAAGGGAACGATTGGATTGACGCTGTATGTGACATCCGGAGCAGATATCAGAGAGGATGTATTTTATGCGATGGCAAAGGCAGACTGTCCAATTTATGAACTGCATCCGTTAGCCGCCTCCTTGGAAGATGCGTTCCTGGCACTGACAAAGGGCGGCTCCAAGCAGTATGGCGGAAAGAAAACGAAAAAGACTGCTGAGAAAAAGACCTCAAAGCAGGATGGTGGAAAAAAAGCAGATGAAGATACACCGGAGAGCGAAGAGCAGAAAGAGGAGGACGAGTAAATGTTTGCCATAATCAAGAAAGAACTGAGACAGTATTTTTATTCTATGGTGGGATTTGTGTTTCTGGCATTTTTCCTTGCCCTTATAGGATTGTATACGTGGGCGGGAAACCTGGCTCAAGGCATCGGAAATTTTGAGCTTACTCTTGGAAATCTTACATTTATATATGTGATTCTCATACCGATTCTTACAATGAGGATTGTAGCAGAAGAAAATAAGCAGCGCACGGATCAGCTGCTGTATACATCACCTATTTCCCTGAGCAAAATCATCCTCGGGAAGTATTTGGCAGTAATGACGTTATTTACCATTGCCATACTGGTGATTGCTCTGTATCCGTTGCTTATCAATATGTATGGAAGGGATGTGCGGCTATCGCTGGCGTACAGCAGTCTGATAGGATTTTATTTGCTGGGAGCAGCCAATATCGCCATCGGATTATTTATATCTTCTCTTACGGAGAGTCAGGTGATTGCTGCGGTGGTTTCCTTTATCGCCCTTTTGATGAGCAATATGCTGACGAGCATTGCATCCATGCTGCCCGGTGATTCACTCTCCCAGGCAATCATCATGGCAGTGCTTTGGCTGGTGGTTTGTACCATTGCCTATAATATGATGAAAAATGTTACAGTGACAGTTGTTCTTGCCCTCGTTGGTGAAGCTGTTGTATGGGGGATTTACATTGCGAAATCAGCCCTGTATGAGAACCTGCTCACGAAAGTGTCAGGCGTATTTGCCATTACCGGCAGATATTCAGATTTTGAGTTGGGAATACTGGACTACGATGCCATAATTTATTACTTGAGTGTATCCTTCCTATTCCTGTTTTTGACAGTGCAAATGATAAAGAAAAAGAGATTTAATTAGGAAGGAGGCATTGGTATCGTGAGCAATGAAAATAAAGAATTAGATGATCAGGAATTCGATAAAAAAGAAATAGAAAATCAGGAATCCTCAAATAAGCCATCCGGAAAAAAAGAAGCGGGTCGCATTAAAAAATCTTTTCAGACCCGTCAGTTTAAGTCCGGTGCTTACAGTACCGTAGTTACGGTTCTGGTGGTGGCTTTGGTTGTCGTATTGAATCTGGTGGTGAGTAAACTGGATTTGTCCACAGACCTCAGTAAGGGAAATCTGTTTACCTTGTCTAAGGAGACGAAAAAGATACTAAAAGACAACAAAAAGGATATTACTCTGTATTACATGGTAAGCGATGGAAGTGAAAATGAGTATATCGAAAATGTACTCAGCCAATATGCAAAGCAGTCAAAATATATTTCCATGGAAAAAATAGATCCCATTGTAAAACCTGCCTTTGCTTCCCAGTACGATATTACAGAGGACATCAGCCCCAATGATTGTCTGGTGGTGTTAGAGGACACTGAGACAGCCAAGTATGTGAGTGGCTCGGAAATGTATTACACCGAGCAGGATCCTAACACGGGATCGGTGAATTACTATCTGGATGTCGAGGGGCAGATTACTTCGGCAATTCAAAATGTTTTGTCCGGAAGCATTACGAAAATGTATGTGGTAAATGGGCATTCAGAGCTTCCGCTTGCGGAAACTATGTCAAAGGCATTTGATAAAATGAATATAGAGATGGAAGATTTAGAGCTTTTGACAGCAGAGAAAATTCCGGAGGACTGTGATATATTGATGATGAATGGTCCTGTGACGGACATTACGGATAATGAAAAGAAAGTGCTTTTAGAATATTTACAGGCAGGCGGAGATGCTGTTATCAATCTGGAATATACTACGGAGGAAACACCAAACCTGCAGGAGGTGCTGGAGTATTATGGAATACGCAGCACACAGGGAGTGATATGTGAGACTTCCGGAAAGTATTATTACTATCCGAATTATGTAGTACCGGAGATGGGAAGCGGTGCTTTTGAACTGTTCTCAGATGTGCAGGGCTATTTTATCATGCCCAATGCGGTGGGATTAAATATCATGTCGGAAATTCGCAGTTCCTTGAGTCTTCAGGAGCTTCTTGCCACATCAGACAGCTCGTACCTGAAGGTGGACCCGTCTTCCGGCAGTTCGGAAAAAGAGAGCGGCGATGTGGACGGTCCGTTCAGCGTGGGAATCTATGCAACTGAAAATTTAGAGGAGGACGCACAGACAAAGTTGATTGTATACGCTTCCTCTGACACGTTTGATGAATCTTATGTTGCCACGAGCCAGCTGGAAAACGGTAATCTGTTAAAGGCGGCAGTTAGCTCCATGCTGACAGTGGATACGGAAAAAGTGGCGATTGATGCGAAAAGTATGGATTATTCCTATATCAATATGACGCCTGCATTGCAGCTGGTATGGGCAGCGGTGCTGATCATTCTTCTTCCGCTGTCATGTCTGGCGGTGGGATTCGTTATTTGGCTGATGCGTCGAAAGAGATAGCATGAAGGTGCATCATTGATGGAGGTAGAGATTCATGTCAAACAAAAAGAGGCAGATGGTGACGATAATCGGATTGCTGGTACTTCTTGTGGCGGCAGGAGTAGCCTATTATGGAGCAACTGTCTATCAAAAAGAGCAGGCAAAAAAGGAGAGTGCAGAAGATAATACAGAGACCACGCTGTATGCCATGGATGTGGGGAAAATAAATAAACTGCATCTTGTGACGGATGAAACGGATGTGACATATGTGAAAAAAGAGGGCATATGGCATGACGCATCGGACGAACAGTTTCCGGTAAATCAGGATAATATTGTGGAAATGTTAGACGATGTGGCGCAGGTGAATGCGTCCAAGCTGGTGGTTGAGAATCCGGACGATATTAGTCAGTATCAGTTGGATAAACCGTCTTACCGTGTAGAGTTGGAAGACGAAGAGGGGAATTCCAATACATTAGTGATTGGTATGGAATCTGTTGCGGCGGAAGGATACTATGCGTATGTAGGGGACGCCGATAAAATTTACGCTATCGGCTCTAACGTTACCGATGCGCTGAATTATACATGGGGAGAAATGATGGAATTGCCGGAAACACCGGATATTACCGCAGCGTATGTGACAGCCTTTAAGATGACCCCGGCAAAAGGAGATGTCTTTGAAGCAGTGTATAATGAAAAGCGTGCCGTTTACAAAGACTATGAGGCGTGGGATATTAAGTCGCCGTATAAAAAGGTTATGCCGGGAAGTGCAAGTGCACTGGAAACGCTGTTTGGAGGGCTCGTCAGCCTGTCTTACGTTGATGGAGTAGCTTATCACGCAACAAAAGCCCAAAAGAAACAATACGGTTTGGATAAGCCGACATATACCTTGGATGTATCTTATTATACATTGGATGAGACACAAGGGACTGGCGAGACAGATGCCACACAGACAGAAGAGGTAAAAACGGAGCATGTATTTCAGTTGTCAGTGGGAGCAAAGGATGATTTAGAGGAGAATTATTACGTCTCTATCCGGGGTGAAAAAGGAATTTATCGGATTCCGGCAGATACCATTGACGGGTTAGTGGACATAGATGCCTTTGAAACCTTGTGTAAGACACCGCACAAGGCAAATGTGGATACCTTACAGGAAATTGTGTTGACGCAGGGAGGAAAATCCCATAAAATTACTATGACGAAAGAGGAAGTCAAAAACGCCATTTCTGAAGATAACAGTCCGGTGTACAATTACTTTGTGAAGCTGGACGGAAAAGAGGTGGAGGATGAGACATTCCGAACGACGTATAACAACGTTTTTTCGGAGTTGGTTTACCGGGGTGAAATTGATGGCGCTGTTAAGGCAGTCGGTGAGGAACCGGTGCAGTCCATAACCATTAAGACAGACGACAGGAATTTGACCATGAAGTTTCTGCCTTACGATGGGGTGAATTTTTACCGCATTGAGCTAAATGGGGATTGTCTGTTTCTTGTAGACAAAAATGTAGCAGACAAGGTGTTTGCCAAGCTGTTAGCTTCCGCTTGACAGCAGGGAAAATAAGCAGGATAGGGAAAACAAAGTAAGAGGTATGTTGACGTGAAGAAACCATGGAACAAAGTGCTTATCGTTTTGGTAGTGGCTTTGCTGGTAATTCTGGCAGATGCATGGAATACCGGAAAGATAAAAATCTACTACCAAGATTCCGAAGAAAAAGCGCAGGGTGGGGAAACGAAACACACCAAAGAGGAAAATGTGTCTGTACCGCCCGGAATATCATCCGGGAAAGAGGTACGGGTGCTGTTATCGACATCGAATTATGTCGGTGTATATCATGACAAGGTGACAGTGTGTGGAACAAAGGGGATGACGGTGCGTATTGACGGCAAAGAGGAAACTTATGCGCCGAAGGAGAAGGTGGCTTTTTTATCCACTAAAGAAAAAAAACAGGTGACAATATCCCCGGTTTCGGGCGGAAGGCTGCAGCTTTTGTCTGTAACCAGACAGAACCGCCATCCCGCATATCGCGGAATGCTGGAATTGAATTGGACAAAACAGGGATATACGCTGATTAATGAAATTCCGTTGGAACAGTATTTATATGCGGTAGTTCCCAGTGAATTGTCTACCGGCAGCAAGATGGAAGCATTGAAGGCGCAGGCAGTGTGTGCCAGGACATATGCGTATAACCAGATAGCAGCCGGGCGGTTTCGGAAATATAATGCGGATTTGGATGACAGTGTATCTTGTCAAGTATACAATAATCTCCCGGAGGATAAGCGTTCCCGCATGGCGGTCAATGCAACGAAAAATCAGGTGGTGACGAAAAACAGTAAACGTGTTCAGGCGTATTACTATTCCACATCTTGGGGAAAAAGTGCCAGCGGGAAAGAGGTTTGGGAGACCGAGAAGGAAATCAGCTATCTGCAAAGCAGTATGCAGCAGGAGGGTTCAGAAACAAACGGAGATATGGATTTGTCGAAGGAAACATCATTCCGTAAATTTATGACTCAAACAGATATTGCTACATACGACAAAGGTTCAGAGTGGTACCGCTGGAGTGTGGTAATTCCGGAAAAGAGTCTTGCAAACCGTATTGATGCCACATTGCAGGAGTGTTATAGAAGCAATCGGTCTAAAGTATTGACACAGCAAAAAAACGGGACTTACCGGAAACAGCCGCTCAAATCTATTGGAAAGCTAAAAAATATTCGAGTGGAAAAGCGAGGGAAAAGCGGCATTGTCACCCAATTAGTGGTGGTAGGCTCTAATACGGTAGTGAAAGTGAGTAGCCAATATAATGTCAGGAAGATATTGGCACCGGGCAGTATTCCTGTCAGTCTGAAAAAAAGAAAGACATCGGTTTCTATGTTGCCAAGTGCTGCATTTTATATAGATCGGGTGAAATCCAAAGAAGGAATTTCATATGAAATTTATGGAGGTGGCTTTGGACACGGAACCGGTATGAGTCAGTATGGAGCAGTGGAGATGGCAAAACAGGGGAAGAACTATGAGGAGATTTTGCAGTTTTATTTTGCGGGTTGTGAAGTGGCTGAGGCGCAAAAGTAAGTGTTTGACTCTTGTTTATGTTGGGCATACAGGGATTAATTTGGTGGCGTCATCATGCGAGAGCGCTGGCTTAACAGGTAATTGCAAAGCCCTCCCAGAAAGAGCAAATACATACAGGAATAGAGCCATACCATCAGCAGAGCGATTGTAGTCATGGTGCCGTAAAAGAAACTGTAGTTGCTCAAATGGTCTACATAGTAAGAATACACATAGGAAAATAAAATCCATCCCGTAGTTGCCAACAAAGCTCCCGGAAATTGATTTTTAAGGGAGTCTTTCCGGTTGGGGATGATATGGTACAAGAATAGGAAGAACAACAGCATAAGTAAAAAACCTACGAGGGAGCGCAGGCTGATAATGGAAAGCAGCGTGTCTTCCAAAAAGGGAAATGCCTTGCGGATATGGTAATACAGAGTGTTTCCGAAGACGAGGACAGTCAGTGTTGCCAGTAAAATCAAGGCAAACAGCAGTGTATAGACAAAAGCGAGGATTCGGACCAGTACAATAGACCTGCTTTCCCGTATTTGATACACGTCATTTAAACCGCGAATCAGTGACAAAAATGATTTAGAGCCAAGCCATATTGCGATGATTATGGATACGGGCAGAATCGTCCCGGCGGCAGCAGTATGATAGATTTCTCCGATAAGATTATTGATATAATTCTCAAAAGATTCCGGAAAAATGATTTGCAATAAGGATACTAACATTTCCTCTGTGAGAGGTGTATAGCGCAGCAGTGTCAGCAAAAACATTGTAAAAGGAAAAAATGAGAGCATCAGAAAAAAAGCCGATTCTCCTGCATGTGAGGATACGGAAGAACGGATAAAGCTCTTTTGGATAATCTGATTGATTTTGGTAAGACGTATATAAAACTCCCTAAAGTTTTGCTTTTTCATTTACTGTTCTCCTTGTTTCGTTTTTGATGGTTTTATGGTATAATAAACGCACTTTGTGCGTTTATCTTGTGAGAACTTCGTTCTCAATATGTGCAGGAAATCGTGCACAGGAGATATGGTATAATAAACGCGCTTTGTGCGTTTATCATGTGAGAACTTCGTTCTCAATATGCGCAGAAACCTTGCGCAGTAAATATGGTATTATATGGATTGGTGCGAAGCACTTTTTAACCCTGACATCATTTTAGCATATTATAAAAAAGAATACACGATTTTATATGTTATAACTATTTTAATACAGGAGGTAGAAGAAAATGCATACATTTCAACCGGCAGATACATCAATTTTGGAGTTGAATCCATTTCAAAAAATAGGAAAGGATTGGATGTTGGTGACAGCGGGGGATGAACAGAAGGCGAATACCATGACGGCATCATGGGGTGGACTGGGTGTCATGTGGGGGAGCGATGTTGCTTTTGTTTTTATCAGGCAGACACGCTATACAAAGGAATTTATTGACAAAACCGGTAAGTTTTCTCTGAGTTTTCCCACAGATAAGTATCGTAGGGAAATGAAATTTTTAGGAGCATTATCAGGCAGGGATGAGGATAAAATCGCGCAGTCCGGTATGCATGTGGGTTATCATGACGGCATTCCCTATATTGATGAGGCAAATCTGGTAATAACATGCACTGTGTTATCGGCGACAGAACTGACAATGGATCAGCTTGTAGAAAAAGGTATCGAGAAAGATTGGTATGGGGACGGGAATATCCATACAATGTACATTGCAAAAATTGAGGATGTGTTAGTACGTTGATATTGCCCTATTTTTGACGATTATTTTTGATATTAGTAGTTTACAAAATAATTTAGGCTGAGAATGTAAGGTGCGACTCCGGACAGTTCCGGAAAAGGTTTTGTCAACTTGTCAGTATTTACCAATGGTCAGGATGTCATAGTTTAGTTTCCACGCAGACTCCGGGCTTGAAAAGCGCCTGTCACATCGTGGGATATCAAGCTGATATAAGTTGACAAAAATACATAAGCGTGATACTATATTCTCTGGTGGCGGGATTCTTGGTGGAAGGATGTCGCCCTACTATTTTATCAATTATAATCTATAGGAGGAGGTTAAGTAATGAGACTCACAAATGTGACAAAGAGAGTATTATCTCTCGCAGTAGCAGCTACATTAGTAGCAACAGCAGTATCCGTACCGGTAGCACCGAAGAAGGCAGAGGCGGCTAAGAAGTATACAGCATATCTTTGCTTTGCATCAAAGAGCTACAACGGTGTGGCAAGTAACCACAATGATTCTAACCGTAAGTTAGGTGTCTACAATGGTGGCAAGAAGACAAAAATCAGCGGTGTAAAGTTAAAAAATGCATCCTTCAAGAAGGGTAAATTTACATTTACCGTAAGCGCAACCGGCAAGAACTTAAAGAAGTTCGCTAAGGATAAGGGTTGGAATAGTATCTATGTAGATACTTCACTTCCGGGAAAGGATAAGAAAAAACTGTCTGTTTCCAAGGTTACATTAAAAATTGATGGTAAGACTGTAAAGACTATCAAGAAACCGGCATTGACTCCGGATCCGGGCAAGTCTGATTCATTTACACAGATTATGGTTTTAAACACATGGAATACTTATGCACAGAAGAAGTGCAAAGCTACAAGCATTACAAAGATGCCTAAGAAGAGCATTTCTGTAACTGTATCAGGTAAGTTAAAATAATTTCATGATGTTAGCATGAATAAGGAACCCCTTGCGAAGTGGGAATATCCCATGGCGCAGGGGGTTCTTTGTGTCGAATAGGAAATTTGGCGTCGGTTGTTTTTTATAACAAATCCACTTATACTATAGATTAGGTCGTAGCATAACGATCGGGGACTAAACAAGGTTCAAATAGGTACTATCATGCCAGTTAGAAAATAAAAGCAGAAAAGAGGAAAAAGGATGGACGATCAGGCAAAATTTTTGGAGTCACTGGAAGAAATCAAAAATATTGCAAAAACCCAAGGCGGAATATTGAGTAAGGAAGAAATCCGCACCTATCTGGGGGATATGGATTTATCTGAGGAAAAGATGCAGGCGGTTTATCAATATCTCGGTGCTCACCGCATTAAAGTGGAGGGCTATCAATATAAACCGGATCCGGAGATGTTGCGTGCGATGGCACAAACGCAGGCGGAAAAAACGGTTGACGGGGAAGCATACACCGAAGAAAGGTCGTCTGCCTCTATGACGGGTAGCAGAGTGGCTTCCGGCAGACCGGCACAGAACAGTCGTCTCTATAGGAAGGAAGTCACGGCACTGCAGCAAGACAGTCCTTTGGTATCCGATGAGGACATTCTTGCGTTTTTAAAAGGACGCTCCGACTTGAGGAATCGGATGATAGAAAGTCGGTTGGAGTACGTGATAAAACTGTCCGGAAAATACAGAAAACGCGGTGTGCCCAAAGAGGAATTGATTGCAGAGGGCAATCTGGGCTTATTGGAGGGGATGCGTGTAGTGGAAGCTGACGCCCGGCGTTATATTAAGGCAGATGGTACTGCAGATGCGGATGCTTTTTGGGGAACGATAGAAATAGAAGCGAAGCAGGCGATGGAAAGATATATTGATTCTGAGACGGAAAACAAAGATCAGGAAAGTGCCATGCTCGCCAAGACGAATCTTCTTCATGAGGCAACTAAATATATGGCAGAAGAAATGGGCAGGATACCTACTGTGGAAGAATTGTCGGAGTATACACGAATTTCGGTGATAGAGATTTTGCAGATTATGGGATTGTCTGAGGATGCTGCACGAGTAGCAAATACGACGGAAGTAAACTTACCCTCTGCTGCCTCGCAGGATGGGGAAAGTAAAGGAACGGATGTCACGGAGATATTCCGCAGGAGGGGAGAAAATCAGTGAACATTATTGTAGAGCCGCTTTTGGACTGGTACGCAAGCCATGCCAGGGATTTGCCGTGGAGAGGCAGTCCCGGTCCGTATCATGTTTGGTTGTCGGAAATCATGCTGCAACAGACGAGGGTGGAGGCGGTAAAGGGATATTATGAGCGTTTTTTGCAGGCATTGCCGGATGTGTCTGATTTGGCGGTCGTGGAGGAAGACCGGTTGATGAAATTATGGCAGGGGTTGGGATATTATAACCGTGCCAGAAATTTACAGCGGGCGGCACAGGTGATTTGTACCGAGTACGGTGGACGTTTTCCGCAGGAATATGATGAGTGGCTTGCCCTGCCGGGAATCGGTGAGTATACAGCGGGAGCCATCACGTCTATTGCTCTCGGCAAAAAGGAGCCGGCGGTGGATGGTAATGTATATCGCATCTACACGAGGCTGGAAGCGGATGACACGGATATTACCGGAACGGCATTCAAGAGGCGGGTGCGAGAGGAAATCAAAGAAATTCTTCCGGATAATGCCGGTGCCTTTAATCAGGCATTGATGGATTTAGGGGCTGTGGTGTGTATCCCGAATGGGGAGCCTCACTGCAGCGTTTGTCCGATTGCAGAGTATTGTAAGGCGTATCAACAGGGAAATATGACGGACTATCCCAACAAACCCGCGAAAAAGAAAAGACGGATAGAAAAACGGACCATATTTCTTTTGGAATATCAGGGGAAGTACTTGATACAAAAACGTCCTTCCCAGGGGCTGCTTGCAGGGATGTGGGAATTTCCGGGACAAGACGGACATCTGTCATTAGAAGCACTGCGGGAGAATATGTATCATTGGAAGCTGGCGAGGGAGATTAAGCTGCTCGGCAGTGCAAAACATATATTCAGCCATGTGGAATGGCATATGTTGGGGTATGAGCTTTCTTTGCTACAACTTCCCGGAGAACTACAGGGACAGGGTATATTTTGCGACAGACAAATGCTCAGGGAGGAATATAGTATCCCTTCGGCATTTTCCTTTTATTTGGATTACCTGTTTGATGTACAGGAGAAATGTCAGGATTAAATAAAAATTTATAAAAAATGACTACAAGAGTAGTGCTTAGAAAAAAGTGTAGTTCCACAATATTTGGTGATTTTTTTGAAATAAATCACAAGATATTGTGGACTTTTTTTATTTGCAATGTTATAATAAGTTCCGTTGATATTTATTTTACAGGAAATGATGATACGTTTTTTGTAAAGTAAAAGACTCGTTGTTAGCTTCGGGCACTAGACAGCAAGGGGGGGCAACTGTCTGGAGTAGATGATTAAAAGGAGTGTAGTATGAAAAATCATTTTAAAGAGACAAAAAACGCCTCTAAGAATGATTACGATTTCATACGGCAAATTTGTGCCTGCGACAATGCAAACAAGTTTGCATAATAAGTTTGCAGGTTACGGAAAGGCATGGGACGCTTTATTATGATGACGGTTACAAAGAGAGATGGAAGAGTTGTTGATTACGACCGGAATAAGATTGTGGTGGCAATCCAGAAAGCAAACGCAGAGGTAGATCGCTATGAGCAGGTTTCGGAAGAAAAAATCGACGCCATAGTTGCGGGAATCGAAAACAAGCACGCTGACAATCTGATGGTGGAAGACATTCAGGACATGATTGAGCAGAAGTTGATGAGTGAACACAAATATGCCCTTGCAAAGAAGTACATTATTTACCGTTATACCAGAGAGATGGTGCGTCGTGCTAATACGACGGATGATTCCATTATGAGCCTTATTAAGAACAGCAATAAGGATGTTATGGAGGAAAATTCCAACAAGAATGCGTATATTGCTTCTACGCAGAGAGATTTGATCGCCGGGGAGGTTTCCAAGGATCTGACAAAGCGCGTGCTTTTGCCGGAGAAGATTGTGAAAGCTCACGAGGAAGGTGTTATTCATTTCCATGACATGGATTACTTTTTGCAGAGTATTTTTAACTGCTGTCTGATAAACATCGGAGATATGTTTGAGCACGGTACAGTGATGAACGGAAAGCTGATTGAGAGTCCTAAGAGTTTTCAGGTAGCTTGTACCGTTATGACACAGATTATCTCGGCGGTAGCCAGCAGTCAGTATGGCGGACAGTCAGTTGATGTGCGCCATTTGGGAAAATATCTGCGCATGACAAGAGAAAAATATGAGAGACATTATGAGGAGAAATATGGAAAAGATGTACCGGCAGATGTACGTACGGCATTTGTGGATGACCGCATTCACGATGAGTTAAGATCCGGTGTGCAGACGATTCAGTACCAGATTAATACATTGATGACTACAAACGGACAGTCACCTTTTGTGACATTGTTCCTGCATTTAGATAAGAACGATCCGTATATTGAAGAAAATGCCATGATCATTGAGGAGATTCTCAATCAACGTATCGAGGGAATCAAAAATGAGATGGGTGTCTATGTAACACCGGCATTTCCTAAACTGGTTTATGTCTTGGATGAGCATAACTGCTTGAGTGGCGGTAAGTACGATTATCTGACTAAACTTGCAGTAAAGTGTTCCGCAAAGAGGATGTATCCGGATTATATTTCCGCCAAGAAAATGCGGGAAAATTATGAGGGCAATGTATATTCCTGTATGGGATGTCGCAGCTTCTTAAGTCCGTGGAAGGATGAAAATGGTAACTATCAGTTTGAGGGACGTTTCAATCAAGGTGTTGTCAGCTTGAATCTGCCTCAGATTGCCATTATGGCAGAGGGTGATGAGGAAGATTTCTGGGCACTGTTGGAGGAGCGTCTGGCGCTGTGTTTTGAAGCGTTAATGTGCCGTCACCGCTCTTTGGAGGGAACGCTGTCCAACGTAAGTCCGATTCATTGGCAGTATGGTGCGATTGCCCGACTAAAACCGGGGGAGCCTATAGATAAGTTGCTGCATGATGGGTATTCTACCATTTCTTTGGGATATATCGGTCTTTATGAGACGACAAAACTCATGACCGGAGTCAGTCATACAGACCCGAAGGGAACCAATTTTGCTCTTCGTCTGATGAAACGTATGCGTCTTGCCTGTGATACATGGAAGTTGGAGACAGGCATTGGATTTAGTTTGTATGGTACACCGGCGGAAAGCTTGTGTTATCGTTTCGCAGAGATTGATAAGAAGCGTTTCGGTGTCATTAAGGATGTGACAGACAAGGGATATTATACGAATTCCTATCATGTGGATGTACGGGAAAAGATTGATGCCTTTGAGAAATTCACTTTTGAGAGTCAGTTCCAGCAGATTTCTTCCGGCGGCTCGATTTCCTATGTGGAGATTCCGAATATGCGTCACAATCTGGAGGCCATGGAAGATGTGGTGCGGTTTATTTATGATAACATCCAGTATGCGGAATTTAATACAAAATCCGATTATTGTCATCAGTGTGGCTTTGATGGAGAGATTATTATTAATGACAAGCTGGAGTGGGAATGCCCGCAGTGTCATAACAAGGATAAAAACCGCATGAATGTTACACGCAGAACCTGCGGTTATCTGGGTGAGAATTTCTGGAACGTGGGTAAGACAAAGGAGATTAACTCCCGTGTGCTCCATCTATAGGTTGAAGTGTAGTGATTCTTATAATTTTGCCATCATTAAAGGTGGCAGAATGAGAAATAGCAAATATCATTTGGGTGCAGGATTTCGTTCTGCACCCTGATAGATTATGGAAAGAAAAAGCGAAACTCTTTTCTTGATAAGATTTTGTGCCGATGAAGGCAGAGGAATGGGGAATAGTATGAATTACGCAGATATAAAACACTGTGATGTGGCGAATGGTCCCGGCGTGCGGGTGTCGCTGTTTGTCAGCGGTTGTACACATCACTGCAAGGAATGCTTTAATCCTGAAACATGGGATTTTAATTACGGCAGGCTTTTTACGGCAGAGACAGAAGAACAGATTATAGAATATTTAAAACCCGATCACATTAAGGGTCTGACCCTGCTTGGGGGAGAGCCTATGGAGCACAGTAACCAGCAGGGCTTATTACCTCTGGTAAAACGTGTACGGGCTACTTATCCGGATAAAACCATCTGGTGCTTTACGGGATATGATTTCCAGAAAGATATTTTGGAGAAAATGGTGCCTGAGTGGGAGGAAACCGGGGAACTTTTATCGTGTATTGATGTGCTTGTAGACGGCGAATTTCAAATTGAAAATAAAGATTTGGGATTGGCGTTTAAGGGTTCTTCCAATCAGAGGACGATTCTCGTACAGGAATCTATGAAAAAAGGCGAAATTTGTCTGTGGGAGCCGGAATAGCTGAAATATCTCTGAAATATTAAAAAATATCCTTGAAATTTGCTTGTAAATTGAGTACAATAAGGATTGGAATGCAGAAATTGGCATTTTCGGTATTTTTTGGAACTTGACATGTGGACAAGTTCACATGTTAAAAATATAAATTTTTTAGGAGGAATTTTGATATGGCAGTTAAAGTTGCAATCAATGGTTTTGGACGTATCGGACGTCTTGCATTCAGACAGATGTTTGGTGCAGCAGGTTATGAGGTAGTAGCTATCAACGATTTGACAAGCCCTAAGATGCTTGCTCATCTGTTGAAGTATGATTCTTCTCAGGGTAAATATGAGAAGGCTGATACCGTTACTGCAGGTGATGACTCTATCACAGTTGACGGTAAAGAAATCAAGATTTATGCTGAGGCAGATGCTGGTAACTGCCCATGGGGTGATCTTGGTGTTGATGTAGTTTTGGAGTGTACAGGTTTTTACACATCTAAGGACAAAGCTTCTGCACACATCAAGGCTGGTGCACGTAAGGTTGTTATCTCCGCACCGGCAGGAAATGATCTTCCTACTATCGTATACAATGTAAACCACGATACATTAAAGGCAGAGGATACTGTAATTTCTGCAGCTTCTTGTACAACAAACTGCTTGGCACCTATGGCTGATGCTCTGAATAAGTATGCACCGATTCAGACAGGTATCATGTGTACTATTCATGCATATACAGGAGACCAGATGACATTGGATGGTCCTCAGAGAAAGGGTGACTTGAGAAGATCCCGTGCTGCAGCAATCAATATCGTTCCTAACAGCACCGGTGCTGCAAAGGCTATCGGTCTTGTTATTCCGGAGTTGAATGGTAAGCTGATCGGTGCTGCACAGCGTGTTCCTACTCCTACAGGCTCTACAACTATCTTGACAGCTGTTGTTAAGAAGTCTGATGTAACTGTTGAGGGAATCAATGCAGCTA
Organism: Lachnospiraceae bacterium; assembly: GCA_022510685.1. Classification (GTDB taxonomy): domain Bacteria; phylum Bacillota; class Clostridia; order Lachnospirales; family Lachnospiraceae; genus Butyribacter. The sequence goes on along the minus strand of JAFLTA010000028.1, from coordinate 4,172 downwards.
TGAAGGCAGCAGCTACAGAGTCTTTCGGTTACAATGAGGACGAAATCGTATCTTCTGACGTAATCGGAATGAGATATGGTTCTCTGTTTGATGCTACCCAGACAATGGTAAATAAGATTAGCGATGACCTTTATGAGGTTCAGGTAGTATCCTGGTATGATAATGAGAATTCTTATACATCTCAGATGGTAAGAACAATCAAGTATTTCAGTGAGTTGGGTTAATTGACACAATGAGCTTGATAGTTCCCGAACAATTTTGATCCATACGGGTCCGGTCTTGCAATGGACCGGACCCGTTTATAATTCAATTTATATTAATTTAAATTATTTTGTGACGTAGTGTTGCGTCGGATTGGAGGATTTATGTTAAACAAAAAATCTGTTGATGACATCAATGTAAAAGGCAAGAAGGTACTGGTTCGTTGCGATTTTAACGTACCATTGGATGCAGAGCTGAATATTACAGATGAGAATCGTCTGGTAGCTGCTCTTCCTACTATCAAGAAGTTGATTGCTGACGGTGGTAAGGTTATCCTTTGCTCCCATCTCGGAAAGCCGAAGGGAGAGCCGAAGCCTGAGCTTTCTCTGGCACCGGTTGCAAAGAGAATGGCAGAGCTGTTAGGGCAGGAAGTGAAATTTGCTGCAGATGATAATGTAGTTGGTGACAATGCAAAGGCAGCGGTTGCGGCAATGAATGATGGCGACGTAGTTCTTTTGGAGAATACTCGTTATCGTGCAGAGGAGACAAAGAACGGAGAGGCGTTCTCCAAAGATTTGGCTTCTCTGGCAGACGTATTTGTAAACGATGCATTTGGTACAGCTCATAGAGCACACTGCTCCAACGTAGGTGTTACGAAATTTGTTGACGGTGACTGCGTCGTTGGTTATCTGATGCAGAAGGAAATTGATTTCCTCGGAAATGCAGTAAACAATCCGGAGAGACCGTTTGTTGCTATTCTCGGTGGAGCAAAGGTTTCCTCCAAGATTTCCGTTATTGAGAACCTGTTGGAGAAGGTTGACACCCTGATTATCGGTGGTGGTATGGCATATACTTTCATGGCTGCCCATGGTGAAGAAGTAGGAAACTCCCTTCTGGAGGAGGATTACAAGGAGTATGCTCTGAAGATGGAGAAAAAGGCAGAGGAGAAGGGCGTTAAGCTGCTGATTCCGATTGACACGGTAGTTGCAGATGATTTCTCCAACGATGCAAACTTCAAGACAGTAGGACGCGGTGAGATTCCTGCCGATATGGAAGGTCTTGATATTGGACCTGAATCCTCCAAGCTTTTTGCAGATGCTATTAACGGTGCAAAGACAGTCGTTTGGAACGGACCGATGGGCTGCTTCGAGATGTCGAACTTTGCCAAGGGAACCATCGAAGTTGCAGAGGCTATGGCAAAATTAAACGGTGCAACAACGATTATCGGCGGTGGAGATTCTGCAGCAGCTTGTAACCAGTTAGGTTTCGGTGACAAGATGACACACATTTCTACCGGTGGCGGTGCTTCTCTGGAATTCTTAGAGGGTAAGGAACTGCCGGGTGTTGTAGCAGCAGATGATAAATAGTAATTATAAAGCCTGACAAGTATGTACACATATCTTGTTAAGCCATGTATGGCTATGCACCGGAAGGTGTAAGAATGGAGGATAAAATGGCTAGAAGAAAAATTATTGCAGGCAACTGGAAGATGAATAAAACTCCCAGCGAGGCAGTTGCTCTGGTAAATGAATTGAAGGATTTAGTGAAAAATGATGCAGTTGACGTTGTTTACTGCGTTCCGGCAATTGACATTGTGCCGGTTGTTGAGGCAGTGAAGGGGACGAATGTTTCTGTAGGTGCCGAGAATATGTATTTTGAAGAGAGCGGTGCTTATACCGGAGAGATTTCTGCGGCAATGCTTGTAGATGCCGGTGTGAAATATGTCATTCTCGGACACTCCGAGCGTCGTGACTACTTCAAGGAGGACGATGTGCTCCTGAACAAAAAAGTGAAGAAAGCATTCGAGGCTGGTCTGACACCGATTCTCTGCTGTGGAGAATCTTTGGAGCAGCGTGAGATGGGCGTGACAATGGATTGGATTCGTCTGCAGATTAAATCCGATTTGGATGGAGTGACTGCAGATCAGGTTAAAAAGCTGGTGATTGCCTATGAGCCAATATGGGCTATCGGTACCGGAAAGACGGCTACTTCCGATCAGGCACAGGAAGTGTGCAAGGGCATCCGTGACTGCATCGCTGAGATGTACGATGCGGCAACAGCAGAGGCTGTACGCATCCAGTACGGCGGTTCCATGAATGCAGGAAATGCTGCAGAGTTACTTGCAAAGCCGGACATTGATGGAGGACTCATTGGTGGTGCCTCTCTGAAGGCTGAGTTCGGACAGGTCGTGAATGCGTAAGGATAGGATTTTTGCAGAAATCTGATAGTTGGGAAATGTGATAAAATGGGGATATCAAAGGATGAGAATTTCTTTGGTATCCCTTTTTTTAGAGTTTTTGCACTTGCTGTAAATTCAAAAGGTGTAAACCTTAATAATTTAATAAGACTTTACACCTTTTATTTTATGTTTGTTTTATTGTTATCAGTCTTGACTACTGGAAGTCATGCCTTTGTCAATTCGTTTGATAGCATTCTTTATTACTTCTTTTGCTTTTTCTATGTTGTCAGTTTCAAGAAGTGCTAAAATGCTATCAAGTAAAATACATAATTCTTGATTTTGCATAGAGAGAGCCCAATATATGCTCGGAGGCATGGTAACATTCTTAGAAGCAGAAAACGAAGAAAAGCTGCTGTCGCCAATATTACGATGTTGGAGGGTAGCAGGAGTATTATCTTTTAAAATCATGACTGATAAATTAGTTGCAAAGCTGGCGATAAAACAGTACAATATAAATGTAGAAGTATGTATGATGAAAAACGAGCCATACTAACAAAGGAGGTGTTTTTTTGGCAACTTCAAGTATCACGAAAAATTTTGTTATTTCCGGCAAGGAGCAGGTGGAGATGTTTGTCAATGCGATTGAAGAGTCTGCCAAAAACCGTCCTGAACCTATATCTGTGGCTGCAAGAGAGATAAAAGGCGAAGAGGAACTGAGAAAATTCATGAAAGAATGGAAGAAAGCAAATGAAGATTAGCGATAAGTTTTTTTATATCAACATTCGTGATTTTCTGGCGCTAGGAAATGATAATGAAGCCGGAGAGCCAATGCTTGACAGAGTGCTTTCCGGTTTTTTCTGTCCGAAGAACCCGGATGTAGAACGCTTTTTGAAAAAAGTGCTGTATGATACCAGACAAACTACATCAGGCACAGTTGAGTCAAATGAGCTGGTACAGCTTTTAAGATTGCTTTGAATAAATTTTAAATTACTGAATGGAAGGAACGACAATATGGATGATAAGTCATCAGTGTCTCCAAAAACTGTCCCGGAGGGAATTAAAACCATAGTGAGGAATTGGGATGAAATAGATAAATCAAAGCTAATCGGGCTCGAATCAGATGAAAGTCAAAGATACATAGTACAGGATGGGGAAATAGCGATTTGGCCTGTTTGAATCCGAAACAAATATCATAAAAACTATCATATTTGAATGTTTGAAGGAGTTTAAGAAATTTGAAAACCCAGTTAAATTAAGGGTTTCGCAGGATAAATCAGACAGACTTTGGCAACATCGTGAATCTAGCGATATTGACCTATTGATTGAAAAAGGCGATATTCACAATTTGGTGGATTGATAGATGTATGACGTAAAACAAGCCACGCGAACAGAGGAGGAAGCAATGAAATGGCATTAACTATATGGCGTTATGGCAAACCGGAAAGTGATAGAAATATAATCATGAAAGCCGTCAAACAGGACGGAATGGCGTTGCAGCATGCCAGTGATAACTTGAAAAACGATAAGGAGGTAGTCCTGGAAGCCCTCAAATGTAATGGAATGGCGTTACAGTATGCCGGTGACGAGCTGAAAAAAGATAAAGAAGTAATTATGGAAGCTGTCAAGAGTCGAGGATGGGCATTTATGTTTGCCGATGATGTCTTGAAAAACGATAAAGAGGTAGTTCTGGAAGCCGTCAAATGTAACGGAATGGCGTTACAGTATGCTGGTGACGAGTTGAAAAACGATAAAGAGGTAGTTCTGGAAGCCGTCAAATGTAACGGAATGGCGT
>JAFLTA010000027.1 GCA_022510685.1 Lachnospiraceae bacterium | reverse complement strand
TGCAATTCTGAGTTTGATAGTCGAACGGACCATGTTCAAATACAATATACTCTCCTTCGGGAACGTCCATAATCTGCATTTGTTCCGGAATTGGACCGCTATAATCAGCAGGAAGCCGAACTCCATAGCTCTCTGCCAGCGGAATACCCCAACTGCAAATTCTACCTTCGGGCTCATTGATATAGGCCATGATTTGACCGCCTCCGCTGTTGGCATCAGTACCGCCCATATCGTCCAACTTCCCCTTAATACTGTCCAGCAGTCCGCATATTGTCTCACAGTCCTGCCCGGGAACCTGACTCTGTTTTTGCCAGAAATCCCAGTAACCAATACTCTCATAATTTCTGATGTGCAGGTATTTATGTGCAGGTATCGTTACAAAATAAACTTTTACATCATTTTCAGTGTTTTGCATACTTGTTCCTCCAATACTTACTAAGTAGCAATCAAATGGTTTAATGATAGTGCGAAGAACGACTGGAACAGGATTACTGCGGTAATCGCTGGGTGTTAAACCATAGGCTTCTTTAAAAGAACGTGAAAAAGCTTCATGACTGGAAAAGCCAAAATCCAATGCAATTTCCAAAATACTTCTTGAAGTATCCCGAACTTCCTTTAATGCAAAAGCAAGCGTCCGATGTCGTAAGTAGTCACGAAAATATATTCCTGAGATTTCTCTGAATTTACGGGAAATATAAAATTCAGAATAGCCCAGCTTCCTGGCAAGGGTAGAAAGCGTCAATGCTTCATTATTCCGATTTTTAATACACTCATCAACTTCCTCCACAATTACTTGCACCAATCTTTCCCATTCGCCCATCTCTTATCACCTCGCTTTTGACTGCTCTATGGTAATTTTACAGAATTGGGAACAAATAATCTTGATTTCAATTGCAGAAATCAAGATTATGACAGTTTCATCTTATCAGATGACTTTGAGTGTTACAAGGTGGTATTGAAATTACCAAATTCAGATAAAAAGAATTTTACAACCGGTGATAACTTTTCCCTATTATTTGAGAAAATGCTCTGCCAGAATGATGCCATGAATTGTCTGGAGGATGTCCTGTATTCTATTGCATAAAACAGTTGACAACAGTTATATACTGTTATATACTGTTTATTGTGAAAGATGTTATAACAAGGAAATGAGGATTAATATGCATATTATTGTCAACACGTCATCTATGGTCCCTATCTATGAGCAGATTGTGGATCAGATTAAAACAGCGATTATTGCCGGAGAATTAAAGGAGGGAGAAAACCTCCCATCGGTGCGCGGACTGTCGAAGGAGCTCAAGATTAGTGCCCTTACCGTAAAGAAGGCATACGACAATCTGGAGCAGGAAGGCTTTACGGTTACGATTCACGGCAAAGGTACTTTTGTGGCAGAGATCAATCCGGAACTGCGGCAGGAGGAACATCGCAAGGCAGTAGAAGAAGATTTGGAGCAGGCGATACTAAAGGGGGTACAATGTGGACTTTCCATGGAGGAAATTCGCAGCCTGTTTGAGATTATTATGGAGGGATACCATGTTAAAGATTAATGATGTGAGAAAACAGTATCAGGACTTTTCCCTGCGCTGTTCTATGGAGGTGCGTCCGGGCTGTATTACCGGTCTGGTAGGCAGAAACGGAGCAGGGAAGAGTACTGCCCTAAAAGCAGCTTTAGGATTGATCCATATAGACGGAGGCAGTGTGGAAATGTTCGGGAAAGATATCCATGCTTTAAACGAGCAGGATAAACAAAAGCTGGGAGTGGTTATGTCGGATTCCGGATTTAGCACGTATTTGTCCGTGCGGGATATCAACCGTATTTTGAAATATATGTATTCAGATTATGATCACGAGCAGTTTATGCAGTGGTGTGAACATTTTGAGTTACCATTAGATAAGCAGATAAAAGAATTTTCTACCGGTATGAAGGCAAAGTTAAAAGTTCTGGTTGCCCTGTGTCACAATGCATCGTTATTGTTATTGGATGAGCCGACCGTAGGACTGGATGTGGTGGTGCGAGATGAATTGCTGGATTTGTTGCGCTCCTATATGGAGCAGGATGAGAATCGCGCCATTGTCATCAGTTCTCATATTTCATCGGATTTGGAAACGCTCTGTGATGATTTTTATATGATTCATGATGGAGAGATTGTCTTGCATGAGGAAACGGATGTACTGCTGGGTGAATATGCATTACTGAAAGTGAATGAAGCAGAGTATGAAACATTAGACCCGCAATATATTTTGAAAGCCAGAAAGGAATCCTACGGCTATAGCTGTTTGACGAACCAGAGGCAGTATTATATGGAAAACTATCCGAATCTGGTCATGGAAAAAGGAAATATTGACGATTTGGTCTTAATGATGAAAGGCGGTGCAGAATGAAAGCTTTATTGGTAAAGGATATTTGTCTGCTGTCACAGCAAAAGAAATTTTTGGGAATGATATTATTATTGGCTGTTTTCTTAAATTATACAGGAGATGATACATTTGCAGTCAGCTATCTGACATTTTTATCTTCGTTTCTTGTGCTTAACAGTATTTCTTATGACGAGTATGATAATGGATTTTGCTTTCTGTTTACATTTCCCATCAAAAGGAATACTTATGTGCGCTCGAAATATGTATTAGCGATTACTTTCTGCCTGTTATCATGGATGATAGGATGCTTGATTTCTCTGGTCTGTTATCTGGTGAAAAATCAGGCGGGTCAGATACAGGGAGGAATCACAGAATCCAGTATGCTTTTGCCGCTTATGCTGATTTTTATAGCAGTGATAATTCCGCTTGTACTAAAATTCGGTATGGAGAAGGGCAAGATTATTATGGCAGCTCTCTTTTGCGGCTGTGGTTTTTTTGTATATCTGATGGTAAGTAAGAGTCAGATTGGAATCAAGATTATAGAAATGTTTTCCTGGCTGGGTGGGCAGCCACAGTGGCTCTTGATGAGCGCTTTAGTGGCAGGAACAGTAATTATCCTGGGAATTTCTTATTGGGTCAGTGTTGCTGTGATGAAAGGAAAAGAGTTTTAAAAGACGCTGTCCTTGGTTCTCGCAATTACCTTGGGGGATGACAGCCTCGTTTCGGGCATTCTATGAGCGACTGGTGTTTCACAACTTTAATTTGAAAAAACCGCCTCCATGCTATGTTAAAAAAATATTTTGGAGATTGTATATAAAATAGTGAAGGAAAAAGCAGAAAAAGCGTTTTTAGGCTTATTTGTGGATTGAGGAATTTTGTTATATGTGGTATTATGATATATGGGTGTGTCAGATGTGTATGATGCCATCATGCTAGTACAATGTTGGAGGTATAGAACATGGAAAATGAAAAAAAATTGAGTGATGACCAGTCTTTCGGAACCTACATACGCGAGCAGAGGATTGTCAATCGTGAGGGAATCATCTCCGGATATCAGGATAATAAAAATGTCATTATCGATAAGAATTTTGATTATGACGTATCAAATACCCGCAAGCCTGTTTACATGGTCAGGGGTAAAAGCCTTACCAAGGCACAGCTTATGGAAATCCTGAGTAATGAAGAACCTTTATTTGATGGTTGGAGCGACGGAGATTCTGAAATTCGCGGGAAAAGAGGACAGACGAGTGGGCTGTTAGGGAATTGTTTTTATCGTAATGGCGCCGATGGACCTTCTGCATTTCTGTTCAGTGATGGCACGCTCGGTGGTAATTTTCTTGAGAGCCTTTACCCTTCTCCCGAGGAGATACTGCCTAAATGGATAGAATTTGGCTTGAAATATGACTTTCTGGATATGGCAGTAGGATATACGGATCAGAACGAAGGTATGTGTCAACTTTGCTCAGATATAATTACAGACGAAGAGAACGCTGCCCCGCAGGCTTTTTGTGATATGAAAGCCCATAAAAAATGTGATAAACTTAAGGATTTCATTGATAAGTATCGTGATGTGGATGACGTACAGTCTAAGGATTCCTATGAGCATTTATTTTTCCACAATTTCGATACAAGACTTTCGCATGTGGGCTTGGTTAATCGTGTGAAACTGACGATTTCGATTTCCGGTGGCAAGATACGTGTTATGTTTGGTTCCAAAGCGGTCGATGAGTTCAAAAAATATTATAATAAATATAATGATGATGACTTAGTTGCCATGTATGATGGAAGAGTTTTTAAAGACAGTGGCTGGCATATTTTCGGACAGAATTTTATTAAGGAGTGTTTCCGATATAAGAAGCTGCCGGAGAAATGCTATGATATAGCTGTGGATAAAGGTCTTATAAGCCCGGTGCCTGTGGATGCGAAAATCGTGACAGCAGATTTCATAAAGAATGAGCATGAAAAAATGATTGAAAAATTGGGATTAAAGGGGGCGTTCCCTCTTTAGGGTTTCCGCTTCTGTAGGAAATCAAAGGAAAGAGGGTATTGATATGCGATATGTTTTACAAAATAATGAGCTTACAGTGGAAATTGAATCCTTTGGTGCGGAAATCAAATCCCTGAAGCGGAATGCAGATGGAAGGGAATATATGTGGCATGGTGATCCGGTATATTGGGGAAGGACTTCGCCGGTTCTCTTTCCTTTCGTTGGTGCAGTGAGGGATCAAAAGTACAGGTATAACGGTAAGGAATATGCTATGGGGCAGCATGGATTTGCCAGAGACATGGAGTTTGCGCTGTCTTCTCAGACGGAGGAGGAGATTTGTTTTTCTCTGGAATCTAATGAGGAGACTTTGAAGAAATATCCTTTTCCTTTTTGTTTGCAGATCGGATACCGAATGCAGGGAAGTTCCGTGAAAGTGTTTTGGAAAGTGGAAAATACGGGGACGGAAGAAATGTATTTTTCAATTGGAGCGCATCCTGCTTTTCTGTGTCCTCTGCATGGTGAGACGGACAAAAACGGTTATGGACTGCGGTTTCATAATCTGACATCGGAATTGCACCATCACGGAAATACGCCTGCCGGAATGGCGATTATGGAAGATGAAGTGCTGCCTTTGGAACAGGGTGAAGTGAAATTTACGGAAGGGTTCTTTGACAAATGTACATATATGGTGGAGGGGAAACAGACAGATGCCGTGTCACTGCTTGACCGAAACGGAAAGGCATATGTCACTGTGCGCTTCGATACTCCTTTATTTGCACTTTGGTCACCGGAGAAGAAAAATGCTCCTTTTGTGTGTATTGAGCCATGGTATGGCAGATGTGATGCTCTTGGCTTCGATGGAGAATTAAAGGACAGGGATTATGAAAATTCTCTGGCTGTCGGAGAAGTTTTTGATGCGGAATATGAAATTTGTATTGAATCTGATTGATGAATGGTGTAAGAACATCATGGGGAATGGAAGTAGTAATCCAAAACTTGTTTATTGTATTTTTTATCGACCTTAGATATAATGTAAATGTTAACAGGCTTTATTTTATACGGAGGAGACATCATGTATCATTGTAATGTATGCTTATATTTAATTGGTGAACAGAAAAACTTATTTGAGGTAATTAAAAATGCAGAACCGCTTCCCCATTATACTCATGAGTATGTGGAGAGCAGTAAACCAGAGAAAGCTCTGATGGAAAAAGGAGATATTATTGTAGTAGATATGCAAGGATTGGATGCCAAAGAGACGCTTGGGTCTTTGCTGGCAAATAAAAAAGAGACGGCTAATTTGATTGTTCTTGCGGACAAAGAGCAGACGGATCTGCTGATGGGTGAGGATTTATCGGCGGTGACTGATATATGGACGATGCCTATGTCTGAGAAAGAGATGGGATTTCGCTTTTTGAAATTGCAGGAAACCCATAAGATGGGCAGTGATTTTTGGCAGACCAGAAATTATCTTGACTCTATGATTAACAGTGTCCCTCATATGATCTGGTATAAGGATAAAGAGGGTGCTCATATGAAAGTCAATAACTTTTTCTGCAAGACGGTTAATAAAACTATGGAGCAGATTGAGGGACGTGGGCATTATTATATATGGGATCTTGATCCGGAGGAGTATGCCAAGGGCGAGTTTATCTGCATGGAGTCGGAATTCGAGGTAATGGAAAAAAGAGAGACCTGTGTTTTCGACGAGGATGTTAAAATCGGTGATGAGATGAGGAAGCTGACGACCTATAAATCTCCGCTTTTTGACTTGGATGGCAGTGTTATGGGAACGGTAGGAGTCGCTCTGGATGTAACGCAGCTGAGATTATACGAGCAGATGCTGATAAAAAATGCCAATACAGATGCACTCACGGGATTGTATAACAGAAGATATGTATACGAATATATTGAGGGAATGGATGATAATCACATCACGGTATTTGGAATTGATTTAGACAATTTTAAAACCATCAATGATGTTTATGGGCATCAGGAAGGTGATAAGGCACTTGTTCTCGCAGCAAAGGTTTTGCAGGAATGTATGTCGGAAGATTTGGTTGCCCGTATCGGTGGTGACGAATTTATGGTTATCATGTTGGGAGAGCGTGAACCACAGGATATAGAGATTGTGCGCAAAAAGATAGAGAAAGAGCTGGATGAGGCATTTAGTAAAGAAGAAAACCTGCAAAAAATATCTGCAAGCGTCGGTGCGGCTCATTCTGATAAAGGTAAGGAAGGTTTTGATGAACTTGTAGGTATGGCAGATGAATTTATGTATCGTGAAAAGCAGCAGAAAAAAGAGCGAAATGGGGCAGTGCCGCGGTGATTAAGTGGATTATCAGCTGTGAAATTCTTTTTGTTACTGTAAACATAAGCGTGTGGCTAAAAAGTACAAATCCGGCTTTTGGCGATACGCTTTTTTCTATGTTATCGAATATAGAAAAATAAGATGCAAAATAATTGGATTTATGATAGAATAGTCAATATGCACATTCAGAACTGGTTTGTGTTTTTGTATGTGGATATATGTGTAGATATATGTGTAACAATTGTAGCACAAAACGGAAAGGATTATCATAAATTATGACTTATATCGAGGAATATAAAGAAGGAAATAAATTTTTTGGAATTTATTTGTGCAAATCCAAACAAGTGTTAAAAACAAAAGCCGGAAAAACATATTATTCCTTGCTTTTACAGGATAAAACAGGAATCATAGACGGGAAAGTGTGGGAGCTGACTAACGGCATTGCAGAGTTTGACACCATGGATTTCATTATGGTTGATGGCATGGTTACCACTTTTCAGGGCAGCCGTCAAGTAAATATCACCCGAATCCGTCAGGCACAGGAAGGGGAATTTGATCCCAAGGAATATATACCGGCGACGAAATATGATATTGACGATATGTATAAACAGCTAAAACAACATATTGCCGGGATAAAAGAGCCGCATTTACGGGAATTGGCAGAAAAGGTGTTTGTGAAAGATGCCGCATTTGTCAAAACATTTCAATTTCATTCTGCAGCGAAGTCCGTGCATCATGGTTTTGTCGGAGGGTTGCTGCAACATACATTGGCGGTGACGAAAATGTGCGAATTTTTAGCAGAGAATTATGAGATTTTAGATCATGATTTGTTGATTACTGCAGCTATGTTTCATGATGTGGGAAAGATATACGAGTTGTCGGAATTTCCATCGAATGACTATACGGATGATGGTCAACTTTTGGGACATATATTTATGGGAGCAGAGCTAATCGGGAAATGGGTGGAGGAAATAGAAGGTTTCCCTCCGGTACTTGCTTCAGAACTTCGTCACTGCATTTTGGCGCATCATGGTGAGTTGGAATATGGCTCTCCCAAAAAGCCGGCTATAGCGGAGGCGATGGCATTGAGCTTTGCAGATCACACGGATGCACGTTTGGAAACGATGACTGAGATGTATGATAAATCGGATGCGACTCTGGACTGGTTGGGCTATAATCGGTATGTGGATTCAAATATACGTCAGAGTTCGAGATATCTGCAGAAGCGGAAGTAACTGCTGCTATTGGAAATCAATTGCCTGTATAGAGAGCATTTTTCTAAGAGGTGGATTATGGCAAAGGATAAGAGAAAGAAAGAGAAAAAAGTTGTCTGTCGAAAAAACGATGAATTGCTTTTAAAAATAGAAGATATGGGAACGGAAGGCGAAGGGATTGGGCGTGCTGATGGGTACGCCCTTTTTGTGAAGGATGCATTGATTGGCGATCTGGTTCGGGTACGTGTCATGAAAACACGCAAGCACTTTGGTTATGCTAGGTTGCTGGAAATCGTGAAGCCGTCTCCTTTTCGTGTAGAGCCCAAATGTCCTGTTGCCAGACAATGCGGAGGTTGTCAGTTGCAGCACTGCAGTTATGAAAAGCAGTTGCAGTGGAAAGAGGAGAAAATCCTAAACTGTCTTAAGCGCATTGGTGGGGTTGATGTGAATCAAGTTATCGTTGAACCCATTATGGGGATGGCATCCCCATATCATTATCGCAATAAATCTCAATATCCTGTTGGCTATAACCGGGACGGGGAACCGGTTGCCGGTTTTTATGTAGGTCGTACCCATCAAATCATTCCCTGCCGTAACTGTGAAGTGGGAGACCCGTCTAACCAGCTTATATTAGATACGGTTCTGGACTTTATGAAAGATAATCGTATTCCGGCGTATGTGGAAAAAGAGCATCGGGGACTTGTCCGTCACATTTTAATCCGTGTGGGGAAAGAAACAGGACAGATTATGGTTTGCCTCATCATTAATGGGAAGAAACTGCCTAAGTCAGAATTGCTTGTAGAACAATTGCGACAGGTAAATCCGCAAATAGCTAGTATATGCCTGAATGTCAACGAAGCGGACACTAACGTGATACTGGGAGAAGAAATTATTCCTTTGTATGGAGAACCATACATTGAGGATTGTATCGGAGAGCTGCGCTACCGGATTTCGCCACTTTCCTTCTATCAGGTGAATCCGGAACAGACAAAACGATTGTACGAAACGGCATTAGAATACGCAGACTTACAGGGTGCGGAGACTGTTTGGGATTTGTACTGCGGCATCGGTACGATATCATTATTTCTATCCCAAAAAGCGGACAAGGTATATGGCGTGGAAATCGTACCTCAAGCAATAGAAGACGCCAAATATAATGCTGAGTTGAATCATATCACCAATGCGGAATTTTTCGTGGGGGCGGCAGAGGAAGTAGTGCCTGCAAAATTCCGGGAGAGCGGGGATGCGCTTCGGGCAGATGTGGTAGTTCTCGACCCGCCACGTAAAGGCTGTGAGGAAAAGCTGCTGCAGACAGTAATCGAGATGGAGCCTAAAAGAATCGTCTATGTGAGTTGCGACCCGGGGACATTGGCAAGGGATTTGAAGTATTTGCGGGAGAACGGGTATGAGTTGGAACGGGTGAGAGGGTGCGATATGTTTGGGATGTCGTATCATGTGGAGAGCGTATCTAAATTATCACTGAAAGAATAGTAGCCGGATGATTGTCTGAAAATCGAAATTGATGTAGATAAGATACATGAGATTTTGGATGAGGAAAAGGGGAAATACCCCCGATACAGTTAAAAGAGGAGCTGCATAAAATGAGTGTTGAATATGGTTGGCTGGGACAGTTGAATAAAAAAAACAGCATAAATCTTCAAAGGGGAAGTGGTACGAATACTTCAAGTCTTATAAAGAAATCTCTGGCTGCTAAAGGTGTAAACGGCTATACAGCAGAGAATATAAGATCTAAAAATCTTGTTAAAGATGCTAAAGATAATACGGTATATTATATCCTGAGTATAGCAGAGGGCAGAGATGTGTGGCCTGTGTATCCATTTATAAAAGATATAAAAGAAAAAGAACCGAAAAACGGTTATGCAGTGCTTACGCAGGATGTCAAATCGGATGCAAAAGGTAAGTGGCAGGTGAATTTGTGGGTGGTTTCATTCGAGGATATATGTGATCAAATAGATAAAGGATTCATCAAACTGCAGTTCAGAGCTTCAGCGAAGCCTTACTATCGTGTCGATATGAAAATACTGAATGGGCTTGTAAAACCTGAACAGGTCGAATTGTCGGAAATACCGAAAATATTACTTAATATTAAAGCTGGAGGTACAAAATAATTATGTGGATTACGGATAATGATAATACCTTTGATGTACAAAATGATTTGGCATTTATTTTGCCCGAAAATTTAAGAGATAAATCCTTTGAACTTACATCGGTATATATGACCACATTTTCTCTGGATACAAGATATCTTATAAGAGTGCTTTATTCTCTTGATGCGATTCATCTTATCAAGGATAACAAAGTTCATGTGTTTTACGATGCATTCTCACGCAGTAAGGGTCAAGGGATAGTGCAGGAAATATCCGAAAAATATCTGCATGGTATTAGGCAAGAAAAGGGGGCGTATCACCCCAAGGTGATACTTCTGAGATATAAAAATCAAACGGACAAGAATGATATTCGGTACACACTCCTTGTTATGAGCAAAAATCTTACAGATTCAATGCTTATTGATGCTTTCGCCTGTGTATGCGGGAAGGTAGGAGCCTTCTCTGAAGAGGTAAAGGTAAATGGAGAAAAGGTATCCGAATTTTTTAAGTCGGTTTTTAATGAATGTCAAAGCAGCGATGTCCAAACCGTTCTAAATGAATTGAGAGAAACCGATTTCAGACAGGAAAACGGTGGCGGGGTAAATTTTCTGAATGCCAAGGAGGTTTCTGGGAAAATAGAGGAAATAAAGGAAAAGAGTAAGATTATAGTAGTATCCCCTTTTTTATCCGATGAAATTGTAGGGAACATAAGCAATAATCTGGAAATGCTGGTGTCAACGTATAACGGGTTTTCGGGTCTCTCGAAACTAAAAAAAGATTTTGTTGAAAAGACCCGTATTTTCCCCTTAGATACACCGCTTCATGCAAAAATATATAGTTGGTGGGATGATGAGGATAAACAGGCTCATTGGATAGTCGGCTCGTCAAATGCCACCAACAACGGTTTAGGTATTAACCAGCAGTCGGGAAACACAGAGTTTAATATTGAATTTTGTACAGATGAGAGTGAATATAAACGTTTTCTGGATTTATTTCAGAACAGTGAGAAGGCAACTCACGAAAAGTATGAAGATAATACAGAGACCTTTGAGGCTGCAAAACATCTTAAAAGTTTTTTGAACAAGGTAATTATTGAGTGCCGTTTTGATAAGGATGAAAAAAATATAAATGTGAGATTCGAGCCAAGGCTGCTCATGAGAAAATATCATTTGCCGAGTATCAGGTAGAGGTACGCATAAGTGGCAGGGAAAAATCCGTTCCGATAATTCCCGATTCTTTGCCTGTAATATTTGAAGATGATAGACCTTTTCCCACGATTGATATGCATATAATCAATCCCGAGGAATATGTGGATGAGGACAATGAAAATAATAAAAGCAGATGGTTTTGTATTAGCATTTACGAGAATTGGAAACCAGAGGGGATTTGCGGGCTGCTTGATAAAGAGGCAGAGAATGCATATGCGGAGCTTATAAAAAACATTGTGAAAAATATCATAAAAGGAAGAAAAAACGTAAACAGACTGCATGCCAACGGTATATCCTCGGGAGGAAAGGGAAGTGTAAACCGAAAAAGGGTCAATAAAGATTATATCTTTGAGCAGTTGATGACTCTTGCGACAAAATATAGGGATGATTCTGAATTCCGTCATGCTCTTGAGGATATAGAAAAATATGCAAAGCTTTATAAAGGCGATGATAAGTATTACGAAGAACTTTTAGATTTCATCAATAATTTCATTTAAAAAAATGGAGGTATCTAAATGAGTAATATACAATTTCAACAGGACGGCGCAGAAAATATCTGCCGTAGATTGAAAAAGAAAAACCGTTTTCTGCTTGCAGACGAGGTGGGTCTTGGAAAAACTATAACTGCAACAAATATCATCGCAAAAATGATGAAAGATAAGCAGTCGTTTCGGGTGGGGTATATTTGTGGAAACGAGGCTCTTGCAAAGGAAAATATACGCAAGCTGAAAAAAGAGGTGGAAACGGCAACAAACATTAAAGTGACTAGCAGAGCATCAGAAAGGTTGTCTCTTGGATTTGTGTCTCTTCTTAAACCGGCAAATTTAAATGCTGCCGGTAAAACACTGGATATATACACACTCACACCCTCAACTACAATCAAGTTTACAACCGATGGGAGAAAAGATGAACGTGCTCATGCATATATACTTTTGGCAGATGGGGAAGAGGATGCTCTGCTGGAAGAGGTATGTAAAGGCAATTCTGACAGCGTTGAGACTGAAATAAAGGCAGCTGAAAACAATATAGGTGGCTTAAATGAATTAAAAAATGAGTTTAAGCAGTTGTTTCAGAAATCATGGGATGAGTGTAAAGAAAAGTGTTATAAAGAATTTGTTAATACTTTGTTTGCTGCATTATATTACAAGGAGATAAGACCCCATGCAGAGGACATTCGCCTTATTTTTTTGGAGAGGGGAAGTCAATTTGGAAAACGAACAAAACCGCTTGAGAAAGAGGAAAAGCAAGAATTGCAAAAATTAAGAGACGAGAACCCGCAATGGTATAAAGAGTATTTTCAAAGCAAAACAGAAGATGATGTAATAGAAAAATTTGAAAACTTGGTTAAAAAAAATGAAAATTGTGATGCAAATTATATAAAGAGACTGATAGAAATTGAATTACAAAAAGAGATGTTGATCGCGTTTACTATAGAATGCCTGGAAAAAATAAAAAAGGATTTCTCTTGTGCAAAATGTACAGAGGGTGTTTTAACAGAACTTGTCAAATTTGTAAAGGATCTGAAAGATAGCACAACAGAAATAAATCCATCAGTTGCTTTTATCAAAAAAATTGAAAAAAAATATAGCAAAGGGGAAGAGGGGTTTGATGCCATAAAGAAAATCTTTATGGATGTCTGCTGTAAAGAAATGATGCGCGTGGCAAGAAAGTGTATGGCGGTTAAAAGCATTGACATGCTGGAAATGGATCTTTTCCTTGCTGATGAAATACAGAATTACTCTGAGATTTTCACAGATAAGGGCAGAACAGATTCAGAAATGAGTCTTGTCATTGATAAGCTGATAAGGGGCGAGCATAAGAATAAGAATAAGAATAAGATAGTGCTTATGAGTGCTACCCCATTTAGGTATCACACAAAGCTAAGTGAGCTCAGAAATTTTGATAGAGATATCGACGCCGATTTTGAACAGCTGTCTGTTTCCGAAGATGGCAATAATGACGATTTTGACGAGGGTAAGCGTTTCCTTGAGATTGAAACAGATGTTTATGAAGAATTTCAAAGGATAATAGAATATCTGAACGAGGATCTGAACGAGAGAGAATCAAAAAAATGGTTTAAAAGATGGGAGGAACTTAACAGCGAAAAATTCAGTAAAGTTAAGACCTATAAAACGAGTAATGATAATGATAAGCAGGAGATGCAAAACTTGCACGATGACTATAAAAAGTGTATCTGTGAACAGTCGCAGATGCTGAAGGAAGCTGGAATTTCCAGAGTTGAAAGGTATATGGCAGGCAGACCGGCTGCTATACGGTCAGAGAATGAAACGCTTGATTGGGGCGATAACGAAGTATGGAGAAATATACTGGCTGTTGAATTTAGTCGTATGCCTAAAAATGAATTTGCAGAGGTAGAGTGGAACCGTATCTCTGACGGAGACATTCTTTTTCAGATAACCACCCCAAACGCTGACGATGAGCCGGAATGGTATATTTATTCCAGCTCTGACTCTGAGACTAAACCTGCTCTTTTTAAAGCCGATAATATTGCCAGTGAACTGATTGGTGATGCAGAGGAGAAAAAATATGTACTTCACAAGGATGGGGATGAGGAGATCTGGCTTGACGATTGTACTGAAAACATTGCAGAATATAAGAGAATGGTGAACGGCAGTTTGTCGGTCAGAAAGGATTATATAAAAAGCACCCCTGCGTTTCTGTCATTCAAACAGGGGTATAAAAAGCTGGAAAATGTAATGAATGACAGCTATATGTTGTCAAAGCAACGTGTTCAAGCATTTGCACCGCTTTTTGCTGACAGCCATGACATGGGAGGAGATTTGCTTTATAATGCAAGGCTGGCAAAACTTTTTGATGTGTTGTTTGACCAGGAGCAGCTTCATAAGCTGCTGTTCATTCCGCCCTCAAGAGGAGATGTGGAGTTGAAAGGAGTTTTTAAGGGGAAACGTGGCATATCAAAGCGACTGTTTTTTGCAGATTATAATATGACTCCAAGAAGTCTTAGCGTTTTGCTGAGCTATGAGGCAGCACGGAGGACACTGAAAGATATGAAAAAAACTACGGATATACAGGTGGTACCCGGAAGTAAAACTGTCATCAGCATTGAAAAGTTAACTTTACATAGCACCCGTCAGAGCATTTATAGCAGTAATAACAGCGTGATAAATAAGTTGTATGAGTATGATGAAAAGCATCATGCCGATAAACAGGGGTCGCCCTACTTTTATGCAGCTAATCGACCTGAGCTTTTTAAAAATGAAGATAATAGATCCAGATTTTGTAAGGCATATTTTAAGTATATGACAAAGCTGGATTCTCTGCGTGTGCTTGTGGCGTATGCCGAAGGAAGCAGTCTTTATGAAAAAATAATCTCCTATGGGGCGGACGGCTGTATAGAAGAAGTGTTTGACGAATATTTTGAATACATACCTGCCGAGGAGAATGAAAAGGTTCAGATGTTTTCGGATATACTGGGAGTTACTATATTCGATGTAAGTACGCAGTTTAAGGATGCAATTGGTACATATGATACAATGCCCGTAGCATTTGCCGTTGGACATTACGCAGAGAATACCAGCAAATCCTCTGTAAAGACACTTATCAACAAGATACAGATGTTTAATTCTCCATTCAGACCCTTTCAGTTTATTTCCACCTCAATAGGACAGGAGGGGTTTGATTTTCATGTCTATTGCCGCAAGATAGTCCATTGGTCTCTTGAATTTGACCCTGTAAAATTTGAACAGCGTGAAGGTCGCATAAACCGCTATCAGAGTTATGCTAACAGGCTTAATCTATATGACAAATACTATAAAAATAATAATATTCCGTTTTGTAGCTTTGGAAAGGCTTTTGAGGAGTGTAATCAGGATAAGGAGGAAACCAAAGGACTGTTCCCTAATTTTGTTGTTCCCATGGAAAATGAAGAGTATTGTATGATACGGGAATGCTACTACTATCCCTACAGCTTTGAGGCCCATAATCTGGGAAATGTTCTTAAAGCCGCAGGCTATTACAGAGCCTTGCTGGGTCAGAGCAGTTCCGAGAGTTTTGAGGAGGCATTCAAGACTTTTGTCTGTGGCGAGGAAAAAATAGAAGAATACTTTATCAATCTTTATCCCCGGCAGAATGATTCCTGATTCTTTTGTAAGCGATGTATTTAATTCAGAACGGTTTATGATGCCGATGGCTGTACGTGTCGAAGGCTATGAGAACTCGTTGCCCAAAGATTTTTCCGTCGAGAGTGTATGTCTACTACATCGGAGTGCTCCTATGTCACTTGACTGGGAAAAATAAGGATTTGTTATATAGAGGATTAGTGGCAAGCGGTAAGCAGTCGTTGGATCATGATAAATATAATGATGGTGATTATGATTTGTGGTACTACAAAATGTATTACCGCATGCTCGATCCGGTGATATCTCCGAATAATAAATATCATATTATGGTTGATATAAAGGATACAAGAGGCGGTAAGCGCGTTGCAAAATTAAGAGAGGTTCTTTGCAATAATATTTACGATTTTAAGAAAGAAGTAATAGACCAGATTGGTCAGATTAATTCAAAAGAATCAGAGATTTTGCAATTAGCGGATTTGATGAATGGAGCTCCTGCGTTTTATCACAGAGGATTGGTAGATGATTCAAATTCAAATCAAGGTAAGATTAGCTTTGTGAGAGCGCTGCAGGAAAATGCAGATTTAGATCACAACACTAAGTATGGAGAAAGAAAGTTTAATCTTTTTATTTGGGAGCCAAAGGAGTAGAGGTATGGGAAAACTAAGGACGATTGATATTACTGGACTTGAAGATATCTCTGCTATTCATTGTGATACTCGAGGATAAAAGCGATAAGCGAGTTCTTCTGATTACGGGATATCCGGTATTTTTTATTAGTGCCAAGAAAGACTATGAAAGCGATTATCAGAATTACATAAAGAATTTGGAGAAAAAATAAAAAAGCCGGTAATCGCTGTGCGAAAACCGGATTCTCTTTCTAAACATGTTAGACGAGTTAATATTATAATACACTCAACCATAGAAAAAAGCAAGAACTTTTTTCGGCAGTTAGCTAAACTGATGGTTTAATTATAGTATATGCATTGTTTCAGTAAATATTCCGGAAGAAATGTTGTTGGGTTTCCCATATCTATAGTATAGTAGTACACAACATAAGTGTCAACGGATATTTTGCATATTTCTAAATTTTCGGATATCGTCTAAGGCTTCGGGAGAATAGATAACTTTGTAGCTGTCACTCATATGCCAAATTCCTTATGGAGTTCTGCATCAACTTCATCGGCTGTATATGTTTTGCCGGAACTCAGGGACTCCATTCCTTTTGTAAGCTCTGCATCCAATTCAGCACGGCTCATGCTGTCGATAGCTGTGGGTTTAGCAGGGGGTAATTGAAGATTGAGAGGAAGTCCTCTTGTTAAAACAATCTGACTATAAAACATTTGGATTGCACTGGATGGAGAAATGCCTAACTGATTAAGGATATTTTCGGCATTTTCTTTTAACCCATTATCTATACGTGCGTAAACTGCTGTTGTATTTGCCATAGTTATCACCTTCCTTTGTATATAGTATATCTATTTTCTTTAACAAATGCAAGCATTTGCAGGCGAATACCTGATTTTCTGTAAATAAACAAAGTTTGATGTCAATCAATGAAATCTAATCTCCCCCAAAGTAACCTTCCCACGGTCACTTAGTGACCGAACCCTCTACTCTCCTTATCCCCCAAAAAATTATAAAATACCCCTATAGACAAAAAATCAAGAAAGTAGGGGATGAACCATGGACACTTTGAAACTGGCAAAGAAGTTAGCGGTACTTGCACGAACAGATGGGAATGAATTTTCTCTTATCTGTCTTCCGTACATTGGTTAACATTTTGTTATGGCGATATAGTAAAGCTGGAAACACAAAGTTTCTAATATTATATCCAAAAGGGAAGGAGGAACAGGTATGGCAGGAGAAGTGGAAGTCATTAAGGCTGCCGGGGAGAATGGCAGCAGACGCAGGAATCTAATCGGTAATGGTCTTTCTCTGGAAAGGAAACGGGTGGCAGCGTATGTCTGGGTAAGCACCGATGGCGAGGAACAGCTGCAGAGTTTCCAGTCACAGAAGGAATATTATCAGGACAAGATTTCCAAAAACAAGGAGTGGGTGATGGTTGGCATATATTCCGATGAGGCGATTACCGGGACGAAAACGGTCAAAAGGGATGGTTTCCTGAAGATGATCAATGACTGCATGGCAGGAATGATTGATGTGATCCTTACAAAATCCATTTCACGATTTTCCCGTAATCTGGTGGATACACTCCAGTATGTCCATATGTTAAAGGAAAAGAGAATTGCGGTCATCTTTGAGAAAGAGAACATCAACACCCTTTCTATGGAAAGCGAGATGGCATTGGCTCTATTGTCAACACTGGCACAGAATGAGGTGGAATCCCTGTCTGCAAACGTCAAGATGGGAATCAAGATGAAGATGAAACGGGGAGAGATGATGGGATTTAACGGTTGTCTCGGTTATGATTATCACCCGGAGGGCAAGTCCATTATGGTAACTCCGGAGGAGGCAGTATGTGCGAGTGTGGGTTCTGTGGGAAGTATTTAACAAGGCGTTCCCATCATCAGACAACAACCAGCAAAAAGCCGGTATGGAAATGTTCCATCTACTGGCAGATAATTTCGATGATGTTTTGGATTCTGTGATCCGTTCTGTGGAGGAAGCCTTGTCAAATGACGATAGTGCCATTAAGCTGCATAGGTTGGAGAAAGCACTCAGCAAGCAGGAATCAAAGAGAAAGAAATTGACCGATATGCTGCTGGATGATAAAATTAAAAAAGAGGCATACGATGCAAAGTATCAGGATTTGACCCGTAAGATTAATCAACTCAATGAGGAAATGTCCCTATATTCCGCCAATGTGGAATCTGCAAAATATGTCAGTCGGAGAATGAAGGAAATCCGTGCCTGTATTGCCGAAGCGGATATGCTGGATAAATTCGACAGGGTGGTATTTGAGAGCATTGTGGAGAAGGTGATTGTAGGCGATACGAATGAGGATGGGACAGTTGATCCGTATAAGCTGACATTCGTGTTGAAAGGCATGGATGACAGAATCATACCAGATGTGAAAAACTGGTATAAGAATCAAAAGAAGCAAGTTGTTTAATCAGGACAACGGTGCAGGACTAAACAGGTTGCAGATAAGCACCGTTATCCTACCGCATTATCAAAAAGGAAAGAAGGAGTTAAGAGTGAAAAATAAATTTTTCACAAGGTGAACCTTGGTTCACCATGCAAGTATTGTGTCTGCGCTGCGACACAAACATTGCACTGATGCACAAAAGGCAGTGCAGAAAAGAGGAAGAAAATGAACACTCAATACAACTTTTTGGATAATGCAGTGAATGATGAATCAGAACTAACCGGGGTGGAAGATATGGACACAAAAATGTGTTCATATCCCCCAAACGACACGGAAGATGTGAGTTCAACTTCACATGACGCCACATCTGGAGGGCGAGGTCATTACCCACCATATATCTTTGCTTACACGACACATGCCATCGTCCGCAATGGGATTACTGTGGTTTTCTTTGAGGATAGTTATGGGAAAAGCAGAGATGAGAGCTGTTTGCAGTTGCGTCGGGAAAATATCGTTGCCAGAAAATATTTTTATCCGATTATCAGTGCATTTCGATGTTATGAACAGAAATGCCGGGCAGAAGATACTCCAATCGCAAAGGAGATGTCAGAGAGAGTTCTGGTACTGTTCTTGTATGCAGATTTGGCATTGAAAGAGATTGATAGGATATGTGATCTGTTAAAAAGGAGATAATGTTTGTGAGAAAGGAGCATTTATGAAAAAAAATGTTTTGGTTTTTCCCTGCGGTTCTGAAATAGCATTAGAATTATATCGTTCTCTGCATCCTTCTATTCATTTTCGTTTATTTGGCGCGAGTAGTATTGATGATCATGGGAAATTTGTTTATGAAAATTACATAGGAAATGTTCCGTTTTATACGGAGGAAAACTTTATTCCTGTGATGCAGGAAATTGTGAAACAAAATGCCATTGATTATATTATCCCCGCGATGGACAGTGTTATTACAAGATTAAAAGAAAATGAGGAGAAGCTTGCCTGCAAGGTCATTGCTTCCTGTACGGAGACAACGAAAATATGTCTTTCCAAAAAGAAAACATATGAAGTATTAAAAGATGTAGTCAGAGTGCCAAAGATGTTTAATAAAGAGGAAGATATACCATATCCGGTATTTTGCAAGCCAGAAGTGGGTTATAGCGCTAAAAATACGAAGTATATTATTGATAGAGCCATGCTGCAACAACATTTACAGGAACATCCGGAATGCTTGATCCTGGAGTATTTGCCGGGGGAAGAATATACCTTGGATTGTTTTACTGATGCTGCAGGGAAATTGTTATTTTGCGGTCCGCGTATCAGGAAACGCATTGACAGTGGAATCAGTGTCAATACAGTTCCGGTCGAAGAAACTGGAGAGTTTTCGGAGATAGCAGATAGAATTAACCAAAAAATCAAATTACAGGGCGCATGGTTCATACAATTAAAACGGGCACAGAATGGGGAGTTAGTTCTGATGGAGATTGCCAGTAGAATGGGTGGCTCTTCTTCTTTGTATAGAGCACGTGGGATTAATTTTGCGCAATTAAGTTTATTTGATGCCATGGGTATTCCGGTAGAAATCTTGGATAATGGATATCCGGTGGAACTGGATCGGGCACTGGGGACTTCCTATAAAATTGATATAGAATATGATGAAATTTTTATTGATTGGGATGATACTATTATATTGGATGCTTGCTACTATAATCCAGATGTGATAAAATTCCTTTATCTATCCCAAAATCGCAAGAAGAAGATTACACTGCTATCATCCCATGCTGGAGATTTGGATCAGGAGATCGATCGCTTTCAGCTCAGGCAGCTTTTTGATAGAATCATTCATATTTCAAAGAGTGAGAATAAGGTAGATTTTATCGATAATAATAAGGCGATTTTCATAGATGATGCTTTTTCGGAGAGGAAAAAAGTTTTTCATGGAAAACACATTCCGGTGTTTTCCGTAGATATGGTAGAAATACTGTTCTAATGTAATACCAGGAGGTGGGGAATTGAAAGTTGGTTTTGTTGGACCATTTGGTGATACTAATTTCGGAGACTATGCTATGTTGGTAAATGCTATATATTTTCTGCATCCTGCAGAAAGTATCGTGTTTACATACAAGCCTGGTTTTTTAGATGTCTTACAAAAACAATATCTGAGCGATTTTCATATACAGCAGGTTGTGGCTGAAAACCAATACCGTTATACTCCTCAGTATGGAGAGCACTATTCCGTTGAGTATGATGATACAGTTTTGTCCTCCGCAGAGATATTTGCGTTTATCTCAAATATGGAGACAGTACGGGAAACAGTAGCACAAATTGATATTTTATATGTATGTGGAGGGGGATATTTTAATCGTGTATGGAGTGCTAAGCATAGAAAAGGAAAATTAATATCCATTATGTCTGTGATCTTGGCAGCAGAAGAGGCGGGAAAACCGATTTTTTTTGGTGGGAATACATATGGTCCTTTCGATGAAAGCGAAGAATTATTTAGAGGTTTCTTTTTATCTTTGCATCACGCTCGTCTGGCGACGAGAGATGATGTATTTTCGATTGATAATTTACAACGGATGGGAATTCGAAGTCCGATTTACTTATTGCCAGATGATTTGTATTTTCTGGATACAAGATTAAAAAAAATCCCTTCTACCCTGATGAAAGAGCAAGGAGAAAACGAGTATATTTTGTTAGAATTGTATAGTTCGATTGAAGAATTAAAAACATTGCTTCCCCAAATACGAAACTTTGTTATGGTTATGAAACAACGATACCATTTGACAGTGCTCTTTGTTCCGTTAGACAAAATGTATGGAGGGGAGAAGCAGGCGGATTTTTTGAAACAGGAAATACCGGAATTGATTTTTTTGGGCTTTGATGGACTGGAATATAGGAGAATAGAAGATATCCAGCATCTTGTCCAAGATGCTAAGTTTGTGCTTTGTCAAAGATATCATTTGTTTGTTCTTGCAATGGCTAATAATATTCCAGCAATGAATATCCTAAAAGATGTCTGTGGGGATAAGCGTTATTATTACTCGAAAACAAATGGGTTGTTAAGACAGATTTTTTCAAATCAGGATTATGATCAGGGATTGTTTATGACAGATCATATTTCGACTGCATTAGAACAGATTGCTTCTGGTCTTTATGAAATCCAGACGAGACAAAGGGAGTTTTTTAATGATAAGAAAGAATTAGCTGAGAGACAGATGCAGGATAAAAAAGAACAATATTTCTCTGAATTATTAGAGGTCGATATGATAGAGTAAATTGTTTTCAGAAAATACGAGCAGAAGGGCCCTAAGAAAGTTTTAAGTATTTCTTGTAGTCTTACATATTTTCCCAAATAACTCTAGCTGTTGTTTGCGAACAAAAATAAATTGACCAATATAATGTCAAATGGTAAAATTACAAAAGAGTGTACAATTCAAAGTACAAGAATCTTACCTGCAAGGTTCAATGGATCAGCGGGAAAATCAAAACAATTAAAAATTAACACAAAGAGGAGGTAAATCAAGATGAGTGCAAAAAGTACATGTACCGCAGAGGAAGCTTTGAAAAAATTGAAAGATGGTAACAAACGCTATCTGGATGCAAAGCACGGTGAGGGAGACATTTCTTTGATGTTGCGTCGGCAGACCTGTGAGGAGGGACAGTTTCCCTATGCTATCATAGTTACTTGTTCTGATTCCAGGGTGATTCCTGAGAGTATTTTCAGTGCAGGGATTGGAGAGTTGTTTGTCATCCGCGTAGCGGGTAATGTGATTGATAACCATCAGCTCGGCAGTATTGAATATGCTGCGGATCATTTAGGAAGTCCTTTGGTCGTAGTCATGGGCCATAATCATTGTGGCGCAGTGGGTGCGGCAATGGGTGACAATCCGGGGGGATATATTAAGTACATTACAGATCAAATCAAAAAGGCTATCGGTGACGAGAAGGATGATCACACTGCTTGCTGCTTGAATGTAAAGAACAGCATGAAGATGATTAAAGAAAGTCTGAAGATTCAGGATGGGGGCGATGGTCTGCAGGTGTGCGGAGCTCTCTATCACCTGGAGGACGGCAGTGTAGAATTTTTATAATAATATGAGGTTTAAGCCGAATACGGCAGGGAAGAGTATCCGGAATATGCTCCGGATACTCTTATCAAGAGGATGTCGACATTTAACCGGTGCAGCATATATGCCGGACTGTTTTGATAGGTTCCTGCCGACAGGCAAAAAACAAATGAGGGGTTAAAAATATGATAAAAAATGAACTGAAAAGATGTTTTAAATCCATCTATTCAATTGTGATGCCAATAATCTGTGTTGTACCCATATTGTTCAGTTACTATTTTACATGGGTGGAACAGAAGGAATTGCTGAATACACTGAATTCGGGAGCCGTTGATGTAGATATTGACCGTGTAAAGCAAATATACGAAGGCTATAATGGATTTACATACTGGATCGGGTTTCTGGCGTCTTCGGATTTTTATATGGTGTTTGTCATTGCAGTGTCAATGTTAGCCGGATTGTTGGTGGCTTCTAAAGAGTATAAGCTCAGACTGGATGGGCTGGGAAATTTTATTATTACAAGGGCAGACTACTCAAAGATGACATGGAGTATACTGACTGCCAATATTTTATATGTAATTTCTATTCTGTTTGCGGTGTTTGTTTTTATGACAATGCTTTCACTGTTTTTCTTCCCGGTGGAAAAAAACGCGGCTATTACGGTCTGCTTAAATATGCAGAATCCAACGATACAAAAATGCATTGGTTTTATTGTGATTCATTTTTCAAAACTCATGATTTATATGATCTGCTGTATGATGCTCTCATACGGGCTTTCTATATTGTTGAATAATAAGTATTGGTGTTCCCTGACAGGATTATTCTTATATTTTGGACCGTTGGTCATTGTGTCAATTTTGGGACAGTTGCTGGGCGGTGTATCAAGTAATATAGTGAATCATTTATCTGCTTTTGTGCCGGACAGATTTTTGTTATCCTCTGTAGAATTCTATGCTACAGAGAGAATAAACTGGGCAGATGAATTTGTCTTGCCAGTATTCTTGATCGTTGTGGTTTTCTTTATTATGAATATTTATCTGGTAAGAGGGAAAAAGGCGTACTTATGAGTAAAAAAAATCAAATAAATGTGTTGTTAGTTATTTTTGGCGGTGTCATATGGGCATATGTGGCAGCAGAATATTCGGAAACTGCCAAAACAGGGTTAGAGACTGTGCTGGCTGAAATTTTCAGACCGCAGAAGTTTATGCTGAATAATATGCTGATAATGGTTTTACTATTGCTGAATAATACTGAGGATATAAAAAATCCCCAGTATATTGTCCGGTGCAGGAATCAGATGTTTAAGGTAATTGTGGGGAATGGAATGAAACTGAGCGTTATCTATGGGATTTTCATGGCAAGCCTGCTTTTGCTTTTTATCCGATTTAATGTCCCTTGTGACTGGTCAGATGTATTTTCTGTCGGAGCTTACTGTGGGATTTTTTGCGTGTTAAACAATGTAGTTTATCTCTTTTATAATATTTTGAATATTATATTTAACAGAGTTCTGGCTGTTATTGTTGTAATTCTGGCAGATTTAGTTTGTCTGACCTTTTCCCTGGCACTTGATATGGACTTTTACATTTCGATGACCGGAATACTATGGGCAGCGTTATTTTTTTACTTTCTGTTGATGTTGGTCATGAAATGTTTATTGAGAAAGAGGGAGTATTATTGATGGTAGGAGTTTTTGTTTATATTTTGGTTGTATTATCAGGTC
This sequence comes from Lachnospiraceae bacterium, assembly GCA_022510685.1. GTDB lineage: Bacteria > Bacillota > Clostridia > Lachnospirales > Lachnospiraceae > Butyribacter. The sequence goes on along the minus strand of JAFLTA010000027.1, from coordinate 13,036 downwards.
TTCACAGTGAATATTTCGGATATGACTGGGGAGGTTCCCTGCGGATTCTCTATGAAGGTTACGACAGAGGAATGCATGAGATTAATCTTTTTGAATTTATATTAGCTTATTTTATGCTTGCTATGAGCGTTCATGTGATTGCCGGCAGGGTTCTTCGGTATCAGACGCTATATACATATATTTTGGTCAGGAAAAAACAGAAAAACACATTATATAATGCTTTATGCACAGAAATTTTAAGGATATTGATTGGGCTTACTGTGGGGGCGTTACTGCTCGAATTTATTTTGACAGGAAAAATAACCGTTCTGCTCATATATTATCACGTTCGGTATGTCTTGGTGCTTTTAGTCGCGGCGATTTGTCTGATGTCAGCCATGGCGGCTGGGAACAGTATCACCAGAAGGGAATTGCTCATAGATATCGGTATTATGCTCGGGCTTATTTTCATAGGCAGGACGAATCTGAGTAAAGTATGGACAATATTGATATTATTATCTGTCATTATGTTGTCTATTTTAATCATTATTAAAAAGGTGAAGAGGGAGGAGAGACTATGATTAGTGTAAAGGAATATGAAAAAACATTAAAAGGGAAACAGGTGCTGAAAAATATTAACTTGACTTTTGAGGAAGGTGGATTATACCTTTTGAAAGGTCATAATGGATGCGGGAAAACTATGCTTTTAAGGGCGATATGCGGTTTGATTGCGCCCAGTCATGGAGAGGTGGTCTGCGATGAAATGTATGATTTTGGAGTTGTGATTGAAAATCCGTCTTTCATTGACAATGAGACTGCATTTTACAATCTCAAGTATCTCGCTGACATCAATAAAAAGATTGGAAAAGAGCAGATAGAAGAATACTTAAAATTATTTCATTTATTTGATTCCAGAAATAAAAAGGTGAAAAGTTTTTCGCTGGGAATGAAACAAAGACTTGGAATTGCGCAGGCAGTTATGGAAGACCCGGATGTTGTTCTTTTGGATGAGCCGTTTAATGCACTGGATGAGGAGAGCTACGATATCGTGTTTGAACATCTGATTCAGTTAAGGGATAGAGGTAAGATTGTAATTGTGGCGGCACATGCGGTTGATAAAGAGCGGCAGGAATGTTTTGATGAGGTAATCGAGATGAATGACGGTGCACTCAAAACCTCATGAGCAGATAATACATTGCCATGTCTTTGCCCGCGTGATATACTAATTACTGGAATTATTCAAACAATTATGGAAGGAGATGACAAGCAAATGCCAAACGGTGTGTTAGAAACAATCAAAAACAGAAGCTCAGCCAGAGCATACACAGATGAAAAAATATCAAAGTCGGATTTAGACATTATTTTGGAAGCAGGACTGCAGGCGCCGACTGGAATGAACAAGCAGGAAATCCATTTTTCTGTCATAAATGGAGACCATCCTATCTTATCAGAACTGGATGAAGAAAAGAGACGCCTTCGGGAGCAGGGAGAACAGCCCCACAATTTTTACTATGAGGCACCGACGCTTATCTTCTTAAGTGCGGAAGATGGTTTCAAGTGGAGTAAGGTAGATGCCGGAATCGCGGTGGAGAATATGACGCTGGCGGCAGAGAGCCTTGGTCTGGGAACACTGATTATCGGATGTGTTTATGATGCACTGCATGGTGAGAAGCAGGAATATTTTTCCAAGGCTCTCCAAATACCGGAGGGTTATTCTTTCGAGATTGCTCTTGCGGTAGGTTACAAGGCAGATGACAAAACGCCACATGAATATGATTATAAAAGACAGGTGACGTTTATATAGCAGTTGATTTAGGTGTGGGGAGCCGTTATGCTAGCATGATGACGCTAATCTGAACCCTGTTTCGTCTTGCACTGTTATATTGGCTGGACGAAAGATAAAATACTTATATGAAATAATGGAGGTACAGAAATGTTATTTTTAGAATATCCAAAGTGTTCAACCTGCAAGAAAGCAAAAAAGTGGTTGGATGAGCATAATATTGAATACACAGACCGCCATATCGTGGAGGATAATCCCTCTTATGATGAATTAAAAGAGTGGTATGAAAAAAGCGGACTTCCCCTTAAGAGATTCTTTAATACCAGCGGTATATTGTATAAGGAGATGAAACTGAAAGATAAGCTTCCGTCTATGAGTGAGGATGAAGGGCTGAAGATTCTCGCCACGAATGGAATGCTTGTGAAACGTCCGCTTGTTGTGGATGGAGAGTGTGTGCTTACCGGCTTTAAGGAGGCAGAGTGGTCAGAGAGGTTTTGAGGTTTCTAATGAAATGGTAATACTGAGACATTTCGATTTCGTTTGAAAGGAAAAAGGGTTGCCTGAAATGAAAGTACGATATAAAGTGAATCGGATACTGTTATGCCTATGTGCTGTTCTATCTCTGACTGCGTGTAATGGTAGCGCAGAGAAAAATAAGGATGTTACCACACAGGAAGCAACATCACAACCGAACCGGTCTGCAGAAGCCTTAGAGGATACGGAAGATGAGGCAGAAAGTACTGCGGAGCCTCAGGAGGATTTGGTTCCAATCGGTCAGATGTACACTACGGACAGGGTGAATGTCAGAACAGAGGCAACTACGGATTCTAAAGTTTATAAGAAGTTGGACAGACATGCTGTCGTAGATATTTTGGAAGCAGGAGACGAGTGGTGTCGGGTTTTGTTGGACGACGGAGAATACTATATTGCGTCAAAGTATCTCAAAGAAAAAAGTGAAAATTCCAATGGGTATCTGGTAGTGATTGATGCAGGGCATCAAAAGAAGGGAAATTCATCCCAGGAGCCGATAGGACCGGGCTCAAGTGTAATGAAAGCAAAGGTGAGTTCCGGCACAAGCGGAAAGACCAGTGGATTGGCAGAATATGAACTTACACTGCAGGTGTCTTTGAAGCTGCAGCAAGAGTTGGAAGACAGAGGGTATGAAGTCATAATGACCAGGACGAAAAACAATGTGGATATGAGTAATATTGATAGAGCGGACATTGCCAACAGCTCAGATGCGGATGCCTTTGTCCGTATCCATGCAAACGGAGCGGATGATACTTCCACAAACGGAGCCATGACCATATGCCAAACTTCGGGGAATCCTTATAATGCAAAGCTATATAAAAAGAGTAAGAAACTGGCTACTTATGTCTTGGACGAACTGGTAGCATCCACCGGATGTAAGAAGCAATACGTGTGGGAAACAGATACCATGAGTGGGATTAATTGGGCGCAGGTGCCCGTTACCATCGTGGAAATGGGATATATGTCAAATCCGAAAGAGGATAAATTGATGGCATCGGAGGATTATCAGTACAAAATCGTGAAAGGGATTTCGGATGGAATTGATAAATTTTTAAATTAGTATAACGAATATATCAATAACTTAAAGTGTAATGATTTGCAATTAACTGAACCGTATTCTTGCCTAATTATAAATATTACAGACGCAATACAAAGTATATTTGATTATTAAGATGTATAACAAGGTGATTACCATGACACAGATAAAAATTAATGACGACTTTGACTTAGATAAGATTGCTGGCTGCGGACAATGTTTTCGGGCAAAGTTATTTGATGAAAAACGATATCGATTTGTTACAGAAAATCATGTGATTTACATAGAACAAACCGCAGAACAGGAGTATTCTATCTCCTGTAACATGGAAGAGTGGGAAGGCATATGGAATCATTATTTTGACTTGGAGCGCAGTTACAATAGTATTTATGAGGAAGAGTCGGGAAAGCATAAATTTGTGCAGAGAGCGATGAACTGTGGCAGGGGATTGCGTGTATTGCGGCAGGCTCCTTGGGAGATGTTGCTTACATTTATCATCTCTCAGAGAAAAAGCATCCCGGCAATTGCAAAGTCCGTGGAAGCTCTAGCAGAGAGATTCGGGCAGCAGGTAGAAACGGAATATGAGACTTTATATTTATTTCCCACACCGGACGAAATGAAAGATGCATCACCGGAGGAACTGCAGGAATGTGGATTGGGATATAGAGTGCCATACATAATGGATGCAGTCAGGAAAGTGGTTTCAGGGGAACTGGACTTGAATGAGATTTCACAGTATAGTGACGAGGAATTAATGGCAGAACTTCAGAAGGTTCATGGTGTTGGAAAAAAAGTGGCGAACTGTGTGTGTCTGTTTGCATATAGTAGGACAGCTTGTGTTCCCGTCGATGTGTGGATTTCCCGTGCCATTGAAGAGGAGTGTGGCGGAAATGACCCCTTCACACTTTTTGACAGAAATGCAGGCATTATACAACAGTACGTTTTTTATTATCAGAAAAACCGCCGGCAGTATGGAGGCTGAAATGACAAAATTAGAAAAGGCAAATCAGTATCAGGAAGAAAATAGAATTGATGTGAGTGAAAAACCAGTATTTCATTTTACGCCACCGATTGGTTGGATGAATGATCCTAACGGCTTTTCAATTTATCAGGATAAAATACATTTGTTTTATCAGTATCACCCCTACAGTGATGTTTGGGGGCCAATGCACTGGGGACATAGCGTTTCAGATGATTTCCTGAAATGGCAGGAACTGCCGGTTGCGCTGGCACCGGATAAAGACTTTGACTTTGCCGGTTGTTTTTCCGGCAGTGCCATAGAAACTCCGGAGGGGCATGTGCTGGTATATACCGGTGTACAGGAAACAGTGGAAGAGGGTGGCACTAAAGGAGTTATCCAGCATCAATGTCTGGCAATCGGGGATGGCATCCGCTATGAAAAGGTAGATGACAATCCTGTTATTTCGGGAGAGCAGTTGCCGGAAGGCTTTTCCGTGGAAGATTTCAGAGACCCGAAAATATGGAAAGAGGATGAGACCTATTATCTGGTGGCTGGTAACAAAAATGAACAGCAGAATGGTCAAGTTGTGCTGTTTCAGTCTGAAAACTTAAGAACATGGACATATGTGTCCGTGTTGGCAGATAATCAGGGGAAATACGGAATGATGTGGGAATGCCCTGACTTTTTCTCTTTGAATGATAAATATGTGCTGATCGTATCTCCACAGAACATGCAGGCGGATGGAAAGGAGTTTTACGATGGCAACCAGTCCATTGCCATGATTGGAAACTATGACAGACGGAATTGTCGTTTGTTGGAAGAACAGGTACTTTCTCTGGATTACGGCACAGATTTTTATGCACCTCAGACAATGGAGACGCAAGATGGACGCAGAATCATGATTGCATGGATGCAGTCTTGGGAAATGAATATCAAACCTGCCAAACAAAAATGGAATGGTATGATGACAATTCCAAGGGAGCTGGAAATTCGCAACGGAAAGCTGTACCAAAATCCGGTCAGGGAATTAGAGAAATACCGGATGGAGCCGGTAATATACAGGGGTAAGGAATTGTCGGGAGCTTGTACGATACCCGGCGTGTCAGGTCGTGTGCTGGATTTGTCTATCGAGTTGCAGGGTGGTGATTATGAGACATTTACCATTCAGTTTGCAAAGAATGAAAAATATTGTTCGAAAGTTTGCTATGACCGCTCTGCCGGGATTATTGAATTTGACCGTACTGATTCCGGTATATCACGCGATGCCCTTTGCCGGAGAGAAATAAAAATTAAAAATCCGGATAAAATATTGAAACTACGTATGATACTGGATAAATTTTCTATGGAGTTGTTTATAAATGATGGAGTTCAGGCTTTGACGTCTATCTTTTATACACCGCCGGAGGCTGAGGAGATAGTGTTTATCTGCGATGGAACGGCATGCGTCAATATTGAAAAGTATATGGTTATGTTGGATTAGTCAGAAAGGATGGTGACTTGCTCGGACAAATTCGATGTGGTTGCGTTGGGAGAAATGCTTTGTCATGTGTTGGCAGAGCAGAGGATTGATATACGCAATCTGATAGCGGATGAGGAAGTCCCTACAACGCTGGCATTTGTACATGCTGCTCCCGACGGAGACCGCAGTTTTTCCTTTTATCGCAATCCGGGTGCAGACATGATGCTTTGTGAACAGGATATAGATGTATCCCTGTTAGAAAATTATGCCGGAGGAGAGTGAGGTTCGAAAATTGATACAGGAGAGAAAAATTAAAAAACATCCCCCTAAACACAGATGTTCAAACATAGTGTTTAGGGGGATTTGAATATGTTGCATATAGCAACCCGCTATTGGCGGAGAGTTTCGCTTGTGAAACTCTTTCTTATTTGTTTAAGATTGCTTTCAACTCACGAATGACCGTTTCATAGTCAAAATAAGATTCCCCTTCTTTTTCTGCACCAAATATTCTTATTGGTTCATTAGCTGTGCCGTTTTCGGGAATACCCGGTGTTTCGTCCGGCACAGTGTCTAAAAGGAGTTCAGCATCAGCAAGATATTTGTTCAATTCCTTGCCAAAAGCTTCAATTTTGCCGAAGTCCTTTTCCTTTACCCTCCCCTCATTGGTGTCAAATTCGATTTTATTTCCAGCAATCTTTTTCACTTTTCCGTCTTCTGTCAGCTTGAAGACCTTCCATTGATAGGAACAGTACCCCTGCCAACATGCAGGATTCCACTCCATCAAGTATGTATGTTTATTTTGATACAAATAGAATTGGTTATAACCGGCATGCAGGCTCGCATTAGCATTGCTTTCCCAGATAACCTCATTTGTTTTGCCGGATATGATTTGTATCGAGGGAGGAAGCTCCTCCCCATCGGCTTGATATTCCCCTTTTGCGGCATTTATATCAATAGATACCGTATCTGCAACCCCGTCCCCTGTTATATCGATATATAGTTGACAACTGTTTTCTGTAAGTATGTGCATCAGATAGTTTTGTGTAGAAAAATCTGTCATAGTATCATCGGTATTCCGGAAAAATATCACACTATCTGAATTATCAAAATCGCTACGCCATGCTCCGTAATTATCTTCTTCATAAGAAACATCATAAGTAGTTATCGGTTCGATATCATCATATCCGTCGTCACAGATAGCATCTGCGGAATCAGACAGTATTATTTCTTCTCCCTTGCAATTTATTTCACGAATGGGATTCATATATATATTACCTTTTACTTTCTCATGAGGGATATCCGGGGAATCTGTCGGATTTTCCGATTCCTCGTCAAAACATCCATCGGACGGAGTTGCGGCAGCACCTCCTGTACCTATGCTATCCACATCGCTCATGTAAGTTACTGTTTGGACTTTCTCCTCCTCAGGCTCCACCCACTGTTTCGAAACGCTGTCATGAGTAGTAGTCATCAGCTTGCCCTTACAATAATGCAGCCATTCTTCCTTATCTTCACAGGCAATATCGCCGAGATACGTCACTTTTTTCTTTATGATAGAATATAGGCGTGCGTTGTTGCTGACCGAGACAGGTGATTGTCCGGCTAAATATTTCTTTTCCGTGATTTTGTCGCTGGTCAACAGCACCGGACAGGAAGTGTCGCCCAGGCTTATGACGGAATAATAAGAAAAATCTTTTTCGCCTTGGTGCTCTTTTAAAAAGTCACCGTAAAGACTTTCAGCAACCGACTGCGAGATGCTCTTCTTTTTTTCAGCCGTGACATTTTTTGTGCTCTGCTTACCGGTACCGGGCACGCATCCGGTAAAAGTAGTGCCCGTCATTAATAATACGGAAAAAATCAATGTGTATGTCATTACTTTTGAATAGTTTCTTTTTTCTAAAGCGTGAATCCGATGTTTGAGACTTTTTCCCTGTCTGCTGACGGGTGTTGTCAAATAGAGGTCCATCCGGCTTCGCATATTGGCAGCTGTGTCAATGAGCATAGTTCCGTATGATACGCGCTCGTCATCTCCTAAAAGATTTATCACTTTTTCATCACAGGCAAGCTCTGCGTCTTTTTTTGAGCATACTGCCGCCACCCATACAAGTGGGTGGAACCAGTATGCTGCCAGTAACAAAATGCGCAGTGCAGACCAGAAAGAATCTCCGTGACGATAATGCACCCATTCATGGGTCAAAATCTGTTTTTTCCTGACGTCGGGAATATTTTTGCTAAAGGAGTCCGGCAAATAAATCGCCGGGCGAAATAAGCCATGCAGACAAGGTATCCGGAATACATCGGAGGAGTAAACTCGCAATCCGTTAAATGTCTCCATATACTTTCTGTTTCGCGAAAGGCGGCAGTGCAAAATAATATTGCACACGGTAAAAGTCGATAATATTAAGATAAATCCCGCGCTCCAAATAAAAAACAGTGTCCATGTGCCGAAACGGTGTGTTTTCGAATGTGTATGTGTCTGTACAGTAGTTTCCGGCACAGTATTTGTATTGACATTGGAAGACGAATCGGCTAGTTGCTCATGTTCCGATTTTTCTACTTTCGATTCGGTAACTTCAGATAAATTATCCGTTCGGATAGTCCCTTTGGATTCTGAAACCGGTGAATATGTATCCTGTTTCACTTCTTCCATTACAGTTTGTGGTCTGGAAAAGAAATTCAAAATACTCATGGGCGAAGCTATGAGGTTTATCGGGAGCAGTAATCTGACCGCTACCAGTGCCCAAAGAACATAGATTCCTTTCCATCTTACCTTTCCTGCAAAAAGTGTTCTCAAAATAAAGACAAGTACAATCAGTGTACTCGATACGATTAACCATTCTGTTATCTGTGTCATGGTCCCCTCCTATTGTTGCTTATTGCTGTGCTTTTTTCAATATGTCCTGTAATTCACGGATTTCCTCTTCGCTTAAGTCATCTGCCTGAACGAGCCCGCTGATCAGCATCCCCACACTGCCGTCATAAATACGTTTTAAGAAATCCTTTGTCTCTTGCTTTACAATGACATCTTTATCCACCAACGGATAAAAATGTTTTGTTTTGCCGGACAGTGTGAAATCAATCAGTTTCTTTTCCGTCATTCTGCGAACCATTGTGGCGCAGGTGCTTTTGCTCCAGTTGATTTCATCATGTAACTGTGCCGTCAGTTCCGTGAGAGTCTGGGGTGACTTGTTCCAAAGGCATTTTAAGACATACCATTCGCTATTTGTCACGTTCATATTAACCTCATTTCTACGTTGCACTTTATTGCTTCACTATGCTGAACCCGTATTTGTGTCTGACAATGCGTAGGCACAAAGCATAACTACAGTCTCCTATGTAAACAGGGTTCAAAATTTGGTTTACTTTGTAAACTAATTATGAGTATACACAGAATAGTTTACTTTGTCAACTTATAACATAAAAAAATCCATTCAAAAGAAACTCCGCAGTATTATCCTGCGGAGCTTTTTAAGATGTTGCTTGTCCGAAATTATTTGTAGGTAACTTTTACCACCTTGCTCATCTTGCTTTCTGCTGTTTTATATCCCGACTTGGAAACCAGTGTGGTAATGCGAAATTTATAAGCTGTTTTTGCGTTCATGTCCTTAAGCACAAACACTATCTTGCCTGATTTTGTTGATTTGAGCTTACGTAGATATTTCCATTTTTTTGTTTTCTTTTGATACCAGTAAAGCTTTTTGCCTTTCGCTTTATAGGCCGGCAAATATTTTTTCGTTGCTTTATCATATTGGTATATCTGATAAGCTGTTGCTCCGCTGACTTTCTTGACAGAAAGTTCTATCTTCGTACTGCCAGTCCGTTTCCCGGACACTTTCTTCGAAGCCCGGGGCTTTACAATAATTTTTACCACATCAGATTTTTTTGACAGAGTGCGTTTGCCGTTTTCTGATTTATATGCAGCCACTCGATATCGGTAGGCCTTTCCTGACGTGCATGTTTTATCTGTGTAGGTAAGCTTTGTGCTTTCTGCAAGTTTCACATACTTTGCTTTTTTGCTGTTATAACGATATACATAATATCCCTTTGCACCCGGTGTTTTTTTCCATGTAAGCTTTACCTTGTTTACTGTATCGGACACCGCTTTTAATTTAGAAACTGTTGAGGAACTAAAGCTGTTTGTGTTAGTAGGGGATACAACAGATACTTTACAAACAGCACTTATTGCTCTTGTGCTCACGGAGTCCACGGAATTTGTTACTGCCAAAGTATAGCTCCCGGCATTTTCTTTGGTGGCGGAAGCAATAGTAAGAGTTTTTCCTCTCTGTCCCGAAAGCAGGACTCCGTCTTTATACCATTGGTAGGTATGAGTTCCCTCATGCTCCACAATATCCGGTTTGATGGAGAGAGTCTGTTTTTCTTGGACTGTCATGCTTGTTGATGACATTTTGATTACGGCTGGAATCGCTGCAGGATGGACAAGTTCTTCGCCGCGCTCCTGCTCCTTTTTGTGGACTGACTTCGCTGCAAATTTAACATCCACTATATTTATGCCGTCTGCCATATCCTCATAATTAATTTTGACAGTCATTGTATTTTTATCTGTAATGGTGCTCATCTGACCACCTACAACCAACTCATCAATTTCGTAATCCTTATTGGCAGAAATGGTGAGAGATTTGCTTTGTTTTTCAGAGAGAGTAAATACACTGTCTGCCCCTGTTATATTACCACCTAAGGTGTTTGATAAAATAATAGTTTTTTCCTTGACTGCTGCTTGTCTGCCTTCATCCTTCACAACGGCAATTGCAAAAGGACTGAAAGAATCACATAGGACAAGGAGCCCATACTGGGTGATAATGCACGGGATTTCCTGCATACCGGTAATTTCTCCGGCGTCATTTTTATCAAAATGATATGCCTTAAATGTGACTCCTGCATCATTTGGTCCGTATCCGGCAGGGAATCCCAGACAAACCCTTACGGCTTCTCCGGTTTTGATTACCATACATTTACAAATGGTCAGATTAATATTATAGGTTTCACTTTTTATTAATTTATTTTTTTCGGAAAGAGAGTCCGTAATTAATTCGTTCATTTCATCTGTCTGTGCATTTGTGGTGGATTCAGCCACCAAAATCAACCGGTTTAGCATATCGCCAGTGATGGTTTCTCCGTCCCGTGTAGTCCAGTCTATCGTGGAAAGGTCGGAATTTTCTAACAGGGCAGGTTTCCCGAATACATTCCAGTTATAGCCATTAGCGCGCAATGCACAGTAGGAGCCTGGTGTGGATGCAAAATATGTAATCGGATTTGGAGTTTTTAAGCTTTTTCTGCCTACCAGTCCGGTAATGTGGAATTGATAGAAAATGGAATCATCGGCCCACATTTTACTTGGTGTAAAGTCAAATTCTATAGTGCTTTCTCCGTCCCAATTAAAATTGCTGATTTCACAATATTCTTTTGCTGTGGTGCCAGGATCCGTTACTATGATTTCATATCCTGCTTCTGCTGCTTCGTCCTTCAACTGTAATATATCATCATATACGGCTTTGACATGGTAAGTAGTGTTTGCATTAATCCTGCAGGTAACAGCGGGAGTCACGCTTTTGATATAAGGTGGCGCCACATAATTTCCGTTGGGATTGTAAATCATACCCGTTTCTGCCTGTAGTAACAACTGATCTCCCTGAAATCCGGTTTTTTCAGGGTCTTTCAAATAGTCACCAGGTGCAATATCTGTCACTGCAAATTCTACATATAAGCAGTGGGGTACCGGTATGGTAATCTCAGTATCGGTATCTTCAAAAGCGGAAAAGACATCCGGTAAAAGGTATCCCCAGTCTCCGTATTTCCACTCATCTGTGGCTTCATAATACTGATGAAACCTTCCCAGAAGATACTTGCCCGTCTCAGCGGCTTTTGCATACCCCATTCCGTCATAGCTGATTTTAAATATTCCTGCATCTATGTCTTCAAAGGTACCATCCTTGTTATATATCACTGTTAGCCCATTATCATTGTAAATACGTTCAAACATACAACTCGTCATAGCTAATTCAGGATAGGTAAATTCATAATTTACTGCAGACATAATTCCGCTGGGAACGTGTCTTTGGCTCATGATATCTTTGCCGACTAAAAGATACTCGGAGGATTCATAACCATCCAATCCATTATCACCGGCAGTCCGGGAGATGGGGTCGTCCATTGTGGAATCCACGGCATACCACTTGTCGCTGTCGTCTACTTTTACATAGTTCCACATATGTAGTTCTGATTTGTTTTCTGAGGAGCGGTAAACGCCTTGAACTAACACACAGGGAATGTCCAAACGGTCTAATACGGATTTCATTGCTCTGGAATATCCTTCGCATACGCTTTCTCCTTTTACAAGGGTGCCGTATACTGTTCTAACATGCCCGATATTTTCTTTTTTACATGTGTTTTCCAGACGATAGGATGTGTTTCGTATAATTGTATCATGAATATATTTTACCTGTTGAGCGATGAGATTATCGCCATCCTCAACAGATAAGTTTTGTGCTTCTGTAACGATTTCGTTAAGTTTATTTTCATATTCTGCAATGGCATCTTCCACTTGTTTTTTACTGGCAAATCCCTGTACGTAATAATTATCGCTTCTTCCTGTTCCGAGATAAGCATGGAAATTGTCGGAAGCATCCTTTGTTATTCTGATTGAAAAATAGGAAAAATCCACATAAAAAATATCCGGGTAATCAGCATAAAAGGCATCTCTGGCAGCTCCGAAATCTGAGAGCAATTTTGTATTGCCGTTTGCATACGACTGTAGTTGTTCTTGAGTTACATAGCCGTTGGAAGCCAGGTCATAGTCCTCAGTTCCTGTCTTTAATATTCCCTCTGTGTACATGGTATACATAGCCTCATAAAGTACCTTTGCACCATCTTCCAACTGGTTGTAAAAATAATGACGGGATTGGTTGTTTTCGGTATATTTTACTGTTATATCAGATTTTGTTTTGTCGGCAGTTTCTCCGGTGGTGGCTGCTGTCTGAGTATATTCAGCGGTTGTGCTTGCCTTGCTGTGTAAAGGATATGTCCCGCTTATTGAACACGAAGAGGAAAATAATACCACAGCCATAAAAAAACTTATTTTTCTTTTGTTTCGCATACGAATCCTCATTTCTGCACTGCTCTGATTCCTGCATTCTGTGTCAAGCAGTGCGAAGACACGGAATGGTGTGTTTTCCTGGATAAAACTATTTTTCGATGATAGAGTAGCAGAGAAGAGATATTACGTCAAGCGGCGAAAAACGAAACACGTTTTCGTTTTGCGCCGTTATGTGG
>JAFLTA010000026.1:21460-37929 GCA_022510685.1 Lachnospiraceae bacterium | reverse complement strand
ATGACAATGGGAACCAAATCCGGCTCCGGAAAATAACGGTAATCCTGTGCATCCTCCTTGGAACGCATAGCGTAAGAATACTCTTTCGTATCGTCCCAACGTCTGGTCTCCTGCACAACCTCTTTCCCTGCCTCTATCAAATCAATCTGACGCTCCCGCTCCGATTCTATGGCACGGGCAATCGCCTTAAAGGAATTCAGGTTCTTCATCTCCGTACGGGTGCCAAACTGCTCTGCACCCACTTCTCGCACGGAAAGATTTACATCTGCACGCATAGAGCCCTCTTGCAGCTTACAATCGGATGCACCAAGATACTGGATAATCATCCGCAATTTTTCCAGATAAGCGATAACCTCATCTGCAGAACGCATATCCGGCTCCGACACAATCTCAATCAACGGCACACCGGAACGGTTAAAGTCCACCAGAGAACTCTCTCCCCACTCATCGTGTATGAGCTTTCCGGCATCTTCCTCCATATGAATCTCATGGATGCCGACCGTCTTTTTATCGCCGTCCTCCGTCTCAATCTCAATTCCACCATCCCGACAAATCGGCAAATACAACTGAGAAATCTGATAATTTTGCGGGTTGTCCGGATAAAAATAATTTTTTCTGTCAAATTTGCAGTTCTGCGTAATGATACAGTTGGTAGCAAGTCCCACTGCCACAGCATATTCAACTACCTGTTTGTTTAACACCGGCAGGGAGCCCGGCATACCTGTACATACCGGACAGGTATGGGAATTAGGAGCACCTCCGAATGCCGTAGAACAAGAACAGAAAATTTTTGTCTTGGTGGCAAGTTCTACGTGAACCTCCAACCCTATCACAGTCTCATATTGTTTCATGATTTTCCTCATTTCTGCATGGCGGATAACATCCACCTTGGCTTTTTACTTATTACCGCTATTTATGCAATCGGGCAATGCTCATATTCTCTTGTCTGCTCATAAGCATATGCCGCACGAATAATCTTTTTCTCCTGAAAACAATCACCAATCAACTGCAGACCAATTGGCAATCCCTTACTGTCTTTGCCACAGGGAACAGAAATTCCCGGCAGTCCTGCCAGATTGACGGATATGGTGTAAATATCCCCGAGATACATTTTCAACGGGTCAGACAGACTCTTTCCCAACTCCGGTGCCGTCGTTGGTGCTGCCGGTCCCAAAATCACGTCATATTTAGAAAAAGCATCATCAAAAGCTTTTTTTATCAAAGCCTTTGTACGGAGTGCCTTCAGGTAATAGGCATCATAATATCCGGAACTTAAGACAAAGGAACCAAGCATAATACGACGTTTCACCTCTGCCCCAAATCCTTCGGAGCGAGATTTCTTATACATCTGATGCAGTCCCTCATAATCTTCCGTACGATATCCGTATTTTACGCCATCAAACCGTGCCAAATTGGAACTTGCCTCGGCACAGGCAATGACATAATAAGCGGGAATGGCATATTCTACCAGACTTAAATCAAATTCTTCCACAATGGCACCTTTTTCTTTCAGTGCATCGGCAGCAGCCCGAACCGCTTCTTTTACTTCTTCATCCAGACCATCACCGAAATAATCCCTGGGAATACCAATCTTCATTCCCTGCACGTCATCCACTAACGCCTCTGTAAAGTGTGTATCTTCTCTTTCTACAGAAGTAGAGTCCTTTTCATCGTGGGAAGAAATTACCTCCAAAATAGTGGCACAGTCTGTCACATCTTTTGCCACGGGACCAATCTGATCTAAAGAAGAACCATATGCAATCAATCCGTAGCGGGAAACCGTACCGTAAGTAGGTTTCATGCCAGTCACACCACAGAAAGAACTAGGCTGGCGAATGGAGCCGCCTGTATCGGAACCCAGGGCATAGGAGCACTCCTCTGCCGCAACGGCTGCGCAGGAACCACCGGAAGAACCTCCCGGCACATGTCCAGTATTCCATGGATTTTTTGTCTCACCGTATGCGGAAGTCTCTGTGGTACTTCCCATGGCAAACTCATCCATATTGGTTTTGCCGATAATAACAGCACCTGCCTTCTCCAGGTTTTTCACCGCCTCCGCAGTAAAAGTAGGCATAAAATTCCCTAATATCTTAGAACTGCATGTGGTGAGCAGACCTTCTGTACACATATTGTCCTTAATTGCTACCGGCACACCGGCAAGTGGTCCGGCAAGCTCACCCTCATCAATTTTTTTCTGTACTTCTGCAGCACGCTTTAGCGCCCCTTCTTTGTCTACCGTAACAAAACTGTTTACGGCAGCTTCCCTTTGCTCTATGGCATCTAAGGCTTCCTGTACCGCCTGGGTCACTGTCACCTCGCCCGCCTTAATTTTCTTTCCCAGCTCAACCGCTGTCAAACTCATCAATGACATGGCATACTTTCCTCCGTTTCTAACTATGGCTTACTATCCTAGTCTCCCAAAATCGTTTTGGGAACCACAAAACTGTCGCCATTTCGCTCCGGCGCATTTGCTAACGTCTCCTCATGTCCGTCATTCTCACGAACCACATCCTCACGAAATACGTTATTCACCGGAAATACATGAGACATCGGCTCTACACCTGTAGTATCAAGTTCATTCAACTTATCAATATAATCCAACATCTCTTCCATATCCTTCTTGGCACGTATCTTTTCAGCTTCATCAAGCTCTAATTTTGCCAAGATACCAACGTACTCAATTGTCTCGTCGGAAATTACATTTGCCATAACTGCTTTACCCTCCTAAATCTATCTGTATCAGCCAAACAAACCTTTAAAGAAATCTACTATCGCATCAAAGATACCGGCAAAAAAATCTCCGATTTTTTCTACCAATCCTTTCGTATCCACATCCGCCAAATCAATTCCTGCATCTTTTAATTTGTCGTAAATTTCTCCCGCCTGTTCTTTGATGGCATCCACATCTACATCTTCTTTTGAAACCTTTTCCAGCATATCCACCAAGGCATCTCTATCGCTTTCCGAAATGTCTAACCCCAGAGAATTAGAAGCCGCATCAATGGCATCACGGATATCCGTACTGTTGGTCAGACCATCCGCAAACACTTTTTCTTTTACGGCTGCGATAAGCTGCTCCGCCTTTTCACTGTCTCCCACGGCTTCTGCCAAATCCGCTGTCGCCACTAACTCATTGGTAGCAGTATCCATAGTCTGTTCCGAAATTTCCTGTCCGGTCATGACGGAATATGCATTCATCGCTCCAACCAATGCGGAAGTTCCTGATATGGAAAACGGACCTGCCACCTTTACCTCGGCATCTTTCAATCCGGCTGTAATCAGAGCATTACAATACATACCGGAAGTACAATAGCTGATATTGTCCGTAGTGACATGAATACCACTGTCCTTCTCTGTCTTAACAATCATGACTGACGAAAGTGCCCGCTTTCCTATTACAGAAGCGTCAATATACTCGCCCAGATATTCATGTTCCTGCTGATTGGTAATCTCAATAGTCTTGTAATCTTTCAGATCATCTTCGGTAATTCCAAAGGAATCTAAGACCGCTTTTTTCTCTTTTTTTGTCAAATCCTGTCCAAATGCAATGTAGCGGTCATAGGAAGTATCTTCATCCTCTATCACGGCATCTGCAGAAACCGCCACTGTAGCACCACCTGTAAACAAAAGTCCCACCGCAAGTATACCGCATAATAATTGTCGCCAAATTTTCATATGCATCCCCTCACTCTCTTGTTATGATATAATTTACTACATCAAACATTGCAACATTTTAAACTAATCTAAACTTATGAAACTGTTTGAAATCACAGTTACACCATTAGGCTTTTCCGTTTTTAATACGCTCCATTGCCTTGACAGTATTCTCTGCACTGCCGAATGCAGTCAGCCGGAAGTAGCCTTCTCCACTCGGTCCGAAACCGGAACCCGGAGTACCGACAATATTGAGATTTTCTAACAGGTAGTCAAAGAACTCCCATGAAGTCATTTTATCCGGTGTCTTTAGCCAGATATATGGTGCATCCACACCACCGAACACTTCGTATCCGGCAGCCACCAGACCGTCACGGATTGTCTTTGCATTGTTCATATAGTAGGCAATCTGCTCACCGGTCTGCTTCTTTCCTTCTTCTGTATATACAGCAGCTCCTGCCGCTTGAATAATATAAGGCGCACCGTTAAATTTCGTTCCGTGACGACGTGCCCAAAGGCTGTTCAGAGAAACATCCCCACACTTCAAATCTTTCGGAACTACCGTAAACCCAAGACGAGTTCCGGTAAAACCTGCATTTTTAGAAAAGCTGCGAAGCTCGATGGCACATCCGGTTGCTCCCTCACACTCATAAATACTGTGTGGGACATCGTCCGTAGAAATATATGCCTCATAAGCTGCATCATAAATAATGACAGCTCCCACTTTCAAAGCGTAGTCCACCCACTCCTGCAACTGGGCTTTCTTAATGGTGGTTCCTGTAGGATTATTCGGGAAACACAGATAAATGATATCCGGTGTCTTTGCAGGAATCTCCGGACAAAATCCGTTTTCCTTGGTACATGGCATATAAATCACATCTGACCATTTTTCCGTTGTCGGGTCGTAAGTACCGGTACGTCCCGCCATAGCGTTGGTATCCACATACACCGGATATACCGGATCACATACGGCAATGATATTGTCCTGTGCAAAAATATCTCCGATATTGCCGGAATCACTCTTTGCACCGTCACTGACAAAAATTTCGTCTGCCTCGATTTTGCAACCACGTGCTTTATAATCATTTTCTACGATTGTAGTGCGCAAAAATTCATATCCTAAATCCGGTGCATAACCTTTGAATGTCTCTGCCTTTGCCATCTCATCTACTGCACTGTGTAATCTGTCGATAATTGCCGGCGCCAAAGGCTTTGTCACGTCACCGATACCTAATCGAATAATTTCTTTGTCGGGATTTGCCTCACTGTATGCCGCCACCTTTTTAGCAATAGTGGAAAACAGATAACTTCCCGGTAATTTTAAGTAATTGTCATTGATTTTATACATAAATAATCCTCCATTCTGTCATGATGTCCGTGGACACCATATTTTTCCATAGCCGATACCATTTTACACGAAAACGAGGGGATTGACAATACCTGACCAAAATAGAAAAAACCGAAGTCCCCGGTTACCCAGGACCTTCGGCGCCCCTGCCAAGGATGTCTCATCATTTCCGCATCCTTGCGATATCGGCGTGACAGGATTTGAACCTGCGGCTTCTACGTCCCGAACGTAGCGCTCTACCAAACTGAGCCACACGCCGTTTGCGGGAACAACAAACTGCTCCCAGAGCAATACTATATAGGAGATTACAGAAAATGTCAAGCATTGTCAAAATCCCAAATAAAATATTCTGTATTCTTATATATTATATTACCTATCCAATGCCCTATCGTACTTACCGACAACTTTTCCAAATGTAACATAGGCAGCCGGTTTCCAATGATAACCGTCCTTTGCTGCATACCTGGCTTTCATATACCCTTTGGAATCCTTTAAAAATTCAGTGTAATCAAAATATCTGACACCCATCTTTTTTGACATTTTCTTCAGTTTCCTGTTAAATAACGGTATCTGCCGCATACCGGGTTTTCTGGCGCACGCCCCTCTGGTCACAGGAGATACAGCACAAAGAACGATATCCGTATTTGGACTGCCTTGTTGAATAGCACAAACCAAATCCTTGTAGTCTGCAATTATCAAATTCGCCCGACGGGCATGCACATCATTCAGTCCCAGTATCATATATACACGATATGGCTTTTCGGAAATCAGCTTCTGCAGAGCTGTTTTTCCATTAAATAATTTCTTTTTTTGGTATGTAATGGTACTCAATCCCTTATATGCCACTATCTTCTTTTTTGCACCGGAATGCATCCGTGGAAAGCTCCACCCCTGACCAATGCCCTGACAAATGGAATCTCCTGCAAAAACTATTTTCCTTTGGTAGGTTTTCATCTTCATATGCACCTTTTTTGATGCTTTACTATCTGCGGGGGAGAGCCTTTTATTCCGACACGCGATTACATAGAAAGAATACGTTTTCTTATTTTTTAATTTTGTCACCAAAAAATGCGTATCCGTCGTCACACCGGCAAGACGGTACTTTCCCTTCCCTTTGATGGAATAATACACCCGGTAATACTTTGCCTTTTTGTGTTTCTTCCAGATAATCTTCACTGCATTTGTGGAAAACCTTACCGCTTTTACCCCTGTCACCTTTTTCAATGCCGGCAAGGCTGGCTTTTCTGTCGGCTCCGGAGCCGGAGACTCCTCAGGTACCTGCATAGGTTCCTCTGCATATATTGCTGTTGGTTCTACCATGTCAGACGGTATCGGCAACATTGACATTCTTTCCTGCGCCATTGTACGTTTACCACCAAATACTCCCACGATACAAATTACTGCTGTAAAAATCACTTTGCTTCTTTTTCTCATACTTCTCCTCATTTCTGCGCTGCCCCACAATGACTCAGTAAAGCAACGACGATATTATGCTCTAGCCGGGGACGAAACAGGGTTCAGATAGGTACCGTTATGCTAACACATTGAATAACCGATATTTGTACATACATAAATCTTTCGGTCACTGGCAAACCGCAACGATGTACGCTTATAATTGGCATTGTTTCTCTCAAATCGTAACAAAAAAATACATGCCACAATGAGATTTTCAACAAACAAATTTCGTCTTATATTTGATAATTCATGGTATTAAATGATAAAGCGCCTGAATTCGACATTCTACGCTTTCCGTTCAAGTATCTGTTAGACGATACATTTTCTTCTCTATTGGAACAGGTACTAAATAATATAGTCTTCCAATGTTTTTGATATATATTTTTATATAGCATGATAGCACTAGACATATTCATTTTCCATGTAACAACATCTTCATTAATTCCCCGGCTATATGGCTCAAAGAATTGTTTTCTCAATTCGTTACCATCAAAATAATAGATATAACAGTCTTTATTATTAGACTATCTTGTACCGAAGCACTATTTTTTTCCAAAAAAGCCAATAACGCAAAGCAAAATTTACAATATAATTTACAAATAATCCGTATTTTTTATTACATTTGTACATTGAAATTTTATATTATATATTGTACAATCATCTTTACATCACATATATTTTTTATCTATATATTTCAGATTATTATCAGTATGATTTTCTATGATGGATGAGTATGAACGCGAACAAGTCTATTTCAATTTTCAAATCTTCTGTTATAAAAGACTTTTTCCCCTTCTCAGTGCCGGAATGAACTCTCCATCGTTATAGGCTTTTCTTTTTCTATGCCAAAATGAACTCTTCATACTGCAATATTGTACATTGAAATTGATAGATAAAATCAGCAACATAAATCATTTGACATATTTCTATTCAAGTGATAAAATCAATTGATAGGTGGGAGAAAACAAATAATGAGTATTTCTTATGAAGAAAAGGAAAAACGCATTCAACAATTTCGTCCGATAGACGATACGTTTTTTCAGGTGTTAGCGGATGATGTAGATTTTTGTCAGGAAATACTTCGTGTCATCTTGGAAGATAATGCGTTGATCGTCCAATCTGTAACAACACAGAAAGATGTAAAAAACCTGGCAGGTCGTTCTGTACGCTTGGATGCATTATGTACTCTGGGGAATAATGTAAAGTGCAATGTTGAACTTCAGCGTTCCGATAATGACGATCACATGAAACGAATTCGCTACAACGCTGCCTGTATTACTGCCAACGAAACTGAGCCGGGAGAAAAGTTCGAAAATGTACCTACTGTAATAATAGTGTATATTACGGAATTTGATTTCTTAAACAAAGGCAGGACAATTTACCATATTGATCATGTACTAAGGGAAACGGGAACTGCAGTTGATAATGGATTATACACTGTATGCGTAAATACTAAAATAGATGATGGCTCAGACATTGCGTCATTAATGAAATGTTTTACACAGACAGAAGTTGAAAATGAGAAATTCCCGGTATTTTCTAATAGGATGTATTATTTGAAACATTCGAAAGGAGGTTCTAGACAAATGTGTAGAGTGATGGAGGAATATGCAAAAGAATATGCAAAAGAACGTGAACAGATATTTATAAAAGAAAAAATCAAAAATGCTTTAGTCAAAGGCATTTCCCCGGAAATCCTTGTAAGCATCTTTGATATACCATTAGAGGAAATTCTTGCAATACAAAAATGAAATTTTTTACAAAGCCGCAAAAACAGAGAGCATCATATCATCACGCTCTCTGTTTTACAGTTTGTAGATATATTTTTTGATGATTTTGATATATTTATTTATACAATTTATAATTTCATATATCCTTACAGAACTTTACGTTAAACTTAAGAATGAACAAAAAAAGTTACGAATTATCTTGGCGCAAATACATATTTTATCAATAGTTTACGGACATTCAATATGTTTTCCATTTCACGTAACCCGTATTTTATAGATGGTTTTGATATATTTTCTTATACAAATCAATTGCCTTCACTTTCATTTTGTAGTATAATCTGTACATGAAGATACTGATGATATTTTGAAATTACGATTATACAAAGCATTTATGTTATCCGTGCCGATATTCCGACACCGGAGACAACGAAAAATGGAGGTACTTATGAAACAAGAAACAAATACACAAAATAATTCTGACGAAAAGCGCAGTCATGAACAAACGGGATCCCTGCCCCCTTCTCAGACACCAATTGACGAACCCCGGAAAGACACTGATTTCTACAAAGTGAATTTATCAGATTTCCTGAAAACTATAGAACCTCTCGCAAACCAAAAAACCAAAATATGCTATTGGATAATAAGAAAAATGAACCAGGACAATTATCTACATGCTACATTCCGTCAGATTGCAACTGAGACAAATGCTTCCTACGGTACGGTGGCAGAAACAATGAAACAGCTTCAGAAAAATAACTTTATCTGCAAAATAAACTCCGGCCGCTATATTGTAAACCCTGACATCGTATTCCAAGGTGCACCCGAAAAATGCACGGAAATTCAGGGTGCTTACCAAGATGCGCTTAAAGCAGGCAAAATGACCTCTGACGAAAAACAGCTAAGAGAATATCAAAAACAAATTGACAAACTGAAGAAACAGGCAATATCACTGAAAAAGAAGATAGATATTATCAACTCAGATAATCACCGCACCCAATAAAACCAATGCCGGGAATCTTCTTTATCCATCAACTCAATACGACAGAATAATCCGGTTGATCATATTCATTTTCAGACTTCATACTAATCCTCCGTTCCATCTTCCATCTCCTCCTCATCATAAGGCTGAGGCTTTTTAAACTCTGCACCTGCCACTACAAAACCATCTGTTTCTTCATCATACTGAAGATGTCGATATAAGTTTCCTGCCCAAAAAGAACGATGATTTACCATCACAGGTTGCACAATAATCAACTCCGGTATACCATCTGCATTCTTTTTCACACTGACATCATCCGTGGTATATAAATATACTTCCGGCTCCTCTCCCAACAAATCCTTTTTTTGTATCTTTCCGTCCTTCCAAAGTTTATAAACCCATTCACCCAAGTCTCCGTCATCTTTTTCGTGTATTTCAAAATCCTCTGCCTTATATCTTGATATTTCCAATAAAGATATTTCCTCAGAAAAGCCAATTTCCTTGACTCCAACTTCCAACTTATAATTATCTTTCAGTATGCCATAAAAAGTAAATTTTTCTTCAAGACCGTCCTCTTCCCATGTGGAGTATATTTTTTTCAATCCGTGATTGTCTTCATCATAACGATATGCTTCCGCATCAATTGATTTATTATAACAATGTTGTATTAAAAGTTCGTCGAAACCATCACCTGTCAAATCAGCAAATTGCATATCCATCCAGTACCAATAACCATTGAGAAAAAAATTCGTTTTTGTCTTATAAAATGTCTTATTTGCATAGTCTATGATAAGAATATAATTTTCGTCATCATTTTCGTCATCATTTTCGTCATCCTGTACCATATCCGTCTTCATCCCATCTACAACATGTAGTGCCAGACAATTCCCCGATATTGTATCCTCTTTTCCATCATTTACATAGTGAATATTTGCCGTCGAAGAATCCTTTTTCGTCACCGTTCCAACGGCAAAAGAGGTGACAAGGACTTTATTCTCAAAACCAGCAAAAGAAAGGTCTGTGTACAATCTGGATTCATACTGTGTATACTTCTTATCATATTCACTTTCCGATATCTCATCATTTATATATTTCTCGCGAAATTCATACTTATTAATATCCTCCTGTAATACCACGGAAATAGTCTCTCCCGCCTGCGCCGGGTCCGGAATAGACACGGATTCCTCTCCCCCGACAGTGATATCCAGTGTGACAGCCAGAGCCATGTTATCTACAACAGAATCGGCAGACTCCTGCACGACACTACCCTCACTGACACCGCAGGCACTTAAGAGTACTCCACAAGCCAGAGTACACAGAATTGATTTTAATTTTCTCATAACCTCTCTCCCCCTATGTCTTATGTATGGTTCCTGTTATTTTCCAAAATATCAATCTTAATTATATAGATTTTTCCGCGCAAAACAAGACAAATTCCGCATTTAATGAAAATTTAAAATCTGTTTAACACCTTTTTAACATTATCATTTTAATCAAAGCCAAGTCATTCTACAGTCATAGAATAAATCAACACTGCGAATTTTGATGAGAATCAGCGCACTTGATATGGAAAAACAGAGGGTAAATCGAATCATATCAATTTACCCTCTGTTTTACTGTTTACGTTATTATCTGTATTCCATCATTTCTCTACATGACTTTCAATTTCTTCAAAGAGCTTCCGGCGTAAGTTTTTAATATAATCCAAGGCATCTCCCACCGGTATCATATCCTTAACCGCCTTATCTCTGGTGACAATCTCCACAGAAGACTCTTTCAGGTTACGCGGACTCACTACCACACGAATCGGCACACCAATCAAATCCGCATCAGAGAACATAGCACCCGGGCGCACATCCCTGTCATCATACAGAGCCTCCACACCGGCATCCTGCAAATCCTGATACAGTTTGTCTGCAACTTCTTTGCATTCTGCATCGTCTGTACGCAGACAGCAGACCTCCACCTCCCATGGAGCAATGGAAATCGGCCAAATCGGACCGTACTCGTCATGGTACGCCTCACAGATGGATGCTGCCAGACGACCCACACCGATACCATAACATCCCATGATCGGATATTGCTGCTCTCCATTTTCGTCGGTATAAGTCATCCCCATAGTCTTGGTGTATTTTGTCCCCAACTGGAAAATATTCCCCACCTCAATACCACGCTTTATGGTAATTGTCGATTTTCCACAGCATGGGCATACACTGCCATCCCTCACCTTAGAAATGTCCACATAAGAGACTTCCGACAAATCTCTCTCCAGATTCAATCCGGTGTAATGATAGCCCTCTTTGTTGGCACCTGCCACAATACTATCAATGCCCTGCAATGTAACATCCAGATAATAGTCTGCCTCCGGCGAGATTCCGTAAGGTCCGATATAACCGGCTACCAGACAGGAATCCTCCGTAATCTCTGCAGGATACAATTCCTCTCCCACGATATTGCGAAGCTTCGTCTCATTGACTTCATAGTCTCCCCGGACAAACGCTACTACAAACTTCCCGTCAGAAGCCTTCTGGTATACTACAGCCTTGCAGGATTTTTCCACATCACTCTTTAAGAATGCACACACATCATCTATCGTCTTGCAGTCCGGTGTCTCCACACAGGCAAGTTCCTCAGAGGCAGGAGCCGCCTCTGCATTGATACAATTCTCTGCCGCCTCCATATTGGCACGATAGTCGCACTCCTCACAAATTACAATGGAATCCTCCCCCACCGGAGTTAAGAGCATATACTCATGAGAAATGCTTCCACCCATCATACCGGAATCCGAAGCCACAGTGACAACATCCGGAATTCCCGCTCTCTGGAATATACGATTATATGCTTTATAACAGACATCATAATACTTTTCCAAATCTTCCTGAGAAGTGTGAAAAGAATAGGCATCCTTCATGGTAAATTCCCGCACACGAATCATTCCCGCACGTGGTCTCGCCTCATCACGAAATTTACGTTGAAGCTGATAAATCATAAACGGATACTTCGTGTAGGACTGGGCATACTCCCGAACTAACTGTACTGCCGCCTCCTCATGGGTCATTCCCAGGACCATGCGGGCATCGTTGCGGTCAGTGAAACGAAGAAGCTCATTTCCCACACTCTCATACCTTCCGGACTCATCCCACAAATCCGCCGGCAAAACAACTGGAAATAAAACTTCCTGCCCGTCAATCCGATCCATCTCCTGACGGATAATACGCTCAATCTTCGCCGTGACACGACGCAATGTGGGAAATTCGGAATAAATGCCGTTACCCACATACTTCATATAACCACCACGTATCATCAGCGCATGGCTGTCAATGACACAATCCGATGGTTTTTCCTTAAACCGGGAACCTACTAAATTTGCTACTTTCATATTCTACCTCGTTTCTGTGTTGCGAGAAGTTTTCTAAAACCAAAAACGCCCTGAATCGACTCATCGTCAACCCAGGGCGAAGAAAACTCCGTGTTACCACCTGTATTCAGACATACTGCCTGCTCTCACCGTGACACTCCATCCAAAATCTCAGATAGATATCACATCGTCTCTGATAACGGTGACCTCCGGTCAGGTTTCCTGTAAAATACAACATTAACACTGCTATTTCAGCATACAAAAATCAAACACATTTACCTTTCACCCGACAGCTCCCAGACTGGTTCCATACATTTCCGTAAGACCTCACACCAACCGATCTCTCTCTGCAACTTCCATATATGTACTATCTCTGTTCAACGCTTTTCCTACTCTTTTTTAGCACAATGACATCATTTTGTCAAGATACACTTCTTTTCCGGCATGATGGCAGCGATTTACTTATCCCTACAATTGTGTTATCATATTTTATCGCAAATGTGTTTATTGAAAGATAAGATAAACAGATGATAAGTACATAAATCGTTTTGCATATATGAGAGATATTAAGCACTTTACTTTGCTAATATTCGACTGCTGTAGAAAGGAATCCAAAATGAGTGTTATCAATGAATTAAAAACTTTTCGCTTTACCAAAAAATGGATTAAGAATTTTATTCTTATGTTAGTTTCCGTCACAACTATGGGATTTGGTGTATCTTTATTAAAGCTGACCCATTTCGGTACCGACCCCTGCTCGTCAATGAACTATGGAGTTGCGGGCAAAATCGGTATGTCTTTTGGTACATATCAGCTTTTACTCAACCTTGTACTCTTGATTTTCGTAATACTGTTTAACTGGAGACTGATTGGCACGGGCACCATCGGAAATATGGTAGTTGTAGGATACGCTGCCGACTTTTTCACTAAAATCTGGAACGATGTCTGCCATATCCCCGCAGATTTGTCCATGGGCGCACGTATCGCTATTTTAATTCCCACTCTTTTTATATTTGTCATTGCTGCCGCCTGCTACATGAACAGCGGATGCGGAATGGCACCATACGATGCTATCCCATTTATTATCTGCTCCTTTCTGGAAAAAAAGTTCAAAAAAGACCTTTTTAAGCCGGTGCGTTTCTGTCTGGATTTAGCTGCTATGCTTATCGGCTGGTTTACCGGAGGGGAAACCGGACTCATTACTGTTCTGATGGTAATCACTCTCGCGCCAACCGTGGCATATGTAGGAGAATTTTTTGAGAAGCATGGGATTGTGTCTGCGCGTAATGAGTAACATCAAATTCATTCCACTTTCATACATTCATCAGTTCCATAGTGACAAGCACTAGCGAATATGAAACCCTCTCTCCGCTTCCTCCACCGGCAGTTCCCTACGGTCAATATCTTCCACCTGGATATAAGTTCCCTGATTGATCAAAAGGAGCATATGATTAATCTGTTCTTTCGTCCCCTGTGCCTCCATTTCCACAGTACCGTCCCATTCATTGCGGACCCATCCGGTGATGCCCAGGCCACTTGCCACATGTCTGGCACGGTAGCGGAAACCAACTCCCTGCACTTGCCCATAAAATACCAGATGTTCTCTTATTTTCTCTGCCATATTAATCCTCCATCGTCATCACTTTTTTTACAGTATAGCATTCATCCTCCTGATATGCTATACTTATTAATATTATAAACGCAGTAATATACGGAGGTTTACTATAATGAAAATCGAACGACCACGAAACACATTTCCCTACAGCCTACACGATTCCCACATCCGTAAAATTAAGGTGAAGAAAAATAAAATAGTATTTCATTTTTCCCATATTTATTTGTACGAAAATGAAACCGAAACCACATGCAAAGCCAGCATTATTTTTCCGAATGCCGACCTTGATTTCTGCAGTATACAAGTCCTAAAGTCCGGTAAAAAGGATAGAATAAAGGGGAAAGAATACTCCCTAAAGAAGTTTGCCGAAAAGTTTCCCAAAGTCGATTTAGAAGTTGTTACAGACTGCTATAACGGATATCACACCATATGGACCGGTTACTTTTACAAAGGTAAAAAATGGTATCAATTTCACATAAA
Source organism: Lachnospiraceae bacterium (assembly GCA_022510685.1). Lineage (GTDB taxonomy): Bacteria > Bacillota > Clostridia > Lachnospirales > Lachnospiraceae > Butyribacter. The sequence continues at coordinate 23,310 of JAFLTA010000026.1, read as the reverse complement.
TCTCTGGAATGCCAGCCCTATTCAATATGAAATAAAAGAATAAGACCGCTTAAAAATGACCTGCTTTGAAGTTAACATTTCTGCTAAAGAAGGACTTAGCTTTCATTTATGTACACTTGCACTCTCTTTAATAAATCATTTGCATTACCATTATTCTGTACAATGATAATCCGTTCTCTCATATATTCCGGCAGCATAAGTTTCTTGATAATATCGGCACGTTCGGCTTCTTCCTCAAACTCATCATTATCTGTAGAATAAACACAATAAATCAATCGTTTTTCCTTATTCACAATATAATCTCTCAAAATTGCATTGATGTGATTATCAGCCTTGCCTAAGCTATAACCAATAATAACCAAATCTGATGCATTTTCCAGTTTATCTATCGCTTTGGCATATGCTTTAATCTGTAATGGTGCGATAATCGGTTTAATCGGAGCCTGTGTCATAAGAAAAGGAAAAACAAAACAATTGTTTTCGATTTCCTCCGCTTCCGCACAACCGATATCCTCAGTAACATCTTTTACAAGAAGCTTCGTAGGATATTCAAACTCAGACAATTTCCCTGCAAGATAAATACACTTTTCTTTACAAAAATAGCGTTCCAAAAAAGGTGTATAGTTTGTTGTCAGAACATAACTATGCGGAAATGCCTCACTGAAAGCAGAATAGTAATTGTCTGTGCCCTTATCAGCGTCTTTATCAAAGTCTTTAGATTCTTTCAAAACTTCTTTAATGCGATTTGGAAAATCTTCTAATACACTTTTATATTTTTGTTTCTCATTTCCTTCTCCTAGTGGAAACCATGAAGGTGGATTCTGTTCACAGATTGGTAGAAAAATAGCAAAAAAAGCACTCCAAAAATAATTTATCAGCCTCCAAAATCGTCCTTTTCCCGCTGCGTCCGGTGCCAAAATAGTTGCAAAATCTTTTTCAATCACCCCATAATAAAAAAGATGATTTTTCAAAGAATCATATCCTTGCTGCTTATTATCGACTATAACATCATAAATCATCCCGCTCAGATTATCCAACTGGTTTTTTAGGGCTTTTTTTAGTTCCTCGTCAGATTTTAGTTTTGAGTTTTTAAATTTTTCATCCGCTTCCTTGTACCGTTCTATCTTTTCTGCAAATTCTTTTGTCTTTTCATCACAATCATCAGCCTTTGCTGCGTCTTTTGCCGCCCTTCCAATCATTTCCCTGAAAGTATGACTATCTCTCCTGAAAAGAAACAATGAAATATATTTATCCACATATTTACTATCTGTGTCTTTATAAAATTCTTTTAACACAGAATACATTTCCTCTTTTTTCGTAAGCATGGTTTCACGGGTATAGTCAGTTCCAGAAGGAAGATTAAAAGCAGATTGCTCTGCGCCAGCCCCGAAAAAAAATACAATTTTTGATTCCTGTTTTTTCACATTTTAACACCTCACTGCTTAGTTCTTCTTTTTATCTTTTTTGATTTTCAGAAACTCTTTTGTTTCTGTTGAATATTTAATTCAATAGGCATAAAGCCAATGTTTTATATAGCACTAGCTTTATGCCCTTTCGTAATAATTTCTTCTGTATCGCTAATCACTTTCTTCCGCATTGATAGCATTAAAATTTGCAATAAAGTCATCCACACTTGAGTAGATGGTATTGTGCCATTTGATTTCTGACAGTTTGTTGCAATAAGTAAACACATGACTCCCTATACTTATTACACTATTCGGAATGGTGATACTGCTCAAACTACTACAGCCATAAAACGCCAGGGATCCTATACTAGTCACTCCTTCCGGAATGCTGATACTACTCAAACCGCTGCATTGACTAAATGCACTACCTCCTATGCTTGTCAC
>JAFLTA010000026.1:0-21360 GCA_022510685.1 Lachnospiraceae bacterium | reverse complement strand
AACCGCTGCATTGACTAAATGCACTACCTCCTATGCTTGTCACTCCTTCCGGAATAGTGATACTACTCAAACCGCTGCATTCACTAAATACACAAACTCCTATTCTTGTTACTCCTTCCGGAATGGTGATACTACTCAAGTTTCTGCAAGCATAAAATGCCCAATCTCCTATGCTTGTCACTCCTTCCAGAATGGTGATACTACTCAAGTTTCTGCAATTATAAAATGCCTTTGCTCCTATGCTTGTCACTCCTTCCGGAATGGTGATACTACCGCTCAAACCGTTGCATTCATAAAATGCCCAATCTCCTATTCTTGTCACTCCTTCCGGAATGGTGATACTACTCAAGTTACTGCAATCACAAAATGCATAATCTCCTATGCTTGTCACTCCTTCCGGAATGGTGATACTACTCAAGTTACTGCAATCATAAAATGCCCAATCTCCTATGCTTGTCACTCCTTCTGGAATGGTGATACTACTCAAGTTACTGCAATCATAAAATGCATAATTTTCTATTCTGGTTACATTGTCCGGAATGATAACATCCCCTGTGCAAGCAGTTCCATCAATCAACCTATTGTTAAGAATAGCTAATGAATCATTTCCCTTTGCCCTCATTAACCATCCAGTCTTATAAAACGCATTTAATCCTATACTCATCACACTATCTGAAATTGTAATGTTGCTCAATTTACTGCAAGCATAAAATGCCTTTGCTCCTATGCTTGTCACTCCTTCCGGAATTGTAATGCTACTCAAACCAGTGCAATCAGAAAATGCACTGTCTCCTATGCTCTTTACTCCTGTACCTATTGCAATACTGCTTAATCCACTACACATACCAAACGCAGTTTTTCCTATGCTTGTCACGCTATCTGATATCTCCACACGTTCAATCATATCACAGCCATAGAAGGCATTATCTCCAATACTGGTCACGCCATCCTCCACAATCACCAAAACTGGTTCTGTGGCATCTACAATCCCTTCCAAGCTTGTTCCGTCATAATATACCACATTTTCAGATGGGACGACCGTGGGAGCATCTGTTCCATTTCCTTCTGAGTTATCCGTTCCGTTTCCCCCTGAGTTACCTGTTCCGTTTCCTCCTGAGTTGTCCGTTCCGTTTCCCCCTGAGTTACCTGTTCCATTTCCTCCTGAGCTGTCCGTTCCGTTTCCTCCTGAGTTATCCGTTCCGTTTCCTCCTGAGCTGTCCGTTCCGTTTCCCCCTGAGCTGTCCGTTCCGTTTCCTCCTGAGTTGTCCGTTCCGTTTCCCCCTGAGTTACCTGTTCCGTTTCCCCCTGAGCTGTCCGTTCCGTTTCCCCCTGATGCTGACGATTTTGTCGGCGTTGGTTTCGGTGTCTGATTTTTACTTGTAGTATTTTTCTTTGCTTTAGCTTTCACGGTAACTTTACATACATATTTCTTCTTACCGATTTTCGCCTGCACCTTTGCTGTACCTTTCTTCTTTCCTACAACAGTAACGCCTGTCTTCTTCTTGCTTTTCAAGGCGATATTTTTCTTGCCGGAAATAATTTTCCATGTTACCTTCTTCTTGTTATTTTTCAATTTAATTTTGGTTTTCTTTCCCACTGTAACGGTTGCTTTTTTGGTAATACTTACTTTTTTTGCTGCCAACGCATTTGTTCCGGGAATACTGCAGAGTATCAGCGAAAATGCCAACAAAATGGATAGACGTTTTGGTCGTTGTTTCATGCTATGTTCTCCTTCCTAAAATGAAATTAAGTAATATGTTGAAATTTATTTTGTGTCAAAAGGTGTACTTTTTGACATTAGACAATTTTTGACTGGTTAGAAGTTATTTTCACAATATTTACCCTCTAAATCAGCGATAAACACACGAAAATGTAGAAATTTGTTGCTTGAAACGAAAAATTATAGTAGAATATTTTATATAACTGGACTGTCAAAAAGTACACTTTTTGACAGTCCATTCCTACTCTAATCTCCTTGTTTTAACCGCATTTCACGCAGTCTCCGGTAGAATGTTGATTCACTTATTTCACACCTTTTTAAGACTTCATCCATGTTGAGATTCCCTCGCTCCCATGCCTTTACAACATTTGCAAAGTTATCCGGCACTTTTAATTCCGGTCTACCGAAACGGACACCCCTCTTTTTCGCAGCAGCAATCCCCTGTTCCTGCCGTTTTCTAATATTTTCCCTTTCATTCTCCGCAACAAAAGAGAGTATCTGCAATACCAGATCCGCAATGAATGTTCCCATCAGGTCTTTTCCATTCCTTGTATCTAAGAGTGGCATATCAAGCACACAAATATCAATGCCCATCTCTTTTGTAAGCATACGCCATTGTTCTTGTATTTCCACATAATTACGTCCCAGGCGGTCTATACTCATGATATAGAGCAAATCCCCCTCCCGTAACAAAGATACCAGTTTCTCATAATTCGTTCTGTAAAAATCTTTACCTGACTGTTTATCCATAAAGATATGACTGTCAGAAACTCCTTCTTTTTTTAACGCAATCACCTGACGACCTTCATTCTGTTCTATGCTTGATACACGTACATAACCGTATACACTACCCATTTATTTTCCCTCCCTTAAAGCAATCAAAAAAAGTCCTACCGTATTTCTACAATAGAACTTTTCTTAAATCAAATCTTATTCGTCATTAAAAACGCCCTCTATAACAACCCCATAATCTTCTCCATCATCCGTATGGCACGTACATTTTTCTCCACGTCATGTACACGCACCATATTCCAGCGATTCTGAACAGCAAGCACGCTTGTCACAATCGTGCCCTCCTCCCGCTCTTCCACCGGCAAATCTAACGTCAGACCGATTACCGATTTCCGAGAAGCTGCAAGCAAAAGAGGCAGTCCAAATACACGAAACTCATCCAAATGCGCTAAGACTTCCAAATTATGTTCATAAGTTTTTCCAAATCCCACTCCCGGATCTAAAATAATCTGACTGTCCGGTATCCCAGCCTTCCCTGCAATCCCCAAACTGATATGTAAATCATTTTTCATATCTTCCAACAAGTTACTATATTGAGATTCTATCCTGTTATGCATGATACAGACAGGTTTTCCATGCCTTGCCACTACTTCCGCCAATGTCCCAATGTCCCAGACAGAGTCTTTTCCCTCAGGCGCAAACAGCTCGTCATAACGCAGTCCCCAAATATCATTGGCGAGGTCAGCCCCTGCCTGCAATGCCGCATCCATAACCGGTGCCTTATACGTATCAATGGAAACCGGAATATCAAAACGCTCCTTGACCAGCCGGATAATTTGTGTGACCCGTTCCGTTTCCTCCTCCACGGAAATCTTCTCATATCCGGGACGGGTAGATTCCCCGCCGATATCAATGATGTCTGCCCCCTGTGAAATCATTGTTTCCACATGAGCTAATGCCATATCCTTATCATTAAATTGACCTCCATCAGAAAAAGAATCCGGTGTGACATTCAATATTCCCATCACATATACATGATTTCCGTAAAAGTCAAACTCTCTATTTCCAATTTGCATAAAACCTCCCGCAATCTGCCGACATTATCTTTTCCTCCGAACATAAAACTTAAAGTTTAACATTAACCACACACCCAGACAAATAGCCCCTGCCAAAATCGTATATCCCGCAAACTTTACAGTAAACTCAGCACTCTCCAGTGTTTCATACCGAATCCCCCAAGGAGAAATCGTGCTATTCTTCTCCGGTATGCGGGTCTTAAACTGCTCCAGACTGTCCTTGGCTTCTCCGGGAAGACTCTTTACTGCTCCCTGAATCGTCTGTTTAAGCTCTACATTATTTGCCTGCGAATCTGCATGCAAAGTTGCAGGCATATTTGCTTTGGAAAGCCGCTCAAAAAATGAACGTTTTCCTTCTTCCACTTCTACAGACATATACTCATTTTTCTCCGGATTGACGGACACCAGATAATAATATGTAACCGTTGTCCGTCTCCTTCTCCCCGTGCGCCCCCGACGGTGAGTGACCGTCTTGGCATAATACGGTCCTAGACAGGATGTCACTTCCGCTTTCACATAATCCCCGCTGCTCATCTCCGTTGCAGACAAGGTAGTAACATCCGGCAATTCTTTTGACAATCCAATGGCATCTACACCACCGGTCACCAAAAAGTAAATCCCCACCCCTATAAATGCCACTGCCGGTATCAGCAATCTTGGAGCTGTAGAACGCTCTATCCCCTGAAAGATGCCCTTTATCCATTCCAGCATAGATTACTACCTCCCACTTCAGAATATTTATAAATTATACCATATCTCTTGTACACGATTTCCTGCGCATATCTGAGAACGTAGTTCTCGCAAGATAAACGCACAACGTGCGTTTATTATACCACAATCTTACTAATCCAGACTCCCTTTTTAATCAGCACATATCCTACAGCCACCTTGATAAAATCCAGAGATTGCACAATAGCAAATATTGCAAAAATTGGCAGTGTTGTCAGATTACAAAGCAGCAATGCTGCCGGAATAGTCACCACCCAGGAAAACACACTATCAAACAGGAAAGTAACCACAGTCTTTCCCCCGGAGCGCAGGGTAAAATACAGCGCATTTAAAAACCCTTGCACCGGGAAGTACAGTGCCGTAATAATAATAAACCACTGGGCATAATGTCGCACCTGTGACGTTGTGTCATAGGCTTTCGGAAAAACACCGGATATCGACACTAAAATCACCGTCAAGATAACGCAGACTCCCCCCGTAAACCACATCAGAGAAAAAGCGTCGCTTTTTGCTTTTTCATATTTACCAGCACCCAAAGTCTGTCCAATGAGAATCCCCACGGCAGAGCCTAACGCCACAAACACCACATTCAACAGGTTACATATGGCATTGGAAATCGTCATGCCTGCCACCAATTCTAATCCCTTAGTAGAATAACATTGGGTCAATGCCGCCATACCTCCTGCCCACAAAAATTCATTAAAGAAAATAGGCAGACCTTTTCGTATCATGGTAATAGCGATATCCTTTGGAATACACAGAGTCCGATATATTCCCCTCAAGAAAGTATGCTTATCCGCAGTGAGATGGGACCATATCACCACAATCAGACATTCCACCATTCTGGCAAGCAATGTAGCAACTGCGGCTCCCTGCACACCCATCTTCGGCATGCCAAACTTTCCGAAAATCAGCAAATAGTTGAATACAATGTCCACCACCACGGAAATAATGCCTGCCACCATTGGTTTTACGCTGTGCCCGGTTTCACGCAGGCTACTGGCATACACTTGTGTTGCACTAAACGGAAGCAGTGTAAATAACATGATAGCCATATACTGCTTACCGTAATGCATAGTCATTTCCGGATTTACTGACTCACTCTCCCCGTGAAGATACAGGGCAATGAGATTTTCCCCGGCAGTCAGAAAAATGATAGTTCCTACAATAATGCACACCAAGGACACCCACAGCTTCATTCGGAAAGTGTGGCGAAATCCCTCCTCATTGCCCTGTCCATAATATTGGGCACCGTAAATACCCGGTCCGGAAAGACCTCCAAACACTGCCAGATTAAATACAAAAATTAGCTGTCCTACAATGGATACAGCAGTCATGGACTCCGTACCCAGTGTTCCCACCATCACATTATCTACCAGACCGACCATGTTGGTAATCCCGTTCTGGATCATCATCGGCACCGCCAACATCAGTGCCCGTTTATAAATCCCTTTTCGCTCCATAATTCTCCTCATTTCCGCACACTGTATTTTACCATATTATATCTACCCTTTACAAGAAACGCATAAGCGATTCACCCGGGAACCTTCGATTTTTCGGTGTTCGCCAGTCTCAAGTACTATAGATAACAATACGCACCTAAGACTGCAAGCAGTCTTGTGCGGCTCTGCTATCTGTAGTACTCTCGCTTTATGCGATCATATAATAGCATATATTAGCAAAAAACACTTAGCATTATGAAGAAAAAGGAGCCGTCACCAGCTCCTTAATATTTCAAACCATCTGCATATTGGTAATTTCTTCTTTAGTCAGACAGCTTTACTTTATCCTCTCCATACTCCTTATAATAATGAATCATCAACCCATTATTTTTGACATACTGACTGATAACCCTCTTCCTCTCTGCCTCACTATAGTCCCTTACAGACTCTTCCTTGAAAGCTTTCTTTGCCTCCGGATATCCTTTCATCAACTTTATGACAGAATCTCCCCACATTGCTCCATCTCCCTCTGCAATCTTAAACTTCTTTACCGAATAACCTTCTTCCTCTTTTTGCAATACCGCCTTGAAAATCAGATTTTCACCGCTTGTGCTTTCCAGAATATCGCCGACCTGCGCATAATACAGACTTCCGACACCATTATGCCGGATTTTTTCACCTTCACTATATAAGTAACCATATATACCAAAATACAACCAAAAAATCATTTATGTTTTCCACATATAAAGCATTATAAAGCAAAAAAGCCCTTATGGGCTTTTCTCTTACAAATGATATTCCATAGATGTATGTGTGTCCTACAACTGATTTTTATGTCACCATTTTGTCCCATGCCTCATACACTGACTGAAGTATAGACAGAGAGCCGCAAACCACCGTTTTTTTGCCAAAGCCACACGCCTGCTTCAATGCCTGCTCCATACTATCCATAAATGCAACCAGCAGACTGTTCTCCTCATTCAAGGCTTCAACTTGCGATTCATTCCCCACATTCCTTTCTACTTCTGTAGTGTTCAGTCCGTTCTGCAATAAATCCGTGATTTCTTCTGCCAGCTTCTCCCCGGAAAGTCCGCGCTTTCCCGGTGCCGTCACTGTCAGAATCTTATCCGCTAAAGGCAATAAATATTTTATCATCTTATGGTATTCCTTATCCGCAAACACACCCATTACAAACACAAATTTTTCTTCTGGAAAGTTTGTCTCCAGCGATTGACACAATTTATCCATAGCATCATCATTATGCGCCCCGTCCAAAAGGATAAAAGGATGTTCCGAAAGGATTTCAAAACGCCCTCTCCAAAAACTGTTTCTTATGCCTTGTTTTTTTGTTTCTGCGGTTATTTCCGTATAGCCCATTCTTTCTATCTGTGACACTGCTTCTATTGCCAGTTTTGCATTTTCCACTTGATAAACTGCTGGCTGGGACAGACGATACCACTCTCCCCGGTAAGAAAAGGAGACACTCCCTTTCTGCATCGAGTATGTATTTTGTTTTTTAGCATCACCGTTCTCCTGTATCAAATACGAATCCACGTTTCCATCTGTACAATTATCCTCCGGCAAAGATGGATTCATATTTCGATCAACATCATCTTCCTGCACCAAATACAGTTCCGCTTTTCTTTCCACACATATTCCCTGCAACAGTTCGATACATTCCTCCTGCCTTGCAGATACCACCACCGAGTTTTCCTTGATAATTCCATACTTTTGCCCGGCAATCTCCGGAATACTGTCCCCTAAAAGGGACATATGGTCTCTGCTTATAGAGGTAACTACACACAAAAGAGGATTCAATATGAAATTGGTGGCATCCGTTTCTCCGCCGAGACCACATTCCAATATCACAAAATCCACCTGCCACTCCCAGCACATAGAGAACGCCATCACCGTCTCTATCTCGAAAGCTGTCGGCTGGCGGTACCCTTCCGCAAGCATAGCCTCACAGTGCAAACGCAGTTCTGTGAGAATCCTTGCCACCGCATGCCGGGAAATAAATTCCGCTTTAGCGACCTTCATGTGCGATGACACCGTTCCTACCTCTGCTATTTCCAATACCTCCGATTCATCATCTGCTTTATTACCCAAAGGTATCATCCGCTGAATCCGTTCCCGATAGCTGACAACGGCAGGAGACACGTACCGCCCCACCGAATATCCGGAGGCAGCCAGCATATTAGCAATAAAATTCCCCACAGAACCCTTGCCATTCGTCCCGGCAATATGAATAATCTTTAAGCTTTTTTCCGGATTTCCCATCCTCCTTGCAAGCTCCGTCACTTCCCGTAGAGAGTAATCACTCCCCAAACTCTCCTGAATATTATCAATATACTCCCTGGCTTCCTGGTAGTCCATATATTTCTCCTCTATCCTAGCATAACGGTCCCAAACGTTGAATTTTAAAACTGCATGAAATTCCTATAAATCAAGCTATTAACATATATCATCTCTGCAATATTTCTAACAAAAAGTGCATCTACATATTCAATGTGAGGTTAGCGCACCTCTACTCACTAACTTCTGTCATGTAAGCAGACCGCATATCCCGCAAAGGGCATCTGAATGCCGTCGGTGCTTTATCCTGTATTTTAGTTACTATTCACAGTCGATAGAAAGATATAAACAATTTGTCAAGCTTGCTTGTAAAAAATTGCTTATATCTTTCTATCTGACAGTGGAAGCTGTCACTCCACCACATGAGCAAAACAGAAGCTGCACAGCAGCGCTAGACAGCTTTAGCTGGCTGGTTTTGCGAATGTGTGTGGAGGACTGTGAATAGTTAAGTAATAGGATATTAGCACCGCTACGTGCATTCACATAGCGAAAGCGTGCCCTCTAAGGGATATCGGTCTGCTTACATGACAGCACGTAATGAATAAAGGTGCGCCTGTCCGACACATTTCAAGCTAAGGATTAAAAAATCCCTGCACCTCACGATACAGGGACATTCCTTATCCAATCATCCGTCAACAGCTATTTCACGATACGCACCTTCAGCACACCATTAATAGCATTTAATTTATCATACAGTTCCTTAGAAGAAGCTGCATCAATATCAAATACACAGTAGGAATACTCTCCACGGCTCTTGTTTGTCATGTGGTCGATATTGATTCCCACCTCTGAAAATACATTGGTAAACTGTGTCAGCATCTTCGGAATATTTTTATGTGCAACCGTAATACGTCCCTCGGTATTACATACACCGGCATTACAATTCGGGAAATTCACGGAGTTAATAATATTACCGTTCTCCAGATATTCACGAATCTGCTCCACTGCCATCACGGCACAGTTATCCTCAGACTCCTCTGTAGAGGCTCCCAGGTGAGGCGTTGCAATGACATTTGGCATTTTCACTACTTCCGGATTCGGAAAATCTGTCACATATCTTTTCACCTTACCGGACTTCAAAGCCTCGCTCATATCCTTATCGTTTACCAGAAGGTCACGGGCAAAATTCAAAATCACAACGCCATCCTTCATCTGGTCAAATGCCTCTTTGTTTAACATTCCTTCCGTATCCGACGTGTACGGCACATGAACTGTAATGTAATCACAAATCTGATACAATTCCTCATAGGTTTTTAATACGGTAACATCTCTGGAAAGAGACAGTGCATTGTTTACGGAAAGATACGGATCCACACCATAAATTTCCATACCGAAATGTCTCGCCACATTGGACACTAATACACCAATCGCACCTAAACCGATGACACCCAGTTTCTTATCCTTCAACTCCGTCCCGGCAAAATCCTTCTTTGCCTTCTCCATAGTTTTGGAAATATTATCGTCTTCTGCGTTATCCTTGACCCACTCGATACCGCCTACGATATCGCGCGCTGCAAGAAGCATACCGGATATCACCATCTCCCGCACACCGTTTGCATTGGCTCCCGGAGTATTAAATACAACGATTCCATGCTCTGCACACTTATCTAAAGGAATATTGTTGTATCCGGCACCGGCACGGGCAACTGCACAGAGATTTTCCGGCAGTTCCATATCATGCATGGACGCACTGCGGACTAAAATCGCATCCGCGGCATTCATATCGTCAACTTTTTTATAGTTCTCATCAAATCTATCAATACCAATCTGTGAGATTGGGTTTAAGCAGCTATACTGAAACATTATGCATTCTCCTCCTCGAATTTCTTCATAAAGTCTACCAGTTTCTCAACGCCCTCTTTCGGCATGGCATTGTAAATGCTGGCTCGCATGCCACCGACGCTGCGGTGCCCTTTCAAATTCACAAATCCGGCTGCCTCTGCCTCCTTGACGAATTTGGCATCCAGCTCTGCATCTCCCGTGATAAACGGCACATTCATCAGAGAGCGGTCCTTCGGCACAACCGTACCCTTAAAGAGTTTACTACCATCTAAGAAGTCATATAAAATCTTTGCCTTCTCCTCATTGTGCTTCTTCATTGCCTCTAAGCCGCCCATTTTCTTAAGCCACTGAAATACCTTACCGCAAATGTAAATGCCATACGCAGGTGGTGTATTATACAGGGAATCCGCATCGGCATGGGTTTTGTACTGAAGCATGGTTGGTGTTCCCTCCAACACATCCTCGGTAATCAAATCCTCGCGGATAATCACAATCACAACGCCTGCCGGTCCGATATTTTTCTGTACACCACCATAAATAACACCGTATTTCTCCACGTCTACCGGCTCTGACAGGAAACAGGAAGAAACATCAGCAACCAAAGTTTTCCCTTTCGTATTCGGCAGTTCTTTATACTTCGTACCGTAAATCGTATTATTTTCACAAATATATACATAGTCTGCATCATCAGAGATTGGCAGGTCAGAACAATCCGGGATGTAAGAAAATGTCTTGTCCTCGGAGGACGCAATCTTATTTGCCTTTCCGTACTTGGAAGCCTCCTGCCATGCTTTCTTTGCCCACTGTCCCGTCACAATGTAATCAGCCACCTTATTTTTCATAAGATTCATAGGAATCATGGCAAACTGCTGGGATGCACCGCCCTGCAGGAATAATACCTTGTAATTGTCAGGAATTTTCATCAAGTCACGCAAGTCCTGCTCTGCCGTCTTGATGATACCATCATACACCTTGGAGCGATGACTCATCTCCATAACGGACATACCGCTTCCCTGATAGTCTAACATCTCCTCTGCTGCCGCCTTTAACACTTCCTCCGGCAATACTGCCGGTCCTGCTGAAAAATTATACACTCTGCTCATCTTTCTCCTCATTTCTGTATACGCATATTCATAATGGATTTCTGCTGCGTATACGATACAAAAATCCCTTTTGGAGTAGAATACATCCTCTCCAAATTATCATATATTTGTCTTATCTGCCACTCTTTTGTTTCTCCAAATCCTTTTCGTCGAAACAATCTTCCAGATTCGTACCCGGTGCTACCATCGGAAATACCTTGTCGTCGCTTTCAATCATACATTCAACCACAACCGGTCCTTCCTCGCTAAGAGCCTTGCGCAAAACATCCTCCGCCTCATCTTTAGAAGTAATGCGGTATGCCTTCACACCCAAACCTTCCGCAACCTTTACGAAGTCTGTCTTATCATTCAATACCGTATGAGAATATCTCTTACCGTAGAACAAGGTCTGCCACTGGCGCACCATGCCAAGTACCTGATTGTTAAAAATAATCTCCACAACAGGAATATTGTATCTACTGGCTGTGGCAAGCTCATTCATGTTCATGCGGAAACAACCGTCTCCGGCAATGTTAATGACTTTCTTATCCGGGCAACCCATTTTTGCTCCCATGGAAGCACCCAGTCCATATCCCATGGTTCCCAGTCCACCGGAGGTCACAAGCGTCCGTGGCTTAAGATATTTATAATACTGTGCCGCCCACATCTGATGCTGTCCGACTTCGGTACAAATAATAGTATCCTCACCGGTCAGCTCATCCAGTTTCTCTATAATATACGGACCGGTCAGTCCTGTGGTATCGTAAGTCATAGGCAGAGCATCCTTTCTCGCCATTACCTTGTCAATCCACTCTTTATGATACATCTGCTCCATGCGGGAATTCATACGCTCAAGAACTACCTTGATATCCCCGATGATACTCATATCCACCATGATATTTTTATTGATTTCCGCCTCATCCACATCAATCTGGATAATTGTAGCATTCTTTGCAAAGTTCGCTGTATTGCCGGTTACACGGTCAGAAAATCGGGACCCGATAACTACCAAAGCATCACACTCCGACACGCTTAAGTTTGCCGTCTTTGTACCGTGCATTCCCAGCATTCCTACATAATACTCTTTATCTCCCGGAAAAGCACCTTTCCCCATCAATGTATCCGTAACCGGTGCATCTACTTTTTCTACAAACTCCTGCAGTTCTTGACCGGCTCCTGCAATTACGGCACCACCACCAACAAAAATCATTGGTTTCTTTGCCTTACGCAGTACTTTAATCGCATCATCAATGACCGTGTCATCAATATTCTCAGAGGAACGAGAAATTTCTGCCGGTTTTTCCGTATGATACTCTGCCTCATCGCTGGTGGCATTTTTAGCAATATCCACCAGTACAGGTCCCGGTCTCCCCGTCTGCGCGATTGTGAAAGCGCGTCTGAGGGTATCTGCCAAACTGTCTACTTCCTTAACCAAAAAGCTGTATTTCGTGATAGGCATTGCCACGCCGGCAATATCAATCTCCTGAAAAGAATCCTTGCCGAGAAGCGCATTTCCTACGTTACAGGTGATAGCTACCAACGGCACGGAATCCATATATGCCGTTGCGATTCCCGTGACCAGATTAGTAGCTCCCGGACCACTTGTAGCAAAACAGACACCTACTTTTCCGGTTGCTCTGGCATATCCGTCAGCGGCATGGGCTGCACCCTGCTCATGCGAAGTAAGAATATGTGTTATCTCCTCCTGATGGCGATATAACTCATCGTAAATATTTAAGATAGCACCGCCCGGATAACCGAAAACAGTATCTACTCCCTGCTCTTTCAAGCACTCTATTACGATTTGTGAACCTGTTAATTGCATAATCTCCTCCATTCTACACTTGTGGAATATTATACTATCAAGAACATACACAAGTGCAACTATTCCCAATCGTATCTATTTTTGTTTCCTCATTCTTTGCGTTAATAAAATCAGTCTATTTCCAATGCTTTATATGCAAAAATACGTTTTTTGAGTTTATCACTCATTTTTTTACATGTAATTTTTCTATACAAACACACGTAAGTTTTGCACCTATTATTTCATTTCCAAAATAGCACCCTTGTCGGCAGATGTTACCATAGAGGCATATCTTGCCAGATATCCGGTCTTGACCTTTGGCTCTCTCGGCTGCCATTTTGCCTTGCGCTCTGCCAGGACTTCATCCGATACCTTGACATTCAGCGTGTTTGCCGGAATGTCGATTGCAATGGTATCACCTTCCTCAATTAAGGCAATCGGTCCGCCGACGGCTGCTTCCGGTGAGATATGTCCGATGGAAGCACCACGGGATGCCCCGGAAAATCTTCCGTCAGTAATCAACGCCACACTGGAGCCAAGTCCCATTCCCGCAATGGCAGAAGTAGGATTTAACATCTCGCGCATACCCGGTCCGCCTTTCGGTCCCTCATAGCGGATGACCACTACGTCGCCTGCCACAATCTTACCGCTCTTGATGGCATCAATGGCATCTTCCTCGCAGTCAAATACTCTTGCCGGTCCCTCATGTACCATCATCTCCGGCACGACTGCAGAACGCTTCACCACACCGGAATCCGGTGCAATGTTTCCACGGAGTACTGCAATTCCACCGGTCTCACTATACGGATTCTCCACAGGACGAATGACTTCCGTATTTTTGTTTACACAATCCTTTATATTCTCTCCAACAGTCTTGCCCGTTGCTGTTATCAAATCTGTATGCAATAATCCCTTCTTATTAAGCTCATTCATAACCGCATACACACCACCGGCTTCATTTAATTCTTCCATATAAGTATGACCTGCCGGAGCCAGATGACACAGGTTTGGTGTCTTGGCACTAATCTGGTTTGCAATATCCAGATTCAAGTCTACACCGGCTTCATGAGCGATTGCCGGAAGGTGAAGCATAGTATTTGTGGAACAGCCAAGTGCCATATCCACTGTAAGGGCATTCATAAATGCTTTCTCTGTCAATATATCTCTCGGGCAGATATTCTTTTCCAAAAGTTCCATAACCTTCATGCCCGCATGTTTTGCCAACTTAATTCTCTGTGAATACACAGCAGGAATCGTTCCGTTGCCCTGCAATCCCATACCGATTGCCTCTGTGAGACAGTTCATACTGTTCGCCGTGTACATGCCGGAGCAGGAGCCACAGGTCGGACAAGCGTTACATACATAATCATCCACTTCTTCTTCTGTCATTTTTCCTGCTGCATGGGCACCCACTGCCTCAAACATGGAAGACAGGGAAGTTTTCTGTCCCTGTACATGTCCTGCCAACATAGGACCACCGCTGACAAATACTGTCGGTACATTTAGTCTGGCTGCTGCCATCAACAACCCCGGTACATTTTTATCACAGTTTGGCACCATGACCAACGCATCAAACTGGTGAGCCAGTGCCATACATTCTGTAGAATCACAAATCAAATCTCTCGTCACAAGAGAATATTTCATACCGGTATGCCCCATAGCAATACCGTCACATACCGCAATCGCTGGAAATACAATGGGAGTACCGCCTGCCATGGCAACACCCATCTTTACGGCATCTACAATCTTATCTATATTCATATGTCCCGGCACGATTTCATTGTAGGAACTGACAATACCTACTAAAGGCTTTTCCAGTTCCTCCTCAGTGATTCCCAAAGCGTTGAATAAAGACCTCTGGGGTGCCGTCTGCATTCCTTTTTTTACTGCATCACTTTTCATGATAATTTTTCTCCTTTCCATGAAGAATCTCTTTGGCTTCTATAATTCCATGGGCAACCGCTTTTCTGACCACCTCATACAGTATCCAGAAAAACAAGACTGCCAATCCCAATGTTATTATAACATTTGTCACGTTTATCATTATTACATCCTCCTTATAAACCAGAAGAAGTCATATACGCTCTGCAATCAGATCTCCCATCTGAATGGTTCCCACCTGCGTCTTGCCCTCTGCCATAATATCCACAGTGCGGTACCCGTCCTCAAGCACTTTCTTTACAGCATTTTCAATGGCATCTGCCTCCTTTGTCAAATCAAAGGAATAACGAAGCATCATTGCTGCAGACAAAATCGTTGCTATCGGATTAGCCTTATCCTGCCCTGCGATATCCGGTGCAGAGCCATGGCTTGGCTCATAGAGTCCCAGCTTGGTAGCTCCTAAGCTGGCTGAGGATAACATACCGATAGAGCCTGTCACCATACTTGCCTCGTCCGATAAAATGTCACCAAACATGTTTTCCGTGAGAATCACATCAAACTGCTTCGGGTCTTTGACTAACTGCATGGCACAGTTGTCAACTAACATATGTTCCAGTTCCACTTCCGGATACTCTTTTGCCACTTCCTCCACAACCTTTCTCCAAAGGCGGGAAGAATCCAACACGTTTGCCTTATCCACACTGCAGACCCGTTTATTTCTCTTCATCGCCACATCAAAGCCCCACTTTGCAATGCGGCGGATTTCATTCTCATCGTAAGTCAGAGTGTCAATCGCTTTCTGCACTCCGTTCTCCTCGATAGTCTTACGCTCACCAAAATAGAGTCCACCTGTCAGCTCTCTCATGACCACAAAGTCAAAACCACCTTCGGTAAGTTCCGGCTTTAACGGACATGCTCCACTTAATTCCTCAAACAAAATAGCCGGACGAATATTGGCATATAACTCTAATCCTTTACGGATTTTTAAGAGTCCTGCCTCAGGGCGTTTATCAGGTGGCAGTTCATACCAGCTTGACTGCCCCACGTTTCCACCGACGGCACCTAACAATACGGAATCACTTGCCTTTGCCCTTGCCATCGTCTCATCGGTGAGGGGTTCCCCATATGCATCAATGGAGCATCCTCCCATCAATAACTCTTCATAATCAAACTGATGTCCGAACTTTTCTCCTATTTTATCTAATATTTTTCTCGCTTCCCTTACAATCTCAGGACCGATTCCGTCCCCGGGAATCACGGCTATATTATAGTTCATTAGAGCCTCCATTCTGCTTCGCCGGATCATTTATCCGACCACAGCATTCCATTTTTTCATTGCATTCTACTCCGGCTGATCTGTCAAAAAATAATACATTCCGCCAAACGACAGGCAGTTTCATTTATTTTCAAATAACAACATATAATGCCCGTCTAAAAACGCATCACACTATAGTTTATACAGAATTACTTTTGGTGTCAAGAGTTGTCACGAATGAGTTAATTTCGTAATACCCTTTTTGACGCAGGGAGCAGGCATAAGTTTTCCATTGCGAACCGGCTTTCGCCTTAGTGAACATACGTAACAGTGCATAAAAGGGCATACTACGCCCTTTTATGCACTGACGATGTTCAGCATCCTTCATGGAAAGCATTATGCCTGCCCCCTGTTCCGGCTTGCGCCATCGTACCCGACTGACTACCAACGCGGTTCTTCGTGAGGGCATTTCCCGATTTTGCGCACTGCACGCACCTCCACAAAACATCCGCATTTCCCACAAATCCCCTGATACAGGCTGTCGCATTCCCTGCACAGTGCAAGCCGTCTCTCATATTTGTCTTCACTTACTTTAATATCCTTTTCCATGTTGGCAATATATTCCGTTACCTTTTCATACTCCTGTGCCCTGTCCAAATCTCTCAAGAGACAGCGGATACACGGCTTGCGTAATTGATTTTCTCGACCCATCTTCTCCCGCTACCCCTCGCAAGTCACCGGACATATTACAGAAACCACGGCACATGATGGAATAGTCAGAGTTACACAGCTCCCGTCCCAATTCTCTTGTCGTACTTCCGGGCAAAGTGTATCCGGTACCTCAAATGTGTTATGTGCATTCATGGCTCCGCTCAAAGTAGTAATCCTCGCCGAACCGCAAAAAGACTGTCCAAGTGGCAGGCAAATCTGTATTTCATAACTTTCTGTCAATGAAGCGTTTGACAGAGTAATAGTTATCTGACTGCTGCCGTCTTCTCCGGTTATGATGGAAACGGACTCCGACAGAGAGGGAACGATTACACCATCCATATCAATTCCCGCCCATTCCGGCGAATCTCCTCTCTGTAACAAGACACTATCCACCAGCGTAGCTCCCTGATGAGACTGATACATGTCAAATACCGAATAGGTCGGCGTTTTTACGAGAGCCATCCCTTCCGTTAATATCATCGCCTGCAAAACATTTACCACCTGGGCAATATTTGCCATAATGATTCTGTCCGAATGTTTATTAAATATATTCAGATTGATTGCTGCCACAACGGCATCCCGCATGGTATTTTGCTGATACAGAAATCCCGGATTGGTACCCGGCTCCACATCGTACCATGTTCCCCATTCGTCCACAATGAGTCCCACTTTCTGTTCCGGGTCGTGATAATCCATAATTTTCACATGACGCTCTATGATTTCTTCCATGCGAAGTGTCTGGCGAATCGTCTGATAATACTCCTTTTCATCAAACTCCGTGGCACTTCCCTTGTGCTCCCAGTCTCCCGTAGGAAGTGTATAATAATGTAAACTGATCGCCGAAGTGTGGTTTTAAGCCGCGGCATGATCACATCCGTCCAATGGTAATCTTCTCCATTGGGACCACAAGCCACCGGAAACAACTCATTGCCGCTTAAATTCCTACAGAACGTGCGGTAATGACGGTAACAATCGGCATAATATTCCGGCTCCATACTGCCTCCACAGCCCCAGCTTTCATTACCCACACCTATATACTTGAGTTTCCATGGTTTTTCCTGACCGTTACGCTTGCGCTGCTTTGCCAGTTCCGAATCTCCATCGTAAGTCATATACTCGATCCAATCAGCCGCCTCCTGCACCGTACCGCTTCCCATATTCAGGGCAATGTACGGCTCACAGCCTATCTGAGCACACAAATCCATAAATTCATGGGTGCCGAAGTGGTTATTTTCCACCACGCCACCCCAGTTTGTGTTCACGATTCTCTTCCGCTCCTCTTTTGCACCAATTCCGTCTTTCCAATGATATTCATCTGCAAAACAACCACCCGGCCAGCGCAGCACAGGCATACGAATCTCTCTCAATGCTTCCACAACATCTTTACGCATTCCGCGCACGTTGGGTATCTTGGAATCCTCCCCGACATAGATACCCTCATAAATACACCGTCCCAGATGCTCGGAAAACTGTCCGTAGATTTCCGGCGCAATAGTGCTCTTTGTTCTTTCCACATCAATTTTTAATACAACCTGTTTCATCAACAACCTCTCTTCTTTTCCAAAAGCTGATTACAATCTGTCATGTTCTTCTTTGACTATTAACCTTACTATTCACAGTCGATAGAAAAATCGTCAAACTTGCTTGTCTCCCATACCTTCATAAAGTGCAATCAGTCTACTGGTCCCCAGGCGGTCCGCACCAATCCGCAGGAAACTATCTGCATCTTCTATGGTAGAAATGCCTCCCGCTGCCTTCACCTTAACCCCGTCACCGATATGCTTCTGTAATAGTGCCACATCTTCTAACGTAGCTCCCCCTGTGGAAAAACCGGTGGATGTTTTTATGTAATCTGCCTTGGCTTTTGTCACCACATGGCACATTTTTATTTTCTCCTCCTGGGTAAGCAGACAGGTTTCTATTATGACTTTAAGAATTTTACCGGAGCAAACCCGACGCACCTCTTTAACATCTTCGTACACTTCCTCAAAACGGTCATCTTTAATGCGATTAATATTAACTACCATATCAATTTCGTCTGCACCGTTCTCTACAGCATCTAGCGTCTCCGCCACCTTTGCCGCTGTGGTATGATTGCCGTTAGGGAAACCGATGACCGTACAGATTTTCAGCTTGTCACCTACATAATCTTTCGCCTCACGCACATAGCAGGGCGGGATACAGACACTCGCCACCTCGTATTTGATTCCCTCGTCGCAGAGTTTTCGTATCTGCTCCCAAGTCGCATCCTGCTTTAATAATGTATGGTCTAAATGCCGTAAAATTTTTTCCTTCTCCATTGCTGCACCTACCTCTCCGCCATTATCTTGGCTACATAAATCTATTTACTCCATTTCAGTTGGCTGTTTTTACTATCTACTGCTTACCGGTACTTCCGAATCCTCCACGGTCTTTCCCCTCCAGATGTTCTACTTCTTCAAACTGTATCTGTGGCTGATTCTCCACGATACGAAACTGGCATATCCGATCGTTCACATGAATCACGGTATCTCTCATGGCTATAACCGGCATACGCCACATATCGTTATCACCACAGTAGGAACCATCTACAATGCCACAGTGATTTGCCTGAATGATACCGAAATTTTTGTATGTACTGCTTCTGGGAACGATATGTGCCTCATATCCTTCGGGAAGCTCCATCGCCACACCCAGCGGAATCAGGCAGAAGTCCCCCTGCTTAAGCTCAACCTCCTCCGATGCCCGAAGGTCAATCCAGTCAGATTTACCTTCTATGTACGTCAACTTATCAATTTTGTCGGTAAAATATTTAATTTTTATCTGCTCCATAGTAATCCCCCATTCTGCCGCCTTTGTCGGAAGCAACAATTGTAATATAAACGCTGTATGCACATTTTCGGTAAATATATATGAAATAATCAAACAATTCTTTCTAAACTATAGTATACACGGTATGCAAAGTCAATGAAAACCACACTAATCTCTATGCCGCCGCTCTTTTGCCTGCCGCTTCTGCTCCTTGCCGTACCCAAGAATGGTATTTCGCGACATATGTGGCACCATCTGATTCCAATTACCCATAAAGACCGCATATTTCTTTCCATCTTTTGTCACAAGAACAATGGTATGAAACCGCAAATCGGAAGGTGCAAAAACCGGAACCGGCAAAGCTTCCATCTGGTTCATTTGATACAGGGACTGTGCCTGATATGCCCATATAATTTCCTCGTAGGAATGAATATAATAAAAAAACAATCGATACTTATCCCTGTGTAGAAAATGTCTTTGAGTATAAATCACCTCTCCCATCTGTATGGGACGTTGAAACTGTCTATCCAACTGCCTGCGTTCTTCAGATAACATAGAATCATATTTCTCCAAACACGCTTTATGGGAGTTTCGCATCCCCAAATAAAAACAAAAAAAGGGAATACTGTATATAAACAAAATCTGAAAGAGCATGTAAATATCCTGGGGTCTGGGCTTACCTATATCTCGCACCATCCCCTCCCATCCCATTATGGAAAAACATATAAAAAATGTCAGCGCCGGAATCCCAATCAGCGTTCCCAGGTAAAGCATCCAAAAAGTACGTCGATTGCGCCTGAGTTTTTCCGGAAGGGGAATGACTTTTTGATTTTGAAACATGATTATATCCTTTCATCCGTTAAATTTATAGTTCAATTATTTGTACAATGGTTAAATGTTGAATGAATTTTACGCACATAAATTTCTAAATGATGCTGGGGTCATTTCTATATATGAATATACCATATTGTCATTATTGCAAAATCTGCAAACATATGAATAATCCATGAATTATAAATATTTTTGTTTTTTTCATCTACATAATCAAATATAATCCCACCAATAGATAATCCGATTAGGGCTAATATCAGCAACGGCAATGGAAATGCTGTTCCAATCATTGCTATATGATAAACCGCAAATAAAACAGCACTTAATATGTATGTGACACTCCTTGTCGTATAATCAGATAATTTAATAAATGAGAAAAAACGAAACATAAATTCTTCCAAAAATGAGTTGCAAAAGGAAATATATAAGGCAACCCAAATAAAACTGCCGCTATTTACTTTCTGGTCTGTTGAAAGAGAGTTGACTAATGAAGGGTAATCAAATATATTTCTCGTCAGGAAATATGCTACGATTATTACTATGTAAATCAAAAAACCAAGCAATAATAACTTCATTATCGTTTTTTTATTTAATAGAAAAGAGTGACCAAATACTTCCATATTTAATAATTTCATGGAAATCACCGGCAGCAACAAAAAAATCACGGCTTTCGCTGCTGACTTGATAACATATGACGGTTCGATGACTATCTCAATGAAAGCCATAATGATACAGCTTATTATGGTGACAATCATTATACTATATTTTGCTTTTTTGGTATTTTTCATGATTTATCCTTCTTTGCTGTAAATTTAAAATCTCTTTTATGAGGGCATAAATCCAACTTTTTGTAAAAAAATCGCAAGAAGCCGGATTAGCTCGCCATAAATTTTTCGCTCATAATTCGCTCATTTGAAATGAGCGAATTATCTTAAAGTTTTGTATATACATTTCCTTTTGTTGTTTTTTTGCTTTGAATGACTCCACAATCACTTAGTACTTTCAAATATCTACGAACTTGAGCTTCTGATTTACCTGTAATCTCCTTTCCTATCATTGTAGTTATAGTATTGTTATCTTTGAGATACTCCAATATCTGCTGTATGGGTTCCTTCATTTTTCCGCTCATTAATTCGCTCATAATTCGCTCATTTGAAATGAGCGAATTAT
>JAFLTA010000025.1 GCA_022510685.1 Lachnospiraceae bacterium | reverse complement strand
CAATATAATCCCTGCCAAACCGTGAAAAATCTTTTACTACAATGCAGTCAAACTTCTCATTTTTTGCATCCTCAAGAAGATTTTGCACTCCCGGCCGATTGAAATTTGTCCCCGAAAAACCATCATCCTGATATTCCAGTATCTTATAACTATCAAAATGTTCCTTGATATACTTTCGGATCAAAATACGCTGCATGGAAATACTGTTGCTTTCTGTCTGTATCTTCTCATCCTCTTTTGACAAACGCATATAAACAGCAATCCGGATTGTATTTATCGTATCTTTTTTCATCATTGTTCTTCACCGCCTTTACTCAATAGTTCATTCATCCGGAACGCAAAAGTTATCTTTACCCGATGGTCAGCATATACATCAATCCGACTGATCAGGGTATGTATTACCTCACTTGTTAATACCGTCTTTTCATTACATTTCAAAAGACTACGCAGAAACTTACTCTTTTCCCGTCCCTTTCGTTCCAGACCGTCCAACTTGATCTCCAGTTCTGACTTTCTTCCTATTACATTATGAAGTGATTCCTCATTTTCTTTCTTTTTCTTTTGAAATTCATCTAAAGAAAGGCTGCCTGTATGATATTTGATATATAATTCACTCCCCTGCTTTTTCTTGTCCTTTAGTTGTCTTTCGCACTGGACAATCTCCTGCCTGAGTATTCTCTCCATATCCTCTGTCTGCTTTTCACACTCTTTTGCCAGTCTGCCCGGATGCAGATCAGACAGCCGAAACTCCTGATCCAGAGCAGTTTTTACCAGTCCATTCAACACACTTAATCCTATGCTCTTTGCGGGACAATATTTTTCATCCATTCTTCTTGAATTTCTGCAATAATAACCATAATGGCGTATCATATCTCCGGAACTTAGCTGCTTTGCATTTGCAGTCCTTGCCATCTCTTTCCCGCAATCCCCACAAAACAATATTCCGGCATAAATATCTTCCTCTTTTGGTACTTTTTTAGAAAATCCGGTATTATTACAGTATTTTGCCGCTGATCTTTCAAACATGGCAGCTACCCTGAAAAACTGCTCCTCACTCACAATCCCCTCATGGGTATTGTAGCAGACGGAAAAATCATCACGGTCCACATCATGCCGATTTCTGATCTGATACTGTCGTCCAGAGGTTGTCCCCTGTACCAGACACCCCATATAGACAGGATTGGTCAGTATCAGTTTTACTGTCCCACTGCTCCACTGCTCTAACACTTCTCCTTCCTGCCTGTATATATGGCCGGTCTTTCTGTAATCATATGGACGGTGCAATCCCCTTTCATACAGCATTTCTACGATCTGTTTCATGTTTTTCCCGGACAGATACATTTCATAGATTTCCTTTACGATTTCTGCTGTTTCCGGGCAGATATAGAGGCATTTCTTTCCATCCACCCACTTTGCCTGATACCCGTATGCAGGAATCCCCCCGGTATAACTCCCCTGCTCCTGTTTACTCCGCTTACTGGATTTCACTTTTTCTGCTATATCCTTTGCATACATCTCATTTACCAGATTTTTCAGATTGATTGTCATATCATCCCCATCGGCTTTCGGTCTAAATGTATCAATTCCATCCGTGACCGCAATAAACCTCACACCCATAAAAGGAAAAATCTTTTGAATATAATTTCCTGTTTCAATGTGGTTCCTGCCAAAGCGGGATAAATCTTTCACAATAATACAGTCAATCCGCTTTTTTCTCACATCCCGCATCATCCGTTCAAAGCCTTCCCTCTTAAAGTTCGTCCCGGTCTTACCTAAATCTGTATAGCAGTCATATAGTTCCATCTCCGGATGTTCACTAAGGTATTGTCTGGCAATCTCAATCTGCGTATCAATGGATTCATTTTTTCTGGCTGATTCGTCCTGCAAATCAGCTTTGCATCGCTGCTCTACGGAAAGCCTCGCATATATCCCGACATGAAATCGCTCAGCTATAACAGGCATCTGTTCCGGCTTTCGTTTCTTAGAAGTCCGTGCCATAATCACGACACCTCCTTTCTACTGTTCTATTCTTGACTCTCAAAGTAGTCTGCTAGCATAAGAACTCCCAAAAACATATCTTTTGCCCTGAGTTCTATAAATACCCTCTTATCTTCGTAAACTAGAATGCGCCCTAAAAAAGTCACTACAATATCCCTGCTTAATTCCGTAATCTCCAAAGCAGATTTCATTTTTTCCAGATTTGCCCCTGCCAGCACGCCTGCCCTAAATAACTCCTTGATGGTATTCTCCTGCTGTCTGATGGCATCCTCCGTTTCCTGATACTGCTTTTCATAAATCTGCCGAAAATCTTTGAAATCCTCCTCCGTGATGATTCCCTGTTTCAAGTCCTCATACAAAGCGGTGCGTAAGGACATATATTTTTCCTGCTCTTTCCGAAGTTTTTCAATTTCCTTATCAAAGGCAACCACCTCATCAAAGTGGACTTCCATATCCTCAATATATGCCAACACATAACTCTTATCCAAAAACAGTGCGAGCTGCTGCTGCAATGCCCGGAGTACAAGCCGCTTTAATTCTTCCTCCGGGATACTGTGTCTGGTGCAGCCTAATCCTTTATTTCTAGTAGGACAGATAAAATAAACTTTTTCAGTTCCCTTATATCGGTTTACCCTGCGGATCATCGGCTCCCCACAGTCCCCACAGAACAGATAGCCCGTAAACATATGACTGCCGACCTTTCCCGCCGAAGCCCTGCTGTCCACTTCCAAGAGCTTTTGGACAATTCCAAAATCCTCTGCTGAAATAATCGCCTCATGGGTATCTGCTACCCTGACCCATTCTTCTTTTGGTTTTTCTACCGATCGTTTTACCTTATGGTTTACCTTTTCATATTTCCCCTGAACCATCATTCCAATATAGAGTTCGTTAATCAAGATGCGTTTTACTGCCACAGCAGACCACTTTGCCTTTGCATTGGTAGAAAAAGCTGTAGAGAATTTCTGTCCCTGTGATTTTTTATATTCCATTGGAGAAAGCACTCCCATTCCGTTCAGTTTATTCGCAATGGCAAGATTGCTCAATCCTGCAATCTTCCATGCAAATATTTTTTTCACGATACCGGCGGCATAGTCGTCCGCCAGTAAATGGTTGATATTCTCCGGGTCTTTCCGATACCCATACACTGCAAAGGCACCGATAAATTCTCCATTTTCCCTCTTTACCTGCCCGTGGCTCCTTACTTTTTTAGAAATATCACTGCAATACGAATCATTGATAAAGTTCTTGACAGGCAGTACAAGTGATGTTTCATTAAAATCTGCCGTCAGGGAATCAAAGTTATCATTTAACGCAATAAACCGCACAGAAAAAGCCGGAAAGGTCTTTTGAATCAACCGCCCGGCTTCAATATAATCTCGTCCAAATCTGGACAAATCCTTTACGATCACACAGTCAATGTGACCGGCTTTTATATCCTCCATCATCCGCTGGAAGGAAGGCCTGTCAAAATTTGCTCCCGACCATCCATCATCCACATAGAAATCATAAATCTCCATGTCATCATGCTTACGGATATAAGAACGTATCATATCCCTTTGGGAACGGATACTGTTGCTTTCCATATCTCCCTCTTTTGCAGAAACATCATCCCTGCTCAGGCGGAGATAAACAGCCACGTTATAAAAATCTTTCGCTTTCATCTGTATTCCTCCTGATCTTAATAACGTCATATATCAATCCTGGTTTGTCTTCTGGCAAGCAGAATCATACGGTCATCTAATGTATCTTCTGCCCCCTCCATATAGCCTATTTGCACGATATATTCCCCTACATTTTGTGCAAAGGGATTTTTTGTCTGTTCCAAAAAACTTATCACACGTAAACTTTGGCTTTTTGACTGATCTATCACTATCTCATCTGCGTTTGCCAGTTCCTCTCTTTTCAGTTCCATAATTGGAACTGACTGTAATTCAGACAACTTTTCAATTGTCACAATAACATCACTCCCTCTCTTGCTATTTTATTGGAAATACCGCATGTCCTATGATAATTATTTCCACACTGCCAGTCGGGTTGCCAGAGGAGTGCTAAACTTCATAATGCGGACACAGATGGACTTACAAGCAGAAAATTCGCATACTAAGTGATTAGAGACAGCCTGTTTTATAGGAAAATTTCCAGTTATTCATGTGTGAAGTTTGAGTAATTGACACATATAATCCTTTATGCTATATTGTGGAAGAGAGGAGAGTGATATAATGAAAAAATTTCTTATAATATGCGTACTGACAGCGACTATGCTGACAGGAATTGAAGTGCAGGCAACAGAAGCCCCATCCACAGATGCGCAGACGCAAGAGGATGCTAATGAAATTATTAAAAAAAGCGAGGCGGTACTAAATTCAAAAAAGATAGTCAGAGTAGTTACAGAGGCAGATGGAAAACCCTATACTACTACAACTGATACAGACACACAGATTACTTATAGGCATAACCCCAATTATTATACGATTAGCGTGGGCTCTGATGGTTTGAGGCGTACTTGCATTGTTACCTTGGAGCAGTATTACGATATGAAAAACAACCTAATGTATTATTATTACCCTGAGGAAAAACCGAAAACATATTACGTTTACGAGCCCTCAAAATCGAATTCCAATACAAGTTCGAATGCAGACAACTCCAGCAGCACAACCAGCTATAAAGATACTACCGTATACTCTGGTGTCCTCTGCTACCAGATTGAAGAAGATATAAAAACCAGCAGCAACACTAAAGCGCATATTGTTCATTATATAAATACATCTACATATGAACCAGTCAGTAAAACATACACCCTGACATACAAAAAACAAACGAGCATTGTTACAGAGAAATATTCTTATCCGAATACCCATGTAACAATACCAAAAAACATTCTCAAAAAAGCCGTGTTACCATCAAACGGCAGTGTAACAATAAATGGAATCAAATATACTGCACCTTCTGGTGAGAAACGTTGCGTTAAAGTAAATAATGGTAAACGTGCCACCAGTACAGTCACCATTCCGGACAAGATTACCGTTGCCGGCAAGAAATATAAAGTGACTGAAATCGCAGACAAAGCCTTTGAAAAAAACAAAAAATTGAAAAAGATTACACTTGGAAAAAATATCAAAACAATCGGTAAACAAGCATTTAATAAGTGTAAAAAACTCAACCGTGTTATCATTCGTTCTACAAGTATAAAAAAAATTGGGAAAAAAGCATTTTACGGCAATGCCAAAAAACTGAAAGTTCAGGCACCCAAAAGCAAACTGTCAAAGTATCGTAAATTGATAAAGAATGCAAAAACGTCTTCCAAGCTGAAAATGTAACCGATTGGTAAAATATTTTTCAGGCAAATTTTTAAAGGTGGTCAAGTGGCCACCTTTTTTATGATTTTAATTTTTGAAGTGTGTGATAAAAAGAAGATGTTGACGTAACCGGCATTTTCTGTAGGACTAAATCAGCCGAAACCCTTGTATTTATTAGGTTCCTGCTAACTTGACAATATAATAACACGCTCCCCTGTGTCTAGTATGGCAACACCCACACCTTTTCCTGTTAGTCCCATTTTTTTTGCGTAGTCAAGATGAATGATGGAAGCAACACGGTTCATAGAAATACTCCTAAAAGTCATTCTATTTATTCTATGCAATAATACGGTTCGTGTTAGCAGCCTAAATGGGGTTCAAATAGGTAACAGGGGTGGCAAGTTGAAGGAACTTCTGTTACAATAGAAGCGGAATTGGTTTAATGAATGATGTCCGGTTTAGGATTACGGTTGGGAGGACGAAATAGCGTATTGATTGGTGCCGTTATCCTAACGACGGAAATGGAGACAGCGATGAAACAATGGGGATACCGACTGTTTGCTTCTGTGTATAATGTCAGTCGTCGGCTTTGCAAAAGAAAAGATAAGGTTGTCCTGTTTAATGGACACAATCGTGGTCTGAACGGAAATTTACAGCTTGTGGCAGAAGAAATAAAGAGACGGGATGATAGATGTGAGATAGTTTCTTATAGTAAACAGGATTTGTTACAGCCAAACGGGAGTTTTTTTTCCGGGATAGCAGGGGTCTTGCAATTTTTTTTCTCTGTGCCGCTTAAGATGGCTGTGGCGAAACAAATATATTTAAATGATAATTTTATTCCCTTGGCATATATGAATACCGACGGGCAGCAAATTATACAATTGTGGCACGGTGCAGGTGCATTTAAGCGTTTTGGTTTGTCCACGGAGGAGAATGAAGAAGTTCGAGCTTTGGTGGCTAAGTCCAATGAAAAGGTGACGCATTTATTTGTGACCTCCACTCAGGTGATTTCTTATTACAGTGAAGCGTTTGCAATACCGCCGGAACGAATTTATGCGACAGGGGTGCCAGTGATTGATGCATATTTTGATGAGGAGGATAAGGAGAGAAGACGGCAGTTGATATGGGCACGCTATCCTGAGTGGAAGGGGAAGAAAATCCTGCTGTATACCCCTACATTTCGTGCGTCAAAAGAGGAAAACGATGAATTATTGGAAAGATTTGACATAAACCGTATTCAGGAAATATTGGGTGAGGATTGGATTATTCTGATAAAAATGCATCCTAAATATCCTGCAGAAAATATTCCCACTAATGAATATTGCGTAAATATGACAGACTATAGTGATATAACCGATTTATATATGGTTGCGGATATGTTGATCACGGATTATTCTTCAACAGTGGTGGAGTTTGTTTTGCTGAATAAGCCGATTATTTTATATGCCTATGATTTGGAAAAATACGACAGAGGTTTTTATCGTGATTATCGGGAAACTGTGCCGGGTGAAATAGCATATACTTTAGAGGAATTATTAGAGCTCTTGAAAAAAAATGGAGATGACTTCCGGAAACGCCAGATGTTTATTAATTTACAATACGATTATGTGGAAAGCGGAGCATTAGAAAGGATTTTTGAAGTGTTAGCATGATAGCGACATCATGCCGGGAAGGAGAACTTGAAAAATAATGCATCGAACCGGAAAATCAACGAAACAGACAGGGATTTTAGCTATGGTATTAGCAGTATCCCTGTTTTGTGCTATAATAGGCACAGAAATATTCATAAAATATGCTGGCGCAGCGGGGAGAAATACTCCGGTAACCTTCCGATTCAAAGGTCGTACAGCAAAATCCATTACTTTGAGCTGGAAGGCGGCAGAATCCGCAACCGGTTATCAGATTTTTCGCTCTGAAGGAAATGGTGCAGAAGCGTTAGTGGCAACGACGACGGCGCTTTTGTATAAAGATAAGGGGTTGAAGTCGGGAACCACATACCGTTATCGGATTCGTGCCTATCATGCCGTAACGGAAAATACCGGTGCGTATTCAGAAAAATTATCGACAACTACGTTGCCGGCGAAACCTGTTATCAAAGTGCGCAGTGGCAATCAATGTGTACGTATTACATGGTCGCCCATTACCGGGGCATCCGGATATCACATTTATCAGTACAAGGGCGCTAAATCGGTTCCGGTAGCTACCATAGCCGGAAAGTCTAATGTGACTTGCTTGATTAATCGATTAGAAAATGGAGTCGCATATCAATTTGCAGTGACGGCATACCGTAATTATAAAGGAATGGACTATGAGAGCGTTAAGTCTTCGGTCAAGTCCGGGGAGCCGGTTGCTGTGGCAAAAACCAGTACAAAGGCAAAGTTTTTCAAGACGCGAAAGACTTTTTTGAAGTCAGAGGCGGTTCAGAGCTGTGGTTTTTTGAAAAATAACTTAATATATTCAAAGAGTGTGATTTTGCCGGGCATGATTAATACCAATGTGGCTGAGTTCGCATCTTCGTCCATGGTGCCGCAAGGACTTACCTTTGCCGGTTCTTATATGTTAGTTAGTGCATATGATAAAAAAGGCTTGGACAATTCCGTGATTTATGTTATGGGTAAGTCCGGCAAGAGGCTGCTGACAACGATTATATTGCCGAACAAAACCCATGCGGGGGGTATTACCTGCGATGATAAGAATTTGTGGATTTGTCAGTCCACTACCCTAAGAAGTATTCCGTTTTCCGAGGTTGAGAAAGCGGCAAAGAAAAGAAAGAAATATATAAAAATAGAGGCATATGATACCAAAGCGGAATTAGGACAGCGGGCGTCAGCAGTGACATATTACAAAGGGCTTTTGTGGGTAGCTGCCTACGCCGAAACGGGATTCGGCTATATGGGTTCTTATCGGATTGTCAATAAAGATGCAAAGCCCACACTTGCGTTATTGCAAAGAATTAAAATTGCGAACCGTGTGCAGGGTCTGAGCTTTACTTCTAATGGCAGGTTGATTTTTTCCCGTTCTTCTCAAGCCAATTCGTCTAAAAAAGGCTATATTCATCAATTGGATGTATATAAACCGGATATGTCAAGGATTTCATTTGGAATCGTAAAGCCCGGTAAGCGAGAGAAGATAATAGATATGCCTTCCATGAATGAAGAAATAGCAGTTAGCGGAAAGTATTTATATGTTAATTTTGAGTCAGTTTACTATGCAGCGGCGGCAAAACAAGTGGATAGAATTTGCGCATTTAAGGTGACTGCAGTGACGGAATGAGGAATATTTTTTGGCATTATATTAATATAAATAGGAGTTTATAAGGATGCAGACAGAAAACAAAAGTACCGAATTGAAAAATTTTGAGTGTAAAAGCGATTGCAAGGTTATAGATGGAGTATCTTATTGTGCAATAGAGATTGCGGGAGAGTTTTCCGGCTGGCATACGGAAATATCACAGATGCATATGCTTTTGCGCTTTTACAGGGAAATAGACGGCAGGACGGAGCAACGTTTGTATCCTTTCTTTGTGCAGTGCACTTCTGAGAAATCCAGGTTGTCTGTCAGAGGTTCTGTGGATGTCCGGACAGAATATATTTTGTCGGATTTCAAGGTACACCATCCGGAGAGTCCCTTTCGCGTGGCATTGCTGTATGTGAATCAGGAAATGCAGTGGAGGGAACAGGTGCTTGAAGCAGAGATACCGGTGGAATGGCTGGAACATCACATGAAAAAGGAATCGGTATTGCATAGTGTCGGCAGGAAGGTCACATATGGACTTTGTACATTGTTCCTGCCGATATGGCTGTTATCCGGAGCGTTAGCAGTGAAGGGTATCGGCAAACTCCGCCCCAGTGCGAAAGGTATGTCAGGGAAAAAGGCCATGCTCTACCATGCTCATGATATGGTAAAAGGATGGACAGGCTATGGATACAGCGTCCGGGAATACAAGACAAATTATTTTAAAAGGTGGTATGAGCGCTTTCGCAAAAAAGTGACGCAGACGTCGGGTGTTTTATTTTTGTCAGAGAGAGCAGTGGATGACGGGGGTAATTTAGACAGGGTACGGAAAGCATTAAAAAAAGAGAATACTCTGGAAATTACGGAATTCCTTACCACTCGTCCGGTACATAAGCTGACGGGAAAAGAACTAAAGGAGTGTGCGGCATTGGCGGCAAGGGCGAGAGTAATTGTGTTGGAGGATTTTTTTCCGCAATTACACGCACTGTCTGTTCGCAATGACACAGAGATTTTGCAGATGTGGCATGCCTGTGGGGCGTTTAAGCTCTTTGGTTTGTCTGAGCTGGGTAAAACATCGTTATCACAGGATACGAGAAATCATAGGAGTTATACGGCTGCATTGACGAGTAGTGAAGGGATTGCACCGTTTTACAGTGAAGCATTCGGCATTGACATAAATTGTATTAAGCCGGTAGGTGTGCCCAGAACCGATGTTTTTTTTGACAGAAAGTACCGGGAGGAGACGATAGAAGAACTTTATAAGAGGTATCCGGAGTGGCAGAATAAGAAAATAATACTATTCGCCCCCACCTTTCGGGGCAGCGGGAATAAAACGGCATATTACCCTATGGAGAAGTTTCCTATCAATGAAGTCATGGACAGACTTCCTAAAGATGTGGTACTTATTGTGAAACAGCATCCTTTTGTGAAGTCGGATATCATAGTGGAGGATTGTTACAAAAGCCGGGTATTTGATTTGAACGGAAAGGAGAATATCAATGATTTACTCTTTGTGACGGATTTGTTGGTGACAGATTACAGTTCTACGGTTTTTGAGGCGGCATTGTTAGATATCCCTATGCTGTTTTATACCTTTGATTTGGAGGAGTATCTGTCAGAGAGGGATTTATATTTTGACTTTTCCGCCTTCGCACCGGGAGCGATTATACGGGAGTTTGATGAATTGCTATCGGAGATAAACCGGAATCTGGGACATGAACAAAAAGTGTCAGTAGATGAGAAATTTCGGGAGTTTTTCCTGGGAGCATTAGACGGAAATTCTACAGAACGGACAGTGGAACTAATCCATAATTTATATGATGGGAAGGATTAATGTGCTTTGGTGTTTCCGATGTTGAAATATCAAGATTGAGGCAGGGGTCAAATTGGCGCCATCATGCTACTCTTTTGAGTCTTGAATCATCGGGGGTAAAAATATAGAGAAAAGGCAGAGTATCCATGGAGACAAACGAGATTATCCGACTGCAGCATCAGGAGGAAAAGAAACTATGGCGTAAGCCATGTGAAATGCTTTGGATTGATGTGTTTGGTGATAGGGAGCAGTTTGTAGAGCATTATATGGATAGCACATGGAAAAGGAACCAGGTGCTTCTTTTATTGTGCCCAAAAGCCGGGATGCCGCCTGCAAATACATCCGGTACATCCGGACAGCTTGTGAAAGAGAAAACGATTGCATCCATGCTCCATATGAATCCTTATGTACTGCAAGTGGGAGAAGAAAAGGTAAATGTACATTACATTGTGGGAGTATGTACGAAAGAGGAACTGCGTGGCAGGGGTTATATGGGAACTTTATTGAAAGAAGCATTGCGTATATTAAATGAACAGGGAGTGCCATTTGCTTACCTCATGCCGGCAGCCGTGGAAATTTATCTGCCATATCAATTTGTGCCGGTGGGATTTGCCGAAAAGATGATTTGTCTGGTTACGAGAAAGCAGGAAGAATTGGTGGCGGCGGAACTTTTGATAGTGCCTTTCGGCAATCTTTCCGGGGAGGAGAGGAAGATGGCGGTTAGGCTTGCCGGAGAAAGCCGTGAGGGGATATATGTGCCCCCCACAGAAGATTATTTGCGGGAACTGGAGACACAGACACATACTTATGAGGGAGAACTGATTACAGTATGGCAGAATAGTGAACCCGTTGGCATGGTGGCATACTTGTATGAGGAGGGGGAAACCCCTGTAGAAGTCATCCAAATTTTTACCGCTGACGGTTACGAGGAACAGGTATGTGAATTGTTTCATGGATATATATGTGAACGTTTCCGTGCGGAGCAGATACAAATTCAATATGACGATATCAGTCAACTATCAAAACGAGATTTGAAGGATACCGAAATTCTTCGTATGGCAGAAATTCCTCGTAATAAATGTATCACTATGATTCGCTGTCTCGACCCGGTATGGTTTTTGGGACGTTTACAGCCACAGCCGGGATGGAATCGAAGTTGTATTATAGAAATCAAAGACGATATTTTATCAGAAAATAATAGGGTTTACCGTGTAGTATTTGGAGCGGACGATCAAAAAAATGAGGTAGCATTCTCAGAGGAATTACCGGAGTGTTGTCTGAGCGTGGAAACTCTGGTAAAATATGTGTTAGATGGTATGAGTGTCTACACACCGGAACTAGTGTAATGCTACTGTTATGCGATGCATAGAAAATATTGCTTTTTGGCGGATATCTGTCCTGCCGGACAAGTTTGTGATACAGGGAGGGGAAATATGTACAGAAAATGGGACAAAGAGTTGGATAAATACAGTAAGGGTATCAGTCAGTATGAGTGGGATGAATTGGAGGAACTAATCACAGACGCATACGAGGATGAAAAATTATCAGATGAACAATTTGACACGCTGATGAGACGACTGATGGATTTGGATTGCGAGTAAGCTACTATCGGGGATTCAGATGTTGAAAATCTATTTCAGTAGGTGCAAAATACTTCTTTATTGAATCTGGTAAGTAAAACAATTAATTGAATAATGCATCAGAGCGATGAAAATCTGAAAAAATAGACGATACACAGCAGAAAGTTGGCATATTTTCCCAGGAGGGACACTGAACATCGTCAGTGCTTAAAGGGCGTATTTTGCCCTTTTATGCACTGCTACGTATGTTCACTGAGGCGAGAGCCGTTCCCTCAAGGGAAAATATGCCAACTTTCTGCGTCATTCTGCGTCACTCTACGTCACTGTATGACTTAAAATCCATTACATCCTTGATTTTCTAAGAAAAATTTCGTATACTAGCCTGTAATAGCATTTTTGCTTGACGTATGAGTACAAATGCACGGATGCCGTCGCGGGACGAAGGATGGAGGGCTGCATATGGAAGAAAACAAGATTGAAAGACTTGGTTTTAAGATTGATACGGGGGAGTTAGCGACAAGTACAATACCAGCAGATTTTACTGCGCCTGAGAAGCTTTATGACGGTCTCATCAAGATGATAAAAAAATACCATCCTTCGGATGATATTTCCATGATTGAGAAGGCATATAGAATTGCCAGTGAAGCCCATGAGGGACAGTTGCGTAAATCCGGAGAGCCGTATATTATCCATCCGATTTGTGTCTGTCTGATTCTGGCAGAGTTGGAGTTGGATAAGGAAACCATTGTAGCGGGAATGCTCCATGATGTAGTGGAAGATACGGTTATGACCGATGAGGAGATTACTGCGGAGTTTGGCGAGGAAGTGGCACTTCTGGTAGACGGTGTTACGAAGCTGACCCAGTTGAACTATGTGGCAGATAAGGTGGAGATGCAGGCTGAAAATCTGCGGAAGATGTTTCTTGCCATGGCAAAGGACATCCGTGTGATTCTGATTAAGCTGGCTGACCGCCTGCACAATATGCGAACCATGCAGTATCAGACACCTCCGAAACAGAAGGAAAAATCTACGGAAACGATGGATATTTATGCCCCGATAGCAGACCGTTTGGGCATTTCTAAAGTGAAAGTAGAGTTGGATGATTTGTCTTTCCGCTATCTGGAGCCGGAAATGTATCGAGAACTCACCCGCAACTTAGAGCTGGGGGAAGTGAAACGGCATGAGTTTATTGCTGAGATTGTAGAGGAGGTTCGCAGCCATATTGAGGCAGCGGGCATCAAGGCAACGATTGACGGACGTGCAAAACATTATTTTAGTATCTATAAGAAAATGGTCACACAGAATAAAAAGCTGGAACAGATTTATGATTTATTTGCCGTGCGCATTATCGTGGATTCCAAGCGTGACTGCTATACGGCTTTGGGTGTGATTCATGAAATATATAAGCCGATTCCGGGACATTTCAAAGATTATATTACAATGCCGAAACCAAATAATTATCAGTCCTTGCACACCACACTGATTGGTCCTCACGGGCAGCCCTTTGAGATTCAAATACGTACTTACGAGATGCACCGTACTGCAGAATACGGCATTGCTGCTCATTGGAAGTATAAGGAAAATCAGTATGGTCAGGATACTTCTGACAGCGAGGAGGAGAAACTTTCCTGGCTGCGTCGTATCTTAGAATGGCAGCGGGATATGTCGGATAACAAAGAGTTCCTCAGCTTGTTAAAGAGTGATTTAGACTTGTTTTCCGATCATGTATATTGTTTTACGAAAGACGGAGATGTGAAAAATTTACCGGCGGGCTCTACGCCGATTGATTTTGCTTATGCAGTACACAGTGCCGTGGGCAATAAAATGGTGGGAGCCAGAGTGAATGGTAATTTGGTCAATATTGATTACCGGATTCAGAACGGTGACAGGATTGAGATTATGACCTCACAGAATTCAAGAGGTCCCAGCCGTGACTGGCTTTCTATTGTTAAGAGTACACAGGCAAAGAATAAAATCAACCAGTGGTTCCGCTCTGAATTTAAGGAGGAGAATATTCTACGTGGCAAGGAGCTATTGTTAAACTATGCGAAGGCGCAGGGTATAGCCATCAATGAATTACTCAAAACGGAATATACAGACCTGTGTAAGAAAAAATATGGTTTCAGAGATTGGGATTCGGTCTTGGCAGCAATTGGTCACGGTGGGTTGAAAGAGGGGCAGGTAATCAATAAACTGCGGGATATTTACCGCAAGCAGAATCCTAATATTCCGACGGATAAGGAAATTTTGGAGGCGGTTAACAATAGTAATACTGTTCAGTCAGGAAACTCTGTCAAGCCAAAGGTTTCCGTCAAATCCAAGAGTGGTATTATAGTGGCAGGTATGAGTGATGTATCAGTCAATTTTTCCAAGTGTTGCAGTCCGGTGCCGGGGGATGAGATTATTGGTTTTGTCACCAGGGGACGTGGAGTATCTATTCACCGGACAGATTGTATCAACATGATGAATATGACGGATACAGACAGACAGCGTATTATTGAGGCGGAGTGGCAGATGACTCCGGCGGGCAACGAAAATGAATTGTATGATGCAGAGATTGCTGTTTTTGCCTATGACCGTATTGGTGTGTTACTGGATCTCACCAAAGTATTTACGGAAAACGGAATCACTATCCGCAATATTAATTCCAGAACGAGTAAGCATGGGATTGCAACCATTACGATTGGATTTGCGATTCGTGGAGTGGAGGAACTTCGGGGAATTACGGCTAAGCTGCGTCAGGTGGAGAGCGTCACGGATGTACAGAGAACACAGGCGTAGGCTTTGGAGTTAAAATGATGGTATCCTGTGGGACATTGTTTCCGGGTGCAATAAGTAATATAGATGATGAATGGAGAAAATGATGAGCAGATTGATATGTAGATTTATAGTGCTTGGTCCGGTACAGACGAACTGTTACTTTTTGTACCGTGAAGATACTAAGGAGTGTGTCATTGTTGACCCGGCAGATGAACCGGAGCGCATATGTGAATTTCTGGAAAAAAATGATTTGACGCCGGTGGCAATGTTGATTACTCATGGGCATTTTGACCATATTCTGGCGGTGGAGCCATTGCGAAGTAAATATGGGATTCCCGTCTATGCTGCAGAGGCAGAACGGGAGACCTTGAAGGATAAAGCCATAAATTTGTCTACGCAGATGGGAACGACGCTGTCGTTGGAAGCTGACAACTGGCTTAACGATGGTGAGGAATTAGAATTATTGGGACAGACGATGCGCTGTATTTTGACACCGGGGCATACCGTGGGAGGTATGTGTTATTATTTTCCGAAGGCGTGTATTCTGTTTTCGGGAGATACCCTGTTTCAGGAATCTGTTGGACGCACTGATTTTCCGGGGGGCAGCATGTCCCGGTTGATTCAGTCTATTCGGGAAAAATTGTTTGTTTTGCCGGATGCTGTGCAGGTATATCCCGGACATGGATTAATGACATCTATTAAAACAGAAAAAATGTTTAATCCTTTTGCAGTGGAATAGGGATACCAAGATGAAAAGAGGAAGTCATGATAGGAATTACCCTGTCCGAAAAGGACTTTGATTATGAAATACAAGCATTAGTAAATAGTTTTTTTCCGGGAAACCGCAGTCAGGTGAACGGAGAGCAAGGAGACCTCCATATTGCCATAAATCTTGGTGATACGGAGATTTCTGTTTCTGTAGAGACAAAATCGGGCAATCTGGAGAGAAGTGCTGTGGTAAGCGGGGCAGAGGATTGGCACAAAAAAGAGGGGAAAACAGCCCATCCATATCGAACTTATTACAAAAATGTACTCAAGAAACTGCTCTACATGATTTTAAAAGAATTTCCGGAGAGTCACTTTCCGGAGGGAATGCGTCGCAGGATTCCAGAGTGGGGGACAATGACAGGGGTCAGACCTACGAAAATCCCTATGAATGCACTACTTGCCGGAAAAACGGAAGAAGAAGTGTTTCTGGAATTGCAGGAGGTATATTGTTGCAGCAGTGAAAAAGCACGGCTGGGAGTGGACATTTCCCGGAGAGAAGCAAATATATTAAAGCAAAGTTCCTACAACGGAGGGTATAGCCTTTATGTAGGAATTCCTTTTTGTCCGACGACGTGTCTTTACTGCTCGTTTCCTTCCTATCCCTATGAGCAGTTCGGTCATCTGGCAGCAGATTATGTGAATGCGCTGAAGCAGGAAATCAGTGGTGTGGCACATAGTATGAAAGGAAAACCCCTGACCAGTGTATATATAGGAGGAGGCACTCCTACCACACTGACCGGATTGCAGTTGCGGGATGTGATACAGCATATACAAGAAAGTTTTCCTGTG
Source organism: Lachnospiraceae bacterium (assembly GCA_022510685.1). Classification (GTDB taxonomy): domain Bacteria; phylum Bacillota; class Clostridia; order Lachnospirales; family Lachnospiraceae; genus Butyribacter. Next base: position 22,422 of record JAFLTA010000025.1, on the reverse strand, counting down.
GAGGATGCCACGGAGTTTACAGTGGAGGCAGGAAGACCGGACAGTATCATGGAAGAAAAATTACTTGCATTGCGGGAGCGAGGTGTAAATCGAATTTCCATTAATCCTCAGACAATGCAGCAAAAGACCCTGGATTTAATTGGCAGAAGACATACCGTAGAGCAGACGATACAGGCGTTTGCCATGGCAAGAGAATTGGGATTTACGAATATAAACATGGACTTAATTATCGGTCTGCCGGGTGAGACGGTGGAAGATTTTGCTAACACATTGAATCGCATTAAAAGCCTTGCTCCGGATAGCCTAACTATTCACTCTCTGGTAGTTAAGAGAGCATCCGGACTTCGGGAGGTTTTGGAGGCGCAGGGGGATTTTCTCATGGCGGAACAGATTCGAGGAGAGCGTATGGAAGAAATGCTCGCAATGGGAGAAAAATTTGCTGGGGAGCAAGGGTATCATCCGTACTATATGTATCGCCAGAAAAATTCTGCAGGTCATGCAGGCAGCAGCGGGCAGGAAAATATCGGTTATGCCAGAGAGGGATGTGAATGCCTGTATAACATTCTCATTATGGAGGAGATGCAGACAATCCTCGCAGTGGGAGCCGGAGCTTCTACGAAATTATATCATCCGGACAGACGGCAGGTCAGTCGGATTGAGAATGTAAAGAGTGTGACAGATTACATTGAGCGGGTGGATGAGATGGTTGCCCGCAAAGTGGATGCACTGGAAAAACAGGAGATTTCTTGAAAGATGGAGAATTTTATTGTAAGATAGGGAACAGACAATCAAAGTGAGATACAGAATGGAGGCTAACTATGGCGGAATCAATGAAGGGCCTAAAGCGCACCTGCCGGTGTGCAGAGTTGGGAGATAATAATATTGGACAGAATGTCACTGTAATGGGATGGGTGCAGAAACAGAGGAATAAAGGTGGAATCATTTTTGTGGATTTGCGTGACCGTTCCGGAATTTTACAGTTGATTTTTGAAGAAGATGAAATCGGAAGTGAGGGCTTTGCCAAGGCAGAGAAACTTCGTAGTGAGTTTGTGGTAGCCGTGACGGGTGAGGTGACGGCACGTTCCGGTGCAGTAAATGAGAAGCTGGCAACGGGTACTATAGAATTGAGAGCAAAGGCAATTCGTGTGTTGTCTGAATCCGAAACCCCGCCATTTCCGATTGAGAGAGATAGTAAGACGAAGGAAGAACTTCGCTTGAAATACCGCTATCTGGACTTGCGCCGTCCGGATTTACAGAGTAATTTAATCTTGCGCAGCCGTGTGGCAATGCTGATTCGTCAGTTTTTATCTGAGGAAGGTTTTTTAGAGATTGAGACACCGATGCTTACTAAGAGCACGCCGGAGGGAGCCAGAGATTATCTTGTGCCAAGCCGTGTGCATCCGGGGAGTTTTTATGCGCTGCCACAGTCTCCGCAGATTTTCAAACAGTTGCTTATGTGTGCAGGATATGACAGATATTTTCAGATTGCCCGTTGTTTCCGGGATGAAGATTTGCGTGCGGACAGACAGCCGGAGTTTACCCAGTTGGATATGGAGCTTTCTTTTGTAGATGAAGAAGATGTTATGGATGTCAATGAGCGTCTGCTGAAAAAGGTATTTAAGGAAATTCTGGACGTGGACATCTCCCTGCCGATTCAGCGCATGACGTGGCAGGAGGCAATGGATCGTTTCGGCTCTGACAAACCGGATTTGCGTTTCGGCATGGAACTTGTGGATGTGTCCGACATAGTCAAGAACTGCGAATTTGGCGTGTTTACAGGTGCTTTGGAGGCGGGCGGTTCTGTTCGCGGAATAAATGCCAAGGGACAGGGGGGTATGCCCAGAAAGAAGATAGATGCCCTTGTAAAATATGCAAAGGATTTTGGTGCCAAGGGACTGGCGTATTTATGTGTCAATGAGGATGGCACTTACAAGTCTTCGTTTGCAAAATTTATGAAGGAAGAAGAGCTGGAAGCGTTGGTTAGTGCCATGGATGGACAGCCGGGAGATTTGTTGTTGTTTGCCGCAGATAAAAATAAAGTAGTGTGGGATGTACTTGGAAACCTTCGCTTGGAAATTGCACGCAACTTGGAGTTGTTGGATAAAAATGAGTTTTGTTTTGTCTGGATTACAGAGTTTCCGGAATTTGAGTATTCCGAGGAGCAGGGACGCTACGTGGCAATGCACCATCCGTTTACCATGCCGATGGAGGAGGATATCCCTCTTCTTAAGAGTAATCCGGAGAAAGTTCGTGCAAGAGCTTATGATATTGTATTGAATGGTACAGAGTTAGGTGGTGGTTCTATCCGTATCCATCAGGATGATGTACAGGAAACTATGTTTGAGGCGTTAGGGTTTACGAAGGAAAAGGCAAATGAGCAATTTGGATTCCTGATTGATGCCTTTAAGTATGGAGTACCGCCTCATGCAGGTCTTGCCTATGGATTAGACCGTCTGATCATGTTGATAGCAAAGCAGGATAATATCCGTGATGTCATTGCGTTCCCGAAGATGAAGGATGCATCTTGTCTTATGACGGAAGCTCCGGGGACTGTAGATGATAAGCAGTTGGAGGAGCTTTGCCTGGATGTGAAAGCAGTGGCAGAGGAGATTGCGGAAAGTGAATAAGCGGAAAGGGTCTGGCTGTATTTGTGAAAAAGGAAACTTATCAGAAAATAATGAAACGAATTGAAGCGTTTCGTTTTGGAAAACGAATAGTGGAAGTGACAGATATGGTATTGACGGACGTGGCTGCAGGATTTTATATTTATATAATTTTGATGCTGTATCTGCTAAAGCGATATAAAGTTTTGCTCCCCACTGTTCTCGTGCCGGCAGTGTCCCTTATGGCGGTATCGCTGTTCCGCCGTTTGGTCAATGCGAAACGCCCATATGAAGTGTACGGTTTTACCCCGTTGATTCCGAAAGAAACGCAGGGGAAGTCTTTTCCCAGCCGCCATGTGTTTTCGATTTTTGTCATTGGGACGACATTATTTTTTGTGAGCCCAAGCCATGCAGTGGCAATATGGGTCATGGGAATCCTACTTGCCATAGTCCGCGTGATCAGTGGATTGCATTTTCCGCGGGATGTCATAGCAGGGGCAGGAATCGGGATTGTGTGTGGGTTGATGACGAGGATTTTTTTGTAAAAAGGACTCAGGTGCTGGAAGGTTCATAAAAGGACTTTCCAACACCTGAATTTAATTTATAATTCAATTCCCTTTAATAACTTAGCAAAAGGACTTTCGTCGCCTTCGCTATCAGTGTTTGCCTGAAATTCTTCCGGAATTTCATAGGTTTCGTTTTCTTTCGGTACCTCATCCTCCATTAATGCCTTGATGCTGAGAGAAATGCGGTCACCCTCCAATTTGATGATTTTTGCTGATACAGTTTCTCCGAGTTTGACTATCTCTTTCGGTGATTTGATGAATTTATTGGTGATTTGTGAAATATGACACAAGCCCATCAAACCGTCACCGATGTCGATGAATACACCATAGGATTCCATGCGCTCTATCGTACCGGTTACAATATCTCCCACAGTAAGTCTGCCAATTTTTTCGGATTGCTCTGCAGCAGCGTGTTCCTTTGCAATTGATTTTGCTGATAGAACCAGACGCTTCTCTTTGGATTCCACTGTGATAATGATAGCTTCTACCGTCATACCCACATAGTTTTCTGTGTCTTCTACATATTCTAGCGCAAGCTGTGAAGCAGGAATAAATGCCCGTACGCCTTTGACATATCCGGTTACCCCGGCAGGGACAGCTTCCGTTATTTTTACGGAGAATACTCTCCGGTTTTCAAAATCCTCCTGTAACTCGTCCCAAATCAATAGATTATGAGCCTCTTTCATGGAAAAAATCACACTTCCGCTGGCGTTTTCAGAGTCAATTACCATTGCCTGTATGGTTTCTCCGATATTTAAATCGTTTTTTATGGAAAAGGCAGGATCATCGGAACACTCTTCCAATGGGATGATGCCCTCTGTGTAATAATTAAAATCCACTGTCACCTCTGTGTCGGAAATGCCGATTACGGTTACCTCCAGTATATCCCCCTCTTTAATTGTCTGAAACGAGCTCTCTAACTCGTCTTCGTAGTCCTTCATACTCTCTGTCATTATATCCCCCATTTCTTGTGCTGGTTTTTCAGTTGCCATGTGAACTAGTTTAGAGGAAAAGCTTTTTTTTTGCAAGAGTACAGGATGTCACTCCGGCAGGGACAGACACAAAAACAGATTCCTCTCATAAAGTAAAGAAGCAGCAAAATTGCTGTTGTATGTGAAGAACGATAGAGAATTAACACGGAAAGCAAGTAGATCAGAAATGTAATCTGACAGAATGGAGGAAAGTATGAAAATTCACAAGAAATCAGCGAAGAAAATTAGTTATGGTGGTAAGAGAGCACATAAGGAAGTGCGTTATATTGTTATTCATTATACAGGCAATCGGGGAGACACAGCAAAAGATAATGCTACTTTCTTTGCCAAAGGGAATACAAGGGAGGCGGGAGCGCATTATTTTGTTGATAAAAAGGGAGAAGTTTATAAATCTATAAATATGAATCGCATTGCCTATTCCGTCGGAGGCTCAAAATATGCGGATCAGGTCAAAAAAGGTGGAGCAAAGTATTACAGCGTGTGTAAGAATAGCAACTCTGTTTCTATAGAATTGTGTGACTGCATTGAGGATGTAAGCTGGACACAACTAGTAAGATTGCGGCAATTAGTGCTTGTCATTCAGAAAACATGTAAATATGCAACCAATATCATCCGCCACTGGGATGTGAACGGAAAACCATGTCCGGGATCAATGATTGGTACGGACAATAAAAAATGGAAACGTGTGCATGATTTTCTTACAGGTAAGTACACGTTTAAGGCTCAGGTGGTGACAAAAGCAGCGATTCGTTCGTCAGCGAAGGTGACTGCTACAAATAAAACCGGAACGGCGGAGATTGGTGAGCAGTTCCAAATTGTGGGTATGAAAGGTATATGGGGAGAGATTAAAGGGAAAGACAGCAAGGGGCGCACCCGGTATATCACGATGACAAAAGTGAAAGAAGTGAAATGATAATCAGTGCAAATCATTACACTAAGCACGCTATGTTATAGAGAGAAGACTTCCTCGGATTGTCAGAAACATTCCGAAGAGGTCTTCTATTTTTTTAGTGCATTTTGCCATGGGTTGTAGTAAAATATATCATGGACAGTAGGTTGAAATCTATCACTATCATAGGAAAGGAAGGTATTAGTAAATGGCAGAAAACAGATTGATTGGGGATTATCCGGTAATTGGAATCCGTCCTACAATTGATGGGCGTAGAGGACCTTTGAAGGTGCGGGAATCTTTGGAAGAGCAGACGATGAATATGGCGAGAAGTGCAGCAGAGTTGTTTCGTCAGAATCTGAAGTATTCCAACGGGGAACCGGTGAAAGTTATCATTGCCGATACGACAATCGGTCGCGTGGCAGAGGCAGCAGCATGTGCTGATAAGTTCCGGAAAGAGGGTGTGGATATCACCTTGACGGTAACTCCCTGCTGGTGCTATGGCTCAGAAACCATGGACATGGACAAGACCACCATTAAGGGTGTATGGGGCTTTAATGGTACAGAGCGTCCGGGAGCTGTATATCTGGCAGCTGTTTTGGCGGCACATGCACAAAAAGGACTCCCGGCATTTGGTATTTACGGCAGGGATGTTCAGGATGCAGACGCAACGGATATTCCGGAGGATGTGAAAGAAAAATTGCTGCGTTTTGGTCGTGCGGCAGTGGCAGCGGCTACTATGCGTGGAAAATCTTGGTTGCAGATAGGTTCGATTTGTATGGGTATTGCCGGTTCCATTGTAGATTGTAATTTCATGGAAGAATATCTCGGAATGCGTGTAGAATCTGTGGATGAGGTAGAGATAATCCGGCGGATGACAGAGGGCATCTATGATGAGGAGGAGTATGAGAGAGCACTTTCATGGACCAAGTCCCACTGTAAGGAAGGTCTGGATAAGAATCCGGATAGTGTGAAACGCAGTGACGATCAGAAAGAGCGTGATTGGGAATTCATTGTAAAGATGATGTGTATCATCAAAGATTTGATGAACGGTAATGATAAGCTGCCAAAGGGCAGAGAGGAGGAGATGGTTGGTCATAATGCCATTGCTGCCGGTTTCCAGGGGCAGAGACAGTGGACCGACTTCTATCCGAATGGAGATTTTGCAGAGGCACTTTTGAACTCCTCCTTTGACTGGAATGGTGCGAGAGAGCCGTATATTCTGGCGACAGAGAACGACACATTAAACGGTATCGGTATGCTGTTTATGAAACTGCTCACGAATAGAGCTCAGATTTTTGCAGATGTTCGTACATACTGGAGTCCGGATGCGGTAAAGAGAACGACTGGATATGAATTGGAAGGTATTGCCAAAGAAGCGGGTGGATTCCTTCATTTGATTAACTCCGGTGCGGCATGTCTGGACGCCTGTGGTGAGGTGAAAGATGCAGACGGAAACGGCGTTATGAAGCCATTCTGGGAGATGTCAGAAGCAGACCAGAAAGCATGTCTGGATGCGACGGAGTGGTGCTGTGCAGATGCAGGATACTTCCGTGGCGGCGGATTTTCTTCCCGGTATTTGACACGGGCAGAGATGCCGGTAACAATGATTCGATTAAATATGGTGAAAGGATTGGGACCGGTATTACAGATTTGTGAAGGATATACGGTCAATCTGCCGGATGAGGTTTCCGATAAATTGTGGAAGCGCACGGATTACACATGGCCTTGTACATGGTTTGCACCGCGTACAACCGGTGAGGGAGCCTTTAAGACGGCATATGATGTGATGAATAACTGGGGCGCAAATCACGGTGCTATCAGTTACGGACATATCGGTGCGGATTTGATTACACTGGCATCCATTCTTCGTATTCCTGTTTGTATGCATAACGTGCCTGAAGAAGATATTTTCCGACCCTCAGCATGGAACGCATTTGGCATGGATAAGGAAGGGCAGGACTACAGAGCATGTGCTGCATATGGACCTCTGTATAAACTGTAAGAGTAGATATCATGCGTATTTTTTTTGTTGATTGTATATAAAAGCAGATAATATGGTAGCTCTGTCTGTTTCCTGCGGAGTCAGGGGCAGGCAGGGCATTATGAAAAAGAGCATCGGAGGGGAATATGCAAGAGAGGATGAATGCCTGTTATGAGAAAACCATGCAGGTTATGGAACAGGTTAATCAAGTAATAATCGGAAAAGAGATTTGTGTAAAGAAAGTGATGGCTGCAATATTAGCAGGTGGACATATATTGTTGGAGGATATTCCGGGTGTGGGAAAAACCACTATGGCAATGGCATTTTCCAAAGCAATGTCTCTGGAGAATAAGAGGTTGCAGTTTACGCCGGATGTCATGCCATCGGATGTACTGGGTTTTTCTCTGTATCAAAAACAGACGGGAGACTTTATTTATCAGCCGGGAGCCGTAATGTGTAATTTGTTTTTGGGAGATGAGATTAACCGTACATCTCCGAAAACTCAGTCTGCCCTGTTGGAAGTTATGGAAGAAGGAAATGTCACGGTAGACGGAGTGACGCGAAAAGTGCCGGAGCCTTTTGTAGTTATTGCCACTGAAAATCCTGCGGGCAGTGTGGGAACCCAGCTTTTGCCGGAGAGTCAATTAGACCGCTTTATGATATGTACAAGCATGGGATATCCGTCTCTCGAGGATGAGATTGCCATCGTGCAGGGGAAGCAGCGCCGCAGTGTAGAGGATAATACACAGGCAGTTATGAGCAAAGAAGAACTTACTATTTGTTGTGACATGGTAGAGCAGATTTATGTGGTGGATGATATTTATCGCTACGTCTGCGAATTGTGTCAGAAAACCAGGGAGCATAGCATGGTAGAGCTTGGTGTCAGTCCAAGGGGAAGTGTGTCTTTGGTGCGAATTGCTAAGGCAGTTGCATTTTTGAATGGCAGAGATTATGTTGTGCCGGAGGATGTGGAAGAAATTTTCTTTGATGTTGCAGCGCATCGAATCTTGCGCAACTCCAAGGCGCGTGCAGCACGAAAAACGGTAGAAGATATTTTGCAGGAAGTGCTGGAATCGGTGAAGAAACCTACAGCGGTGAAACGATAAGAGACAGGAAATCGAGGGGACGAGGGATGAAACGTTTAGTGAGTGCCCTGTTTGTAGAGGCAGGCGTGTTTTATGTGGCAATGATTTACAGCAGCAAAAGTATGTTGTATTTATCTATCTGGATACTCTTGCTGCTTTTTTTGCTGTGCGCATATCATTTGATAGTTGCCGGTAAACTTCGGGTAATCATCGAGGTTCCTGTGCCGTTTGGCGGTAAAAATGAGAGCTTTCCATTCCGGATTCGATTGGTAAACCGCAGTTTTTTACCCACCGGGAAAGTTGTGATGCAAGTGAGGGCGAGATATCTGTTATCAGGAATCACCCGTAAGATGGAGGTATGTTGCAGTGTACCGGGCAGAGGCTTAAGTAAATTACAGGGGGAAGTCTGCTTGAATGGCGAGTGGATACCGGAATATATCGGGGGTGTCTGCCTGGAAGTGGTTAAGGCAGTACGTTATGATTATTTTGGAATACTGGGTTTCAGAATCCGCAGAAAATTTCTGGAAATCGGGGAACAAGTGGCAGTCCTTCCGATGCAGCAGGAACTTGCCTTGTCTTTCGGGGATGAACGTACCATGAGATATACCGATAAGGAAACGGATATGAGTGTGTTTGGTGAGAAGAATCCACCGGAAATATCTGATATCAGGGAATATCGTGCAGGAGACCGTATTCGCAGTATACATTGGAAGTTGTCTGCAAAACGGGATGAACTGATGGTGTATGAATTTATATCGGAACAGCCACCGGCAGTAGTAGTTTTTTTGGAGCCCTGGGGTACCGATAAGAAAAAAAATAAGACGAGAAAAAAGAGGAGAGGTTCTAAGTATAAAAAAGAAATTCGTAAAATGGAACGGCATGTCGCATTTTTGTATTCCCTGTCCATGGCGTTGTTAGATAAAAATTGCGGACATTATATTGCCTATTATGACTGTAATCGGGCGTGCACTACGAGAAAAACCATTGGAAATGAAGAAGAATTGTATGACTTTATAAAAGATTTAAAAAAGGATATGCTGCAAATTGGTGTTGCGGTTGAGCAGCTGCAGGAGGAATATCGGGGCAAGTATCAGAGGACGGCAGGGAATACGGAATTAGTTTTGCATAAAGACTTATCCTGCACTTATGAAGAAGAAGTTCTTGCCGTATGGGAAGCGGGGGTGAGGGAAGATGAATAGAAAAAGAGAAAAAAAACAATTCGGTGACGGCAAAAAAAATCGTCCCATAGGTCACAAAATAGTGCGAATGGAAGATGAAAAACCCAGTGTAAGGGAACGGGGCATACAGATGCTATTGTCGGTCATCAGTCTTTGTTTGTTGCTGTTTGGTATACGTATCGGGCTGGTTACGGCGTTTGGTGGCTCTATGGCTTGGAAATCATTCCTGCCTCCTTTTTTGCTGGCTGCCGTTCTCATGACGGTTTTTGTTGTATATGCCACCCCGCTGCGCATTGGATGGAGCAGTGTTCTCGCCTTTGGATGCATGGCAATTTATGCATGGAGACACATAGAGGATTTGGAATACTGTGCAGGAGTTATTGTCAATTACGTGAATCGCCGCTATCGGTTGTATTTAGGGACAGGGCGAACATTGTTTCCTTCATCATGGGAGATACATAGCCGCTCTTTACAGGAAAATGTTCTCCTTACATGGATTTGCTTTGTTTTGGTTTACCTTGTCGCTTTGATTGCGTTGCGTATGGGACAGACATCTATGGGATTGATACCGGTGTATCTGGTGTTTGTTGTCGGCTTATCTTTTGGAAAGGCTCCCAGTAAAACAGCGATTGGGTTGTTGGTCGTTGGTTGTGGTATCGTTTTATTTTTAGTATCTGTGAAGCACTGGGAAAAAGGGAAGAAAAAGAAATATTATGTCAACAACAAGAGGTATGCATGGAATAGAACCTCTGCAGTGATACCGGCATCTTGTATCTTGGCTGTCAGTACAGTGATAGGATTATGTTTGTGTACGTATATCGAAGATGATACGCTGAAAATGTCACGGCAATTTCAGAAAAAACAGATTGCTGCGGAGGAAAAGGCAATCCGTCTGGTGAACGATGCGGCACAATATGTGAGAGGCTTGACCGGATTGGGCGGAGAGGGAATGTTGTCTAATTCAAAGCCACACTATACCAATTCCAAAGTTATGGAAGTAACGGTGAATTTTAAGCCGCATACCAATATTTATCTGCGGGGATTTACCGGGGAAACATATAAAAACGGTCGTTGGACGGAAACCGATGAGGAAGCCTTTCGTCAGAATTTTCCTTTTCCGGATAACGCATTGGAACTCTGGAATCTGGGGTATGACCAGATGACAAAAAGTGAAAAATTTCTGGCGTTGAGCGATTTACAATTGATGACTAGTGTGATGGGCAGTTCTTCTTTGTGGGAAGATATTCTGGAGGAGACGGATGATATAAGTGGAAATCTGTCATATATGCGTGGAGGATTAGAAGGCAGTATTCATCGTGGAATACTATCAATCACTTATGTAGGAAAAGAACGTCTCAGAAAGAATGGTTATGTACCGTATAATACAAATTTTTACAGTAAAACCGGAGTGAATGTATCGGGGGATGTCAACCTGGAAAAGGATGGTCAGAAGTCCGCCAGTACGTTTCTGTTAATGTCTCAGCAAAAGCAAAAAAAGTATGTGAACTGGGTTCAGAATATAGGGGTAATACGTGATGTTATGGGACAAGAGATGACCTTTGATGATAGGGATGCGGATACACTGGCTCCTATAGAACAATATATGTTGTACGCCCATGATCATTATGGGATTTTTAATGACGGTGAACTGCCGCTATATCAGGAGCTTGCAGAGCAGTATGATTTTGCCGGTGAATATTATAATACAGAAAACTATAGTGACGGGATAGAAAAGGTGCAGCGAATATTGTGGGACAATACCACATATAGTCTGTATCTAAAACCGCTGCCCATGGGACAGGATTATGCAGAGTACTTTTTGTTTTATCAACAGAAGGGATATTGTGAGCATTATGCGACTGCCGGGACAATCTTACTCCGGGAAAGCGGTATCCCTGCGAGGTATGTTTCCGGATACCGTGTTGATGCTAAAAATTTTGAAGATAATGGGGATGGAACTTATACAGCAGATGTTTTAGATTCCGATGCCCATGCGTGGACGGAGACATGGACTGATACCAGCGGATGGCTGCCGTGGGAAATGACACCCTCTGACGGCTCCCAAACGGGTGAGGAGGAAACGGAAGATACAATTGACAGCCATCAGATTGTGCCAAACGAGACGTTTCAGCCGCCATCTGATGTAGAGAATGCGAGAGAAGCGTCAGAGCGGGAAAAAACTCCTACACCGGAACCATCCCCGTCTCTGCAACCGGAACAAACAGCATCTCCCCAACCGGCAGACGGCAGTGATGGAACGGACGGTGGAGATTCTAAAAGCGCAGGAATACATCTGACAGCGGAAATGCTGGCGGTTATGGCGGTGGTGATACTGCTTGCAGCGTGCATCATCATATTGCTTGTAAATCGTATTCGACAATCGAGGAGAAGAAATCGTATTCTCATAGAAAAAGCAGTTCCCGGGACTTTGGCGGTGGGATTTTGTACAGCTTATATTGTAGATGCACTGCGAACTGCAGGTAAAAAACTTGACAGAGACGCAGATGAGGTGACCTGGATGAATATTCTCAAGGAGGAGTATCAGGGACTGTTATCCGGAGAGGAATGGGAAGAAATGCTGGATATTGTGCATGTGGGGGCGTATTCAAAACAAGGGGCTTCGGCAGGGGAACAGGAACGCTTTTGGAGATTGTGCCAGAAATGCTTGCGGGGCGTTGCAGAGGGCTGTTTCCTGCCGCGAAGAATTATTTTTTATACGATTTTCAAAAAGGAGTAGTGTATTCTTGCAAAAAATGTGATACACTATAAGTTGGTGTGTGGGTCTGTTAATCGGAAACCCATTGAGGGAAACATTATAGGACACATCATGATGTAAATACACTTGAATGGAGGAAGCTATGTACGAGAAAGAAATTGAGAGCATTGCAGCGAAGGGAAGCAATGTGGAGATTTATGAGGGATTATTGCAGTTGACCAAGGAAATAATGCAAGGGAAAGGGCAGATTCAGGGAAAGAAAAAAATATACTATATTTCTGCTGAATTTTTAATTGGTAAGCTGCTTTCCAATAACCTGATAAATTTGGGGATATATGATCAGGTGGCTGATGCATTGAAAAAAAAGGGTAAGAGCATGGCAGAAATTGAGGAAATCGAAAATGAGCCATCCTTGGGAAATGGTGGTCTGGGTCGTCTGGCGGCTTGCTTTCTCGATTCTATAGCGACCTTAGGATTGCCGGGAGACGGAATTGGTCTCAACTATCATTTGGGACTGTTTGAGCAGAAATTTGAAAACAATCTACAGAAAGAAAAGAAAAATCCGTGGATTACAGAGAAAAGTTGGCTCCGTCGCACGGATGTAAGTTACCCGGTTATTTTCGGTGGACACACAGTACAGTCGGTCATGTATGAGATTGACGTGACAGGTTATGATAACAAGTGCAATACATTGAAATTATTTGATTTGGATACGATTGATGAGAGCATTGTGCCGGAGGATAATATTTATTTTAATAAAGAGGATATCCAGAAGAACCTGACATTATTTCTGTATCCGGATGACAGCGACTATCAGGGACAGGTGCTCCGCATTTACCAGCAGTATTTTATGGTAAGCAATGCGGCACAGTTGATTATTGATGAGGCGGTTGCAAAGGGAAGTAATCTCTATGACTTGCCGGATTATGCAGTGATTCAGATTAACGATACGCATCCTACAATGGTCATTCCGGAGATGATTCGTCTGCTATTACAGAGAGATATTAACATTGATGATGCGATAGGTATTGTCTCAAAGATGTGTGCATATACAAACCATACCATTTTGGCAGAGGCTTTGGAGAAATGGCCAATCTGGTATTTAGAGCGTGTCGTGCCACAGCTCATCCCGGTAATTAAAATGTTGGATGTGAAGGTAAAAGAAAAATACAAGGATGAGAGTGTTGCAATTATTGACAAGGATAACCGTGTTCATATGGCACATATTGATATCCATTTTGGATTCAGTGTAAATGGTGTGGCAGCGCTGCACACGGAGATTTTGAAAACCAGCGAGTTAAAAGCGTTTAATGACATATATCCGAATAAATTCAATAATAAGACAAACGGTATTACATTCCGTCGTTGGTTAATGCACTGCAACCATGAGCTCACGGATTTTATTACGGAGCAGATTGGTGATGGCTTTAAGAAAGATGCCACAGAACTGGAAAATTTATTGAAGCTGGCAAAAGATAAGAAGGCACTTGAAAAACTGTTAGATATCAAGAAACAGAAAAAGGTGCAGTTTAAGGAATATCTGAAAAACAAAGAGGGTATTACCATTGATGAAAATTCCATTTTTGATGTTCAGGTAAAACGTCTGCATGAATACAAGAGACAGCAGATGAATGCCCTATATATCATTTATAAGTATATGGATATCAAAGCAGGGAACAAGCCGAAGACTCCGATTACCATGATTTTCGGTGCCAAGGCAGCCCCGGCGTATACAATCGCAAAGGATATTATCCATCTGCTTCTCTGCTTGTCGGAAATGATCAGCAAAGATCCGGATGTCAGTCCGTATTTGAAGGTGGTTATGTTGGAAAACTATAACGTAACCTATGCGGAAAAAGTCATTCCGGCAGCAGATATTTCCGAGCAGATTTCTCTGGCATCCCAGGAGGCTTCCGGAACCGGAAACATGAAATTTATGTTGAATGGTGCCGTGACATTGGGAACAGAGGACGGAGCTAACGTGGAAATTCATGATTTTGTAGGAGATGATAATATCTACATTTTCGGCGAGTCCAGTGAAAAGGTGATTGATTTATACAACAATCCGGATCCGGCGAAAAGATATTGTGCGGAAACGTTTTATGATGAGGATGAGCAGATTGCAAAACTGGTAGACTTTATTATCAGCAAGGAAATGTTTGCTGTAGGAAATAAGAAAAGTCTGATTCGTTTGTACATGGAAATCATCACAAAAGACTGGTTTATGACACTGCTCGATCTGAAAGATTATATCAAGGTGAAAGAGCAGGTGCTCGCTGACTATGAAGACAGACAGAAATGGGCAGGAAAAATGTTGGTCAATGTTGCAAAGGCAGGCTTCTTTTCCTCAGACCGTACGATTGCTCAGTATAACGAGGATATTTGGAAACTGTCTTAAAGGGGAGAATTGATGAGTGTAGGTGTTGTTGCAGTATTGCTTTTCCTTTTGGTGGTGGGGGCAGGCTGCGTTATCGTGCCGTTAGTTGCCAATAAGAAGTGGGGCTATACAGAGGAGCGGGAACGCGAACTGGAAGAGAGAAGCAGCGGAGAAAATTATGGCAGAAACTCTAAGTAGTAAGCCATATAGAAGTGAGTGGCAGATGTGTAGGAAATGAGCACATAGACAGAAGGGAAATGCTGTTAGAAAGGAGCATATTCATGAAACGAATCGGATTTTTAACCAGCGGTGGTGACTGCCAGAGTCTGAATGCAACCATGCGAGGTGTTGCCAAAACCCTGTATGAGAATTGTAAAGATGTAGAAATTTACGGTATTCTGGAGGGATATAAGGGTTTGATTTACGGCAATTACCGTAAGATGGAGCCGATAGATTTTACGGGCATTTTGACCGAGGGTGGAACCATTATCGGTACATCCCGTCAACCGTTTAAGAAGATGCGTACACCGGATGAAAATGGACTGGATAAAGTAGAGGCAATGAAATCCAACTATAAAAAATGGAAATTGGACTGCTTGGTGATTCTTGGTGGAAACGGAACCCACAAGACGGCAAATCTTCTTCGGGAAGAAGGATGCAATGTGGTCACTCTGCCTAAAACGATTGACAACGATATATGGGGTACTGATATGACGTTTGGTTTTCAGAGTGCAGTGAATATAGCTACGAATGCCATTGATTGCATCCATACCACAGCGGCATCCCACGGCAGGGTATTTATCGTGGAAGTGATGGGGCACAAGGTGGGATGGCTGACCCTTCATGCAGGAATCGCCGGAGGTGCAGATATCATCCTGCTTCCGGAAATCCCTTATGATATCAAATCTGTTGTAAAAGCATTAGAAAAACGAACGAAAGAGGGCAAGCGTTTTTCCATCCTGGCAGTGGCAGAGGGTGCCATTTCCAAGGAGGAGGCAGCTCTGTCCAAAAAGGAATTAAAGGCAAAACGAAAAAATTCTCCGTATCCGTCAATTTCTTATCAGATTGGAAAGGAAATTGAGGAGTACACAGGACAGGAAGTGCGTATAACCGTTCCGGGACATACACAGCGTGGTGGAGAGCCGTGCCCTTATGACAGGGTATTGTCAACGCGATTAGGTGCTGCCGCAGGCAGACTGATTTTAGATAAAAAATACGGATATATGGTGGGAATGTGTGATGGAGAAACTGTTCCGGTGCCATTGGAGGAGGTTGCCGGGAAATTGAAAATGGTTGATCCGGACACACCAATGATACAGGAAGCAAAGGATTTAGGTATTTGTTTCGGCGACTAATAAAAAAGCGAGGAGATATATGTCTTATACTGCGTTATATAGAAAGTTTCGCCCAGGTGAATTTGAGGAGGTCAAGGGACAGGATCATATTGTGACGACGCTACGCAATCAAATTCGTACAGACAGAATCGGACATGCTTATCTGTTTTGCGGAACGCGGGGAACGGGCAAGACTACAGTTGCAAAAATTCTGGCAAAGGCAGTAAATTGTGAAAATCCAATGGATGGCAGTCCATGCGGAGAGTGTGATATGTGCAAAAAAATTGCCAGTCAGACATCTATGAATGTAGTGGAAATTGATGCAGCATCTAATAACGGTGTAGCGAATATTCGCGATATCATAGAAGAAGTACAGTATTCCCCTACGGAGGGGCGTTTCAAGGTCTATATCATAGATGAGGTGCATATGTTGTCATCGGGAGCATTTAATGCATTGCTTAAAACTTTGGAAGAACCCCCTGAATATGTCATTTTTATTCTTGCAACTACAGAGGCGCATAAAATTCCCATTACGATTTTATCTCGCTGTCAGCGTTATGATTTCAAGCGGATTTCCATTGATACAATTGCGGATAGACTACAGGATTTGGTGGGACGTGAACAGGTGCAGGCGGAGGAGAAGGCACTGCGTTACATTGCGAAAGCGGCAGATGGCTCCATGCGCGATGCGCTGAGTTTATTAGACCAGTGTATTGCATTTTATTTAGGAGAAGAACTGACCTACGACAAAACATTGGAGGTGCTGGGAGCTGTAGATACAGAAGTGTATAGCCGGATGTACTCCTATGTAATAGAAGGAAATGTCGTGGAATGCATAAAACTGATTGACGAAATGATTATGGCGGGGCGGGATTTGAATCAGTTTGTCAGTGAATTTATCTGGTATTTGCGAGGTTTGATGCTTCTTGATGCGTCTGAGCAGAGTGGAGATATATTGGACGTATCTACAGAGCGTTTAGAGCAAATGCGTAAAGAGGCAAAGAAAGTAGATACGGAAGTGTTAATCCGTTATATTCATATTTTATCAGACCTGCCGGGACAATTGCGTTTTGCAACGCAGAAAAGGGTGTTGGTAGAAATCACATGGATTAAGTTATGCAAACCGCAGATGGATACAGCGCAGGATCTGACTACGATAAAGAGCCGATTGTCACAGATTGAAAAACAGTTAGAAGAAGGAGTCGCTGTGGTGAGTCAGCCTGCAAATTCGGAATCCCCGAAAGCGCAGGAGGAGTCTGTGGAGGAAAAGCCTAAAATACTTCCCAAGGCAGTTCCGGAAGATGTGAGACGCGTGCTGGAAAAGTGGAATGATGTCATGTTGGCGTGTGATGCGGTAATGCGCAACATGCTTTCTCAGGCAAAGAAAGTTGTCAGCGATGAGGGAGTACTGATATTACAGTTTACCGATACCTTGAATGAGGCATATCTTAAACAGGACGAAGGAAAGGCATTAGAGTCGTTGCAGCAGATAATCAGCAATTTTATTGGTAAGGATGTGACGATTCAGACGAGAACTGTGGATGCACAAACGGATGCCCGGTATCAGGACGTTATGGACTTGATTAACTTTGATAAAATAGAGGTTCAGTAGATAGTACTATTTTAATATTAGGAGGAAATGAAAATGGCAAAGAGAGGCGGATTTCCGGGTGGAGCAATGCCCGGAAACATGAATAACCTGATGAAACAGGCACAGCGTATGCAGAGACAGATGGAAGAAAAATCCAAGGAAATGGAAGAAAAGGAGTGGGAAGCAACTGCCGGTGGTGGTGCTGTTACCGTGAAGGTCTCCGGTAAAAAGGAAATTGTGTCTGTAAAGCTTTCCGAGGAAGTGGTGGATCCGGACGATATTGAAATGTTGGAGGATTTGATTGTAGCTGCCACAAACGAAGCACTGCGCAAGATGGAAGAAGAAAATGCCGCTATGATGCAGCAGTTGACTGGTGGATTAGGCGGATTGTTTTGATGATAGAGATTCCGGTGTCAAAAGCATCTATTTGATATCAGAATCCCAGAGAGGATACAAATGGACATTTACAGTTCCCAGATTACGAATTTGGTGGAGCAATTATCTCATTTGCCGGGAATCGGTGCAAAATCCGCCCAAAGACTGGCATTTCACATATTAAATATGCCGGAAGATCAAGTGGCGGGACTTTCGGGGGCGATATTGTCTGCCAGAAAGAATGTACGCTACTGTAAGGAATGTTGTACTTATACAGATGGAGAGGTGTGTCCCATCTGCGCAAATCCGAAACGAGACCATAAACAGATCATGGTCGTGGAAAACACCAGAGATTTAGCGGCATATGAAAAGACCGGAAAGTTCGACGGGGTATATCATGTGCTTCATGGAGCGATTTCCCCAATGGCAGGTATCGGTCCGGCGGATATCCGTCTCTCGGAATTGATGGTGCGTCTGCAGCAGGATGTGGACGAAGTAATTGTTGCCACTAACAAGAATCTGGAAGGCGATACTACCGCTACTTATATTAGTAAGCTCATAAAACCTATGGGGGTTAAAGTGAGTCGGATTGCCAGTGGAGTACCGGCAGGCGGTGATCTGGAATATATTGATGAGGTTACTCTATACCGGGCATTGGAGGGGCGGACGGATATGTGATGGAGCAATCTGACAAAGCCTGTAAAATGCCCTGGCTGACAAACGTGGATATATCTACAACAGTGGAAAGATGTGTTGTCTGTAAAATACGATTCCGGTTGTCACAATCCAGCGTATTGACAATGCCGGTAATATGCACATCGCCCACAGAAGGAAGCTGTTTATTGACGCCGATACCCGGTAACAGTGAACCGGAGGCGAGAGTGACGGCACCGATATGGTTGCGGGCACCAAGAGCAGCATCAATGGCAACCAGGTACGGATTTTTCAATTGGGAGTATATATGGGAAATTGTTTGTGCCAGATTGACAGCGTGTACAGGTCTGTGCAACGTGCCAAAAACCAGAGAATCACCTTTGGGAGGTGTCTTCCACGGCATCCAAAAAGCATGAAACAGAGAATGAGAGGAGCGGACAGGTTCCTCTTTTTTTATGTCTTGTCTATCCCCCTCCAGTAGTTGCTGTCCGATAAATGGACCTAGTGCATCTCCGGTAGCACGGTCAGAGCCGATGCACAGAAAGACAACAGGACGTCGCATAGTGATGGCTTCCGTCAGATAATGGGAAAGTCTGTCGGCAAACAGGGACAGGGACTCCTGATTTTTCGGGTGGTAATAGTTTATGGAATTTGTAGTTATTGTCTGTTTCATGCGCTTTATTCCTCATTTCGATGTTTTTCTTATTGAGTATTTCCGAATTTATGCTTTTTCATACAAAACACTTTCGTTTACCATTAGACCGGTCGAAGTATGTTGACAAAAATCAAATCTCTCACCGTTGTTTCGACAGTGTATTTATTTTTGCGGTGTTACAATACCCTGCATAAGCAAACGTGCTTTGGAATGGAGGGTTTTATGGAACAGGAACACAAATCCAAGGAGCAAAAGGTGTACGATTATCATTCCTATCCGGAAAATATCCGGCAAGTGGGTGAAGTGAACGGACAAAAGCGTATTTACATAGAAGATTATGTTTTGACAGATATCCGTCGGATTTTTCGGGAAAAACAGGAGGAAGCCATTGTTATTTTTCTGGGAAAAGAGGGATATGGAGAGACGAAAGACAGCCTTTTTATTTATGGTTCCATCGACGTGGAACTGGATATGGAAAGCGGAGATATGCAGGAGGAGCAATGGAATAAGCTGTACGAGGGAATACATAAATATTTTCCGGGGGCAAAGGTGCTTGGCTGGGGTTTTGGAGTGGGTCTTTGGACAAGCCGGATTGACAGGCAGGTAAGACGTATTCAGGAGGAACAGTTTGGTGAAATGGGACAGATTCTCTTTCTGTCTGATTTATCCGAAAAGGAGGAAAAGGTATTTTTATATGAAGACAGTGCCTTTGAGGAGCTGCCCGGATATTATATTTATTTTGCCAAAAACCCGCAAATGCAGGACTATATGCTCCGCGACCAAAAAACGGAAAGCTTTGAGACAGGTTATGCGGATCAGGTGACAAAGTCTATCCGGACGGCTATTAAGAAAAAGCGTACGAAGCAGGAGCAGCTTCAGTTGGCTATGTGGGGAGCAGGAATTGCATTGTTTCTCATTATGCTCCTGGGAGCCAATATGCTGGTGGAGAGTATGGAAAAAATTAACAGCATGGAGGAGACGATACAGACGCTTTCCAATTATGTGACGGCAAGTAAGGATAGCGATATGGTCATATCCCATGCGTTGGAAAACGGTAGCCTTGTGGAAAATACGGCGGAACCTTCGGCAACGCCGGAGGGGACAGCGGCTGTCACACAATCTCCGCAACAGAGTAATGGGACTGCGACGAAATCTCCGGTGGAGAAAGATGCAGCTGCCACAAAATCACCGGAAAAGGCAACTGCGGGTGCGACGAAATCTCCGGCAAATACGATGTCACCTTCTTCCAAAGCAGCGAAATCGTCAAAAAAGTCTGTTGATGCGAGTCGGAAAAGTGTTTCCGCAAGTAACAAGAAGATGCAGAGTTATATTGTGAAAGAAGGGGACACACTCAGCCAGATTGTATGGAAGCAATATCATTCTTTTCGATATATGGACAAGGTTCGTGATGTAAATAACATAGAAAATTGTGATGAGATTTATGTTGGTCAACGTATTTTGTTGCCTGAACCTTAAAAATCGGTTATACTATTTTTGCTACTCAAAAGAGTAAAGGCATGGGATGAATGATAAAGATACGGAGTAAGAAAATGGAAAGTTTAGTGGGACGTTCACAGGATGTACAGGTGATAGAAGAACGCAGGCGGAGTAGAAGGAATACGATTCTAATCTGTCTTAGCTGCATTTTGGCAGTAGCGGCATTACTTGGTTTGATTATCCATTTTTACATTAACCGCACTTATAACAGTTATCAGGTAAAGCAGACGACCACCATAAAAAACAGCAGTACCATGAAATATTGTACTTATAAAGATGGTGTGCTCAGATACAGCAGGGATGGTGCGGCGGCATTGGATGACAAAGGCAAGGAAATGTGGAATGGAAGTTATGATATGGAGAATCCGTCAGTGGATGTGTGTGACAGTTATGCAGTGGTTGCAGATATTCACGGAAAAGATTTGTATGTGTTTAACGGAGAAGATAGTGGGACGCAGATGACCATGGATTATCCGATTTTGCAAGCGTGCGTATCCGGACAGGGTATAGTGGCTGTTTTGCTGGAAGACACAGCATCCAACATGATTCAGGTGTACAATCCGTATGACAGCAACACGAATCTTTTGGTGGAGATTCCTACAAATGTTGAAGAGGGATATCCGGTTGCCATCGATTTGTCACCGGAGGGAACAGGTGTCATTGCTTCCTTTGTCTGTGTTACCAGCGGAGCTGTAAAGAGTCGTGTTGCTTTTTATGATTTCACGGAAGTAGGAAAAAATACTAACTGTCTGGTTGGTGCACAGGAATATCAGGACAGGATAATCTCCGAAGTGCGATATCTTGATAAAGAGTATGCTTGTCTGTTTAGCGAAAAGGGATTTAGTCTGTGGAAGAACATGAAAAAACCTCAGGAAATTGCATCGAAGGAGTGGAAATCGGAAATAATCAGTGCTTTTTGTGATGAGGATTATGTAGGTGTTATTCTGAAAAAAAATAAAGAGAATAAGGCAGATATGCAGTTGTTTGCGAAATCCGGTAAAAGAGTGTTGAAACGCGAAATATTCTCTGACTTTACCCATGTTTCCATTGCGGGAGATGAAATATACTTCACGACATCAGACGGATGCATCCTCTATCGCAAAAATGGTGTGAAGAAGTGGGATTGTGAATTGAAGAATAAGGCAGATGCTTTTCTGCCGGCAAAGGGGATGAAACGGTATTTTTTGTTGTATGAGGGGAAATTGCAACTCATTCGCCTGAAGAACAAATAATGGATGAGGAAGACTATAATAGGAAAAAAATGTCTTAATTGTCTTGACAAGAGCGCACTACCTCGCTATACTGTGGAAGTGTGCTTTTTTTGCGCTCTTTTTTGGTGCGCAGGAAAATATACGATACCAGTCTTCTTATAGTGATGCGGAGGATTGGAAAGTATGTTTTGCATAAAAGTACCAAAATATGTAATCATAAATAAACAAACAGGAGGTGAAATTAATGCCAACATTTAACCAGTTAGTAAGAAAAGGAAGAAAGGTTTCTACAAAGAAGTCTAACTCTCCTGCTCTTCAGTACACTTACAACTCTCTGAACAAGAGAACGGTAGCTCAGAGCTCCCCTCAAAAGAGAGGTGTTTGTACTGCTGTTCGTACTGCTACACCGAAAAAGCCTAACTCAGCACTTCGTAAGACTGCCAGAGTTCGTCTTTCCAACGGTATTGAGGTGACAAGTTATATCCCCGGTGAGGGACATAACCTGCAGGAGCATAGCGTGGTACTGATTCGTGGTGGTAGAGTAAAAGACTTGCCTGGTACCAGATATCATATCGTTCGCGGTACTCTGGATACAGCAGGTGTTGCTAACAGAAAGCAGGCCCGTTCTAAATACGGTGCAAAGAAACCTAAGAAGTAATTCACTAATTTGGGGAAGTGCCGGATTAATTTTCACTGATTAACCTGGTGCGGACAC
>JAFLTA010000024.1 GCA_022510685.1 Lachnospiraceae bacterium | reverse complement strand
GCAGGATGCCGGATAACGTCCGGTGGAGGTGACTCCCAGGCCAGTGCAACAGAAAATAACCGCCACTTATCTGTGGTAAGGGTGAAACGGCGAGGTAAGAGCTCACCGCGTTTCCGGTAACGGGAATGGCAGATGTAAACCCCATCCGAAGCAAGACCGAACAGGGACGATACGGCGGCCCGTCGTGTTCCGGGTAGGTTGCTTGAGCCTGTTGGTAACAGCAGGTCTAGATAGATGATTGTCAAATACAGAACTCGGCTTATCGTGTTACTCATTTTATTTTCCATAGGAGATAGTTAAAGTACATAAGTAAACGGAGGATACCATGCCACTTACACCAATGATGAAACAATATGTGGAAACCAAAGAGGAATACAAAGATTGTATTCTTTTTTATCGTTTAGGGGATTTTTACGAGATGTTCTTTGAAGATGCGCAAATCTGCACAAAAGAACTGGACTTGACCTTAACCGGTAAAAGCTGTGGCTTAGAGGAACGTGCCCCCATGTGTGGTGTACCTTTTCATTCGGCAGACACCTATATTGACAAACTGGTAGGCAAGGGATATAAAGTAGCAATCTGTGAGCAGGTGGAAGACCCTAAGACAGCCAAAGGTCTGGTAAAGAGGGAAGTCATCCGTATTGCAACTCCGGGGACAAACTTAAATACCCAGACCTTAGATGAATCCAAAAATAATTATCTCATGTGTGTGGTATATACTACAAATGCCTATGGAGTCTCCTATGTTGATGTCACCACGGGGGATTACTATGTAACGGAATTTGATGCGGAAAATAAATTGTTAGATGAGATTGGCAAGACAATGCCATCGGAGATTATCTGCAATGACAGTTTTGTGGTGTCCGGAGTGGATTTAGAGGATTTGCGGGGAAGGTTAGGTATTGTCGTCTCTGCTGTGGATAACTGGTACTTTGATGAGGAGGGTTGCAACCGTGCCCTGCAGGAGCATTTTCGCGTATCAACACTGGCAGGCTTGGGACTGGACGATTATACGATTGGCATTGTGGCGGCAGGTGCCGTGATGCAATATCTGACAGAGACACAGAAAATATCCATGGATCATATCCGCAGTATCAGACCCTATGTGGCAAATCAATATATGTTAATAGACCGTGCCACCAGACGGAATCTGGAGCTGTGTGAGACCATGCGGGAAAAGGTAAAGAGGGGTTCCCTCTTTTGGGTGCTGGATAAGACCCGCACTGCCATGGGAGCCAGACTGCTGCGTAATTCCATTGAGCAGCCGTTGGTGGACAGAGAGCAGATAAACAGGCGACTGGATATGATTCAGGAATTAAATGAAAATATAATCAGCAGAGAAGAACTTAGAGAGTATTTGACCCCCATATATGATTTGGAGCGTCTTATCAGTAAAATCAGCTACCGTACAGCCAATCCCAGGGATTTGGTGGCATTCCGGCAATCCTTGTCCATGCTGCCTTCCATTCAGTATTTACTGCGGAGTTTTGAATATTCCCATTTAAAAACTTATGGAGAAGAACTGGACGACCTGAAAGACTTGTGCGATTTGATTCAGGCGGCAATCGAGGAAGAACCGCCTCTCACTGTGCGTGAGGGAGGCATCATCCGTGATGGTTACGATTCGGAAATTGATACGCTCCGGGCGGCAAAACGTGACGGGAAACAATGGCTTGCTGAGTTGCAGGAGACGGAAAAGGAGCGCACGGGAATTAAAAATTTGCGCATAAAGTTCAATAAAGTGTTTGGCTATTATTTGGAAGTGACCAATTCCTATAAAGACCTGGTGCCGGAGGAGTGGACGAGAAAGCAGACCCTCGCCAATGCCGAGCGGTATACCACACCGAAATTAAAAGAACTAGAAGATACGATTCTGGGGGCGGAGGACAAGCTTAACAATCTGGAGTACGATGTATTCTGCCGTGTGAGGGAGCGTATTTATGAGGAAATCGGCAGAGTGCAGTCTGTGGCAAAAATCATTGCTGCCGTGGATATGTTTGTTTCTCTGGCGGTAGTGGCGGAGCAGAATCAGTATGTGCGTCCCAATGTGACGAACACCGGCTCTGTTTCCATCAAAAACGGACGGCATCCTGTGGTGGAAAAAATGATAAAAAATGATATGTTTGTGGCAAATGATACGGAGCTGGATGTCCAAAATCATCGCATTGCCATTATCACCGGACCAAACATGGCGGGTAAATCCACGTATATGCGTCAGACGGCACTCATCGTACTGATGGCACAGATTGGCTCTTTCGTGCCGGCACAGTCGGCCACCATCGGTATTGTGGACAGGATTTTTACCCGTGTGGGAGCATCTGATGACCTTGCCAGTGGGCAGAGTACTTTCATGGTGGAAATGACGGAGGTTGCCAATATTTTGCGGAATGCCACGAAGAATAGCCTGATTATATTGGATGAAATCGGCAGGGGTACCAGCACTTTTGACGGTCTTAGTATTGCATGGGCGGTTATAGAGCATATTGCCAATACAAAGCTATTAGGTGCGAAGACGTTATTTGCCACTCATTATCACGAATTAACCGAACTGGAGGGCAAACTGCCCAGCGTGGATAATTACTGTATTGCCGTGAAAGAGCAGGGAGAAGACATTGTATTCCTGCGAAAAATTGTCAAGGGGGGTGCCGACCGCAGTTACGGTATTCAGGTGGCAAAACTGGCCGGTGTACCGGAATCAGTACTGGAACGTGCTAACGAATTGGCGGAGCAGCTTTCGGATAATGACATTACAGGCAAGGTTCGGGATATTGAGGTAGATGTTGAAGAGGAACTTCCGGAGTATCCTTATGGTGTAGAGCAGCAGTCCTCTAAAAGGCGCGGAAAGAAAAGGAATGAGGATATGGAGCAGCTTTCCCTCTTTGACATATCCAACACGAATATTAAGATGGATGATATTATCGTGGAGCTGCATGATTTGGATTTGTCAGCCACCACACCCATTGATGCCATGAACATTTTGTACCGTATGCAGATGAAACTGAAAGATAGAATGTAGTACGAAAAATCATTCTAAAGAGACAAAAAACGTCTCTAAGAATGATTACGCTTTCGTACAGGAAAAACGCAAAAGCAGCGTTTTTCATTATTTTGAGCCGCTGATTGAAGCAGCGGCATGATGATGTAGGAGGTTTGTGATGCCGAAGATACATGTCTTAGACCAAGAGACGATAAATCAGATTGCGGCAGGTGAAGTGGTAGAACGCCCCATGGCTGTTGTCAAGGAGCTGGTGGAGAATGCCATTGATGCTGAGGCAAATGCTGTTACGGTGGAGATTAAAGACGGCGGAAAAAGCTTGATTCGCATTACCGATAATGGCTCCGGTATTGCCAAAGAAGACATTCCTCTGGCGTTTACACCGCATGCTACCAGTAAAATAGGAGGCGTGGAGGATTTGCTTGAAGTGTCCAGCCTGGGCTTTCGAGGGGAGGCACTTGCCAGTGTGGCAGCGGTTTCCCAGTTGGAAATGGTGACGAAAACAAGAGAAGCCCTAATGGGCAGCCGCTATGTCATCCATGGAGGGGAAGAAAAGACATTGGAGGCAGTGGGATGTCCGGAGGGTACCACGTTCATCGTGCG
This sequence comes from Lachnospiraceae bacterium, assembly GCA_022510685.1. Taxonomy (GTDB): domain Bacteria; phylum Bacillota; class Clostridia; order Lachnospirales; family Lachnospiraceae; genus Butyribacter. The sequence continues at coordinate 35,539 of JAFLTA010000024.1, read as the reverse complement.
GAATTTATTTTACAATACGCCGGCGAGACTAAAATTCTTAAAGACACCACCTACAGAGGCAGGATACATCGGTACGGTATTGGAACGTCTGGCGTTATCCCATCCGGAGGTGGCTTTCCGCTATATAGCACAAAATCAGACAAAGCTTACCACGCCGGGAAACGGCAATCTGAAAGATACCATTTATCCCATATACGGCAGGGATATTGCCTCCAATTTAATTGAAATACACCGTGAAGAAGTGTTTTGCAAAGTGGACGGCTTCCTGGGGAAACCTGTGATTTCCCGTGGAAACCGTAATTTTATGAACTATTTTATCAACGGTCGTTACATTCGCAGCAATGTGATTCACCGTGCCATTGAGGAGGCGTATGCACCGTACTCCATGCAGCACCGGTATCCGTTTACTGTATTGCATCTGACCATTGAGCCGGCATATATTGATGTGAATGTCCATCCCCAGAAGATGGAAATCCGTTTTACTCGGGAAAAGGAAATATTCCAGAGCATATATCACGCTTTGTCGGAGGCATTAAAGCAGCGGGAACTCATTCCGGATGTGTCTCTGCATTCTGAGGTGAAAAAGCCGGTAAAACAGGAGCGGGGAGCGGAATTTTTTGAGAAAAACAGAAGAGAGACTCGGAAAAATAATCTCGGAGAAAAACCGATACAGCCATCGTCAGAAATACAGCTACAATCAGAGTCGTTGCCGAAACAACAGACACAAGCGGCACAACTGCAGGATGAACAGCCGGCTTTACAACATGATACTGCTGTGAAAAATGAGACTAAGGATATCTTTAAGGAACAGGGAGTACTCTCAGCCGATGTGATATCCACTTCAGGCAGGCTGAAGGAGCAGGCTCCCCCTTACGGTAAGGTAGAAGGTGACGGGGAAATTAAAACGACGTCCTCCATGCCTTCCGGAAAACCCGTACAGCAATCTCTTTTTGAGGAGGAACTTTCCGGTGAGTCCTTGAAGGAGCTGCGCATTGTAGGGCAGGTGTTTTCCACCTATTGGGTGTTGCAGTATGAGGATTCCATGTATCTGGTTGACCAGCATGCGGCTCATGAAAAGGTATTGTACGAGAGGTTTATGAAACAGCTTCAGGAAAAGGAACCGATGACACAGATGGTACAGCCGCCGATTTTGTTGACATTATCCATGCAGGAGGAACAGGCACTTTCAGAACATGGAGAACTATTGGAAACGCTGGGATTTCAAATTGAGCCCTTTGGCGGTAAAGAATATGCCGTGAGTGGAGTGCCGGCACATCTGCCTGCGGTGGAAACAGACTCTCTGTTAATGGAGGCACTGGCAATGTTATCGCAGGAGCATGGAGGCAAGACGCCGGAAGTTTTGTTAGATAAAGTGGCATCTATGTCGTGTAAAGCTGCGGTAAAAGGAAATCAGGAAATAAATGCCATGCAGGCAGAGGAATTACTGCGGGAGCTTATGACACTGGAGAACCCATATCATTGTCCACATGGAAGACCGACAATGATTCGCATGACCAAACGGGAGTTGGAAAAGAAATTTAAGCGTATCGTATAAATATGGGGAAGTTGGATTGTTTTACGTTTAGCTGTGAAAAATAATTATTAGAATCTAAAAAACGGGAAAAATAAAAATACATTGGAAAACAGAAATGGAGAGTATTATGACCGGGCAGGAAAACAGACTGTATACCATGGAGAATATGCCGCCATTGATTATTTTAACCGGACCGACTGCGGTGGGAAAAACATCTCTTTCCGTCAAATTGGCAAAGGAGATAGGCGGAGAAATTATTTCTGCGGATTCCATGCAGGTGTATCGTCATATGGACATTGGTACAGCCAAGATAGCCAAAGAAGAAATGGACGGCATACCGCACCATTTAATTGATATACTGGAGCCGACTGAAAGTTTTAATGTCATGCTCTTTCAGGAAAAATGTAAACAGGCTATACAGGAAATTTACAGGCGGGGAAATATTCCGATTCTCGTTGGGGGAACCGGGTTTTATATCCAGTCTGTGCTGTATGATATTTCTTTTACGGAAACGGAAACAGACACTGCGTATCGTCAGGAACTACAGCAGATAGCCGATAAAGAGGGGGCATATGTACTGCATGCCAAGCTGGCTAAGATAGATCCGGAGGCGGCGGAGGAGATTCATCCCAATAATGTAAAGCGAGTCATCCGGGCACTGGAATATTACCACCAGACAGGCAGACAAATTTCGACTCATAATGCCATGGAGCGGCAAAAGGAATCCCCATACCGGTTTCGCTATTATGTGTTAAGTCTGCCACGGGAGGAGTTGTATTCCCGGATTAACTTACGGGTAGACGCCATGCGTGAAGCCGGGTTGGTAGAGGAGGTAAAAAAATTACTGGATATGGGTTGTACACCGGACATGGTGTCCATGCAGGGGCTTGGCTATAAGGAAGTCATTCAGGCTCTGGCAGGAGAAAGTACTATGGAAGAGGCTTTTGAGAGGATTAAACGTGAGACCAGACATTTTGCAAAACGGCAGTTTACGTGGTTTCGCAGGGAGCGGGATGTGATTTGGCTGGAAAAGGAACGCTTTTCCGATGAAAATGAATTGCTGGAATATTGCCTGTCGGACTTACAGTTGAAACTAAAAAATTAGAATGAGGAATACCATGAAAGAATTGAAAGAACAGTATGTTGCAGCCGGAGTATCACCGGAGGTGTTTGACTTTTGTGATAGTATCGCAGAAGGTTTGCGGGAGCGGTTTGCAGAAATTGATAAAATAGCGGAATACAATCAGATAAAGGTGCTGCGTGGGATGCAGGATAACCGGGTGAGTGCTGCCTGTTTTGAGACATCCACCGGATACGGATATGATGATTTGGGACGGGAAACTCTGGAGGCAGTCTATGCCTCTGTTTTTGGTGCGGAGGCTGCGCTGGTGCGACCGCAGATTACATGCGGAACCCATGCCCTCACGGTGGCGTTATCTGCAATTTTGCGTCCCGGAGATGAACTGTTATCCCCGGTGGGAAGACCCTATGACACGTTGGAGGGAGTGATTGGGACCCGGGAGGTCAATCCTCCAGGCTCACTAAAAGAGTTTGGGATATCTTATAGACAGGTGGATTTACTGTCCGATGGCGGGTTCGATTTCGAGAAAATTCGACAGGCTATTCATGATAAAACAAAATTAGTGACGATTCAACGCTCCAAGGGATATGACCCAAGACCGACCTTGTCCGTGAAACGCATTGGGGAATTGATTTCTTTTATCAAATCCGTAAAACCGGACGTTATCTGTATGGTAGATAACTGTTACGGGGAATTTGTGGAAACGATAGAGCCTACGCAGGTGGGAGCGGATTTGTGTGTCGGCTCTCTTATAAAAAATCCGGGAGGCGGTTTGGCGCCTATTGGCGGTTATATCGTGGGAAAAGAGAGTCTTGTGGAGTTGTGTGCCAGTCGTCTGACAGCACCGGGACTTGGCAAGGAGGTAGGAGCTACGCTGGGAATGAATCAGTCATTTTTTCAGGGATTTTTCCTGTCGCCTACAGTGACTGCCGGAGCATTGAAAGGTGCTGTCTTTGCTGCAAATGTATATGAGCGTCTCGGGTTTTCGGTGGTGCCGGATGGGGGAGAGCCCCGTCATGATATCATTCAGGCAGTGACATTAGGTTCTCCGGAGGCTGTGATTGCATTTTGCAAGGGAATACAGGCTGGCTCTCCGGTGGACAGTCATGTGGCACCGGAACCTTATGCCATGCCGGGATACCACAGTGATGTCATTATGGCGGCTGGTGCTTTCGTGCAGGGTTCTTCCATTGAGCTGAGTGCAGACGGACCGATTGAGCCGCCCTATGCGGTATATTTCCAGGGGGGATTAACATGGTATCATGCCAGATTTGGAATCACCATGTCTTTAGAGTATCTGATAAGGGAAGGATTGGTCGTTCTACCGCAGTAGAATGAGGCGGTGCTTGTGCAAATATGCAAAGAATCTCTTTGATAAAAAATGTATACAGGAATTATGTATATCAGATACTTTGTCGAATGTTCACGAAATTGTCATTCGTTTTTTCGTCTTCTGTTCTATACAAAAATGGTAAATTATGCTATGATGAAATGTAATGATGCAAAAGTAAAAATGCATTATCGAAAGAGAGTGTAAACGGGGAGCCTTCTGGAAACAGGAGGGAATATGGGAGAAAATATAATAACAATGAAGGAATTACCTGTTTCAGAGAGACCGTATGAAAAATGTGCGGAATTCGGACCATCCGTCTTATCTGACGCAGAACTGCTGGCGGTGATTATCCGCACAGGTAGTGGTGGAATGTGTTCCACAGAACTTGCAAGGCAGGTGCTGATGCGGGTGCCGGAAAAGACGATAGGTGGTCTTTTTCAAATGTCGCAGGAGCAGCTTCAGGAAATCCGCGGTATTGGCATGGTGAAATCTGTTCAGTTGCAGTGTCTTACTGAAATTACGAGGCGTATGATGCGTTCCTGTATGGATGTGTCCGCTCTGATTTGTGACGATCCTGAGCGGGTGGCTGCTGCATATATGAGTATGCGTTTTCTGGAAACGGAGCAGGTGCGTCTGCTGATACTGGACGGTAAGAATGCCGTGAAACGGGATATTGAATTGTCAAGTGGCACTTTTAATGCATCCATGGCGGCACCCAGGGAAGTGTATTATAATGCATTGAAATACAAGGCAGTATCCATTTTGCTGTTACACAATCATCCATCGGGGGACCCTACTCCCAGCAGGGATGATCATGTGGCGACCAGAAGGATTATGGAGACAGGCAGGCTTATTGGTATTCCTTTGATAGACCATATTGTGATCGGAGATAACCGATATGTCAGTTTTAGGGAAGGTGGTTATCTGAAATATCCTGACAGCGAAGTGTAAACCCGCAAAATAATTCCAGGGGATGGAGAGGAGAGAATTTCCATGGCACAAAAGACGTATGGTATCGATTTTGGGACTGGAACAATAAAAATATATAAAAAAGGAAAAGGAATCATATTGTCGGAGCGTAATGTCGTATCTACTATCGGCAAGGAGAACAAACCCATTGCCATTGGCGAGACGGCATATGAAATGTATGAGAAAGAGCCGCCAAGCATTCACGTATCTTTTCCTCTCAGCCATGGAGTGATTGCTCATATGAAGGATATGATTGCTCTGTGGGATTATATGAATATGACCCTTTCCGGCAAAAAGAAAATCAAAGGATGCGAGTATTATCTGGCAGTGCCGGCAGATATTACAGATGTGAAAAAGAAGGCATATTCTCAGATTATTTCTGAGGGAGAGACAAAACCCAAACGGGTATTTCTCGTGGATAAACCCGTGGCAAATGTTTACGGTTTAGGGATTAACTTAGAAAAGGCGCGGGGCATTCTTCTGGTGGATGTGGGAGCCGACACTACAGAAATAACCGTCCTGTCTCTAGGTGGAATTGTGGTGACCCGACTTTTACCATATGGCGGGAATGATTTGGATAACACCATTCGCAACTATATCCGCAAGGAGTATAATTTTTTGATTGGCAACCGTACAGCAGAACAGGTAAAAAAAGAACTTGTTGCTGCTGTACCGATGGACAAAATGATGCAAGTGGTGGGCAGAGATATGTTAAGAGGACTGCCGGGTGAGATTGTCCTTACCAGTGCTCAGATATCACCATTAGTAGCACAATTTTTTGATGATATTGCCGTGCAGGTGCGCTCTATGTTGGAGCATACGCCACCGGAAATTTCCACAGACATTCGAGAGCGGGGAATCTATCTCACAGGTGGTTCTTCGCGGATTCAGGGTCTGAGTCGGCTGATTGAGCAGGAAACTGCCGTCAGGGTGAATTTGGCTGCCAAGCCTCAGGAGACAGCTGTGTCAGGGTTGGGGTATCTGTCTGAGCACAGTAAAATTGCATCGAAATATGTGACATTGATGAAATAACCGGAAAGCTTTGCAGGCGAAACTTTATCTCCATAGATACAGACATATATTTTTGGGGAAGCAGGAAGGATTAGTGAAATGCGCAAAAAGACCAAAATTACAATTGATCCAAAATATATATTGATTTTGATTGTCGTCATAAGCGTATTATTAATTGTTGTTTCATTTCGTTTCAAGGAAAAGATGGCACCAGTACAATCTGCAGTGGGAAATATAATAACCCCTATGCAGAAAGGGATTAATACGATAGGCAGAAAACTTTCCGATCAGATGAAATATGTGAATACTGTAAAGAAACTGGTCAAGGAAAATGAGGAACTGCAAAAAAAGCTGGACGAGTTGTCTACGGAAAATAAACTGTTACAACAGGATAAATACGAATTGGATGATTTCCGGAAATTGTATGATTTAGATGAGCAGTATGCGGGATATCCTAAAGTGGCTGCCCGAGTAATAAGCAGTGATCCGGATAACTGGTACAATACTTTTATTATTGATAAAGGCTCAGATGACGGACTTGCAGTTAATATGAATGTGATGGCAGGAGACGGTCTGGTTGGAATTATTACGGATGTTAAGAAATCCTATTCTACAGTACGCTCCATCATTGACGATGACAGCAATGTGTACGGAACATTTTTAAAGACATCGGACAGTTGCATTGTCAGCGGAAATCTGCAGTTGATGAACGATGGTGTCATCGAGGTGAGCAGCATATCGGGAAATGCTAAGGTAAAAGATGGCTATGAGGTGGTTACATCTCAGATTAGTGATAAATATTTGCCGGGCATTTTGATCGGTTATGTAAATAATTTACAAATGGATGCCTCAAACCTTACACAGACAGCATATTTGACACCGGCAGCGGACTTTCGTAAGCTGGATATGGTGTTAGTGATTACACAAGTGAAAAATTCACAAGAATTAAAGGAGATGTTGGAGTGAAACGTTATTTGTGTGTTTTTCTGTTGTTGGTTGTTTGCTTTTTGCTGCAAACCACACTGTTCACATACTTGCAGATTGCCCATATGGTGCCTAATCTGATTTTGGTGGTGACCGTGGCATCGGGACTGATGTACGGCAGGCGCGGAGGGCTTTTTGCAGGCGTCATCAGTGGGCTGCTGGTGGATTTATTATATGGCAATGTTATCGGTGTTGGAATATTGATTTATTCGGTAGTCGGATATTTATGCGGCACCGGAAGCAAATTATATTTTGACGATGATTTTGCAGTACCAATGGTAGCAGTGGCAGTCAGCGATTTTTTATATGGGTTTATGTATTATGTGTGTAACTTTTTGCTTCGAGGCAGATTGCATATATTATTCTACATTCGTAGTGTGATTTTGCCGGAGATGATATATACGGTATTAGTGGGCTCTGTATTGTTTTATTTTATACGATGGCTGGACTCGAAGGTCAATCCGCCAATGGAGGTGCCGTTAAAACCGAAAAAGCCGCTGGAAGGATAGGAGGTGAACCGGCGTAATGCGTGAGACAATCAAACATTACTTGCAGATGTTTATGGAAATCAGGTTGGTACCGATTTTGGTAGTATATGTGATTCTGTTTGCTATGCTGGTAAACAGGTTGTTTCAATTGCAGATTGTTGAGGGGGATGCATACGCCAAGGAATCCGAGCAGCAGACTACAAGAACGAGGGAAATCCGTGCAACCAGAGGGAATATTTACGATTGCAACGGCAAACTTCTCGCCTATAATGAGCTTTCTCACAATGTGGTTTTTGAGGAGAATGAAAAGACAAAAGGACTTTCTAACGAAGAAAAGAATGATATGATATATCGGCTGCTGCAGATTATTGAGAAAAATGGTGGCAGTCTTTCTGTGGAGTTTTATATACAAAAAAATAAAAAGGGAAATTTTGAATACACCTTGTCCGGCAACGCCTTGCTGCGTTTCAAAAAGGAAGTATTTTCGGCAAAACAGGTGGAGGAGCTGACGCAGGAGCAGAGGGATACCAGTGCAAGTGATATGTTTGAATTTCTGCGTTATGATGATGATATTAACAGTCCAAGATTCATGATAGACGATAAATATGACGAGGATACGGCACTGAATATTATGGCAGTACGGTATGCCATGTTTATGAATCGATTCAAAATGTATGAAACGATTACATTGGCAAGCAATGTCGATGATGTGACAGTGGCAGCGATAAAAGAAAACAGCGTGGATTTGCCGGGGGTGGATATCTCGGATGATACTACACGTGTATACAAAAACAGTAAGTATTTTGCACATATTTTAGGGTATACGGGAAATGTCACTACAGAACGTCTGGACGAGCTGGCAGTGGAGGATCCCAATTCCAATTATACGGTTTCCGATCAGATAGGAATATCCGGTATTGAGAGCAGTTTTGAAGAATATCTGCGCGGTACGAAAGGCAATGAAAAACTGGTGATCAACAGCGGTACAAGCCGTGTTCTCGATGTGACGGAAAAAGTTGACCCGGTGGCAGGAAATGATTTATATCTTACTATAGATGCCAATCTGCAAAAAGAGTGTTATGATTTGTTAGAAGAGCATATTGCCGGTATTTTACTTTCTAAAATCAGCAATGGCTCCAATGCGGGTACGAGAGGACATTCCGCCTCAGATATCCGTATCCCCATATTTGATGTGTATAATGCATTGATTCAAAATAATGTGATTGATGTGACACGATTTACAGAAAAAGATGCCTCCTCTCTGGAGAAAATAACACATAAAAAATATAAAACGAAGTCAAAGCGTATCATAAAACGGATGAAAGGGTATCTGGCAGCGGACAGTAAAGTGACCGCTAAGTCTCTTTCGGATGATATGGAGGATTTTATGTCGTATTTCTATACGGCATTGAAAGAGGAAGGACTGATATTAACGGAGGAGATAGACACTTCCGATAGCACCTATAAAGATTATCTGAATGATAAAATCAGTCTGAGCACATACTTACAGTATGCGATTTCGGAAAACTGGGTGGATTTGAGTGTGTTGAAAATCGGTGCTGAATATTACAGTACAGAAGAAATATATGGAAAATTAGTGAATTATGGCTTAAAATTGTTAGAGGATGATACTACTTTTATCAAAATGGTATACAGTTATCTGATTTATCATTATGAGATTTCCGGTATCGATTGCTGTCTGCTCTTGTTTGATCAGGGTGATATTAAGTATAATGCAGATGAGTACCGCAATGTTAAGCTGGGCATGATAACACCGTATTCCTTTTTGACCAAAAAAATCCGCAAGCTGGAAATCACTCCGGGACAATTGGGATTAGATCCCTGCTCCGGTTCTCTGGTTGTGACGGATATCAATACAGGCGATGTCAAAGCGATGGTGTCCTATCCGAGCTATGACAACAACAAGATGGCAAATCAGGTGGATTCTGATTATTTCTATTCCTATTTGACGCAGAATACATCTTCACCGCTGTTAAACCGCCCGACTCAGCAAAAGATTGCCCCCGGCTCTACGTTTAAGATTGTTTCCTCCGTTACCGCTTTGGAGGAGGGAATCATCAACACGTCACAGAGTGTACTGGATAAGGTGGAATTTGATAAAATCAATCCGTCTCCACATTGCTGGAGCAATTCTTCTCATGGAAACGTCAATGTCCCCGGGGCGATTGAAGTGTCCTGCAACTACTTTTTCTATGAGATGGGATATCGCCTCAGTGGTCTGGTGCACGGACAGGTAAACAATGACAAGGGGTTAGCGAGACTGAAAAAATATGCTGATATGTTTGGTCTGACAGAAACATCCGGTGTTGAATTGACAGAGAGTGAGCCGAACTTTTCCAAAACAGATGCAGTTCGTTCGGCAATCGGACAGGCAACTCATAGTTATGCACCGATTCAGTTGTCACGATATGTAACCACCATTGCTAATAACGGAACCTGTTACAACCTCACACTGGTAGATCAGGTGAAGGATGTGGAGGGCTCCGTGGTATTAGACAATAAGGCGAAGGTTCGCAATAAAGTTAAAATCGCAAAATCAACATGGAATGCCGTTCATGACGGAATGTATCGTGTGGTAAGCGGCAGTAAAAGCTCCATCAGTTCCATGTTTGCCAATATGGAAGTACAGGTGGCAGGGAAGACGGGTACAGCCCAGCAGAATGAATGGCATGCCAACCATGCATATTTTATTTCCTATGCACCCTATGAAAAACCGGAGATTTCCGTGACCTGTGTAATCCCTAACGGATATACTTCTTCCAATGCTGCTCAGACAGCGAGAGATGTATATAAATATTATTTTGACAAAAATAAGAAAAAGGTATCCGGTAAAGTAAAGATGCCGGAATCCAATACAACACATACAGATTAACCGCTCGTTTGTGTGTTGCTGCAGGCATCTGCCATTACACAAATAATGCTGCTATGCGGTTTTGAATGGAGGAAAATATGAAAGAAAAAGTTACAATCAAGGGGACGAAATCCGGAATCATCCTGGTGCTCAATGAAAAAGCAGACTTTGTGGTGTTGAAGGAGGCTGTGGCTAAGAAATTCAAGGAATCCGCAGATTTTCTTGGAGAGGCGGCAAAGGCAATCACTTTTCAAGGGAAAGAATTGACAGATGAAGAACAGATGGAGCTGGTGGATATCATCCATGAAAACTGTAAACTGTCGATAGTGTGTATTATGGAAGAAGATGCCACATTGGAAAATGCGTTTAAAAGTACATTGGAGCGCAAGAAAGAGGAGATGGATTACAGCACCGGACAGTTTTTTAAAGGAAATCTGCGCTCCGGGCAAGTGCTGGATGTTGAGACAAGCATTATCATTATGGGGGATGTAAATGCGGGTGCCAAAGTGATTTCCAAAGGAAATGTCATTATCCTAGGCAACCTAAAGGGAAATGTATATGCCGGTTCAGCAGGAAATACCGATGCCTTCGTTGTGGCATTGGATATGGATCCCATGCAAATCCGGATTGCTGATACCATTGCCCGTTCTTCGGATAAAAAGGTAAAAAAGAAAGTGAAAGAAACCAAAATTGCTTTTTGGGAGGATGGAAATATATATATTGAGCCTTTAGATAAGGATGTTTTAGGGGATATTCGACTATAAGAAAATACTATTAAAAAAAAACTATAGATTTAATTTCCATTTTTTGGTACAATTAAATTTGCGTATTTGTGTCAGCATACGCGACACAAATGAGGAAGCGAATTTTTAGCTTAGGTGCCAAAAACCCCTTCGGGGCTAAATATTGAAATGATAATTAAGAGGCGTATGCAGAAATGAGGTAAACCATGGGTGAAGTAATTGTAATTACATCCGGAAAGGGTGGTGTTGGCAAGACAACTACAACGGCAAATGTAGGAAGCGGTCTTGCTATGTTAGGCAAGAAAGTAGTATTGATTGACACTGATATAGGACTGCGTAATCTGGATGTGGTTATGGGTCTTGAAAACCGCATTGTATACAATCTGGTGGACGTTGTTGAGAACAATTGCCGTATTAAGCAGGCTTTGATCAAGGACAAGCGTTACCAAAATCTGTATTTGCTGCCGTCTGCCCAGACGAAAGATAAGACTGCAGTGACGCCGGAGCAAATGAAAAAGCTTGCCGATGATTTAAGAGATGAATTCGATTACATATTGATGGATTGTCCGGCAGGAATCGAGCAGGGCTTTAAGAATGCCATTGCCGGTGCAGACAGAGCTTTGGTGGTTACTACGCCTGAAGTGTCTGCAGTCAGAGATGCAGATCGTATTATCGGTCTTTTAGAGGCTAATGAGATCGGTTCCACCCATTTGGTAGTCAATCGTCTGCGTACAGATATGGTGAAAGAGGGCAACATGATGTCCAGCGATGATGTTGTGGAAATACTTGCGGTAGATTTGATTGGTGTTGTGCCGGATGACGAAAATATCGTTATCTCTACCAACCAGGGTGAGCCGTTGGTGGGAAAAGACAGTATGGCGGGACAGGCATATATGAATATATGTCATCGGATTCTTGGTGAGGATGTTCCTTATTTGGATTTAGAGGCAACCAGAGGATTTTTCCAGAAATTAAAATCCATGTTTAAAAAATAATACAGTTCACATTATGTGATATACCGCTTAAAAGGCGGCATGGAGGATTTAATATGAGTTTATTTACCAATTTTTTTAAAGGACAGGGCTCCAGCAGTGACATTGCTAAGAGCCGATTGAAGGTTGCCATTACTTCAGACCGCGCTGTTTGTTCTCCGGAATTGATGGAGCAGATGAAGAACGATATTATTCAGGTGATATCCAAATATGTGGATATTGATACGGATGAATTAGATATTAAAGTGGCAAAAACGGAAGTGGGCTCGGAGACAGTAAATGCGCTTTTAGCCAACATTCCGATTAAGGGGTCCAGAAATTTCCGAAAATAATTAGGAAATTTATGCTGCGGTCAGTGTGGCATGGGGGATTAATGTTATGATAAATCGTATCAAACAATATGACTGGAAACGGTATAACGTATCTTTGTTAGGGGTTGTGGTGATTTTATGTTCCATCAGTGCTGTTGCGGTGCGTCTTGCCGGAGGCGAAGAAAATGGAACGCAGTATATGAAGGGTCAGATAATGGGTATTTGTATGGGATTGCTTGTTATATTGATTCTGTCAGTATTGGATTACCATTTTATCTGTCAGTTGACCGGTTTGTATTATATAGTAGGTGTGGCATTGGTTGCAGCAACCTATACTTCGCTGGGTGATAATAACGGAACGGATGCCCGAAGATGGATCAGTTTCCGCGGACTTCCTACATTCCAACCTACGGAGTTGATGAAGATTATTCTGATTCTGGTATTGGCAGTGGTACTTACGAAGCGTCAGACAAAGATGTATCAGATACGAACGATGCTTATTGTGCTAGGACTTACATTGGTACCCCTGATGATTGTTATGAGACAGCCGGATTTGAGTTCCAGTCTTGTCATGGCATTTTTCATGGTGGTAATGTTATTTGCAGCGGGGATTTCATATCGTATCATTGTACCGATCATACTGCTGGCAATTCCTGCCGGTATCGTGGGCTTTTGGTATATCCAACAGCCTGACAATAAACTGATTCATGGTTATCATTATAATCGTATCATGTCGTGGCTGTATCCAAGCACCTATCCGGATGCGGAACGATATAATTTCCAACAGCTGCATTCTATCCGTTCTATTGCTTCAGGGAAAATTTATGGGAAATTCCTTCAAGATGGCGGAAGTGCTAAAGCGGGGAGAGATTACAGTAGTGTGGCTGTGCGGGAAAGTGATTTTATCTGGTCAGTAATCGGAGAAGAATTCGGATTTTTAGGCTGCTGTCTGATTTTACTATTACTGGCAATTGTAATTTTTAAATGTTTTAGCGTGGCACGCAAGGCGCAGGATTTTTTGGGGAAAATGATTGCAGTTGGCGTGGCATCTATGTATATGTTTCAGGTGTTTACAAATATTAGTGTGGCAACGTTTATCTTTCCGAATACGGGATTGCCGTTACCGTTTTTAAGTAATGGTCTCAGTTCCATGTTGTCATCCATGATTGGAATTGGGCTGATCATGAATATTGCAATACAGCCTGCGAAATCCAGTAAGGGAGGATTTTCCATGCGAAATATGTATGGACGTGATGCAGACCGTAGTATTGACGTGGATTTAGAGCTATAGCTGAATCATAGAGAATAGGAGGATTTTGTTACCGTAAACAGGGGGATTTATGGGGTGTAAGATGGGAGAAGATAATGAATATTGGGTTGATAGCACATGATGCTAAAAAGATATTAATGCAAAATTTTGCCATTGCATATCGCGGCATATTGAGCAAGCATGATATATATGCAACAGGGACCACAGGGCGTCTCATTGAAGAAGTTACCAATCTGACGGTCCATAAGTATTTAGCGGGTCACTTGGGCGGGGAGCAGCAGTTAGCTTCACAGATTGAACATAATCAGGTGGATATGGTGATTTTTTTGAGAGATCCGCTGTCGCCAAAGTCCCATGAGCCGGACGTGAACAATGTCATACACTTGTGTGACACATATAATATCCCGTTTGCTACGAATCTGGCAACGGCAGAGCTGTTGGTAAAAGCGCTTGAGCGGGGTGATTTAGAGTGGCGTGAGGTACTGAAAAAAGAAGGGTTGGTAGAATGATTATCCACAGTACCGGATATGTCATATCCCGAAAATAGGGATTAGAATGGAGACTCATATGATGAAAAGGGGAAGCGTAATACCGTTTGTTTTATGTATAGCTTTATCTGTCATACTGGTGACCGGATGCGGTGCAAACACCAGTCCTTTGAACTATCGTCCTCAGATGCAGAGTACGATAACAAATAGCGAAAAAAAATATGAACAAGAGTATCTCTCCAAAGATATTTGTGTAATACCGAAAAACGGGCAGTCAAAGGCAGACAGTGACAGTGTTATGACAGCGGGAGCGTCGATGATTGTCAACGATACTACTCAGACGATGCTGTTTTCCAAAAAGATATATAAAAAAATGTATCCTGCCAGCATTACCAAAATTGTGACTGCATTAGTAACCTTAAAATACGGTAATTTAGAGGATACTGTAACATTCAGCCATAATGCTGCTAATATTACGGAGCCCGGTGCGAAACTCTGTGGCTTTCAGGAGGGGGATAAAATCGTCCTGAAAGATTTATTGTACAGCTTTTTGGTATATTCCGGCAATGATGCCGGTGTTGCCATAGCGGAGCATATCGGCGGCAGTGTGGAAGGCTTTGCTGATATGATGAACCGGGAAGTACAGGATTTAGGAGCTTCGGGCTCGCATTTTGTAAATCCGCATGGTCTGCATAATGATGAACATTACACGACAGTGTATGACCTGTATTTGGTATTTCACGAATTACTGCAATATGATACATTTATGGATGCAATCCATAAGGCGAGTTATAATGCGTCTTATACTGACAAAGCCGGAAAAAAGCAGAAGAAAACATTTCCCTCCACAGACCGCTATCTGATTGGAACAGCCAGAGCGCCAAAGGGAATTACCGTTGTAGGTGGAAAGACCGGCACGACACAAAAAGCCGGCTCCTGCTTGATATTGTATTCCAAGGATGCAAAAGGAGATGGATATATTTCTGTGGTTTTGCATGCAGCCGGTGGAGAAAGTCTGTATTTACAAATGAATAAATTATTGGAGTATATTAAGTGATTTGTTATTTGAATGATTAGAACCATACTAAAACAAATGTGTGGCGTTACAGACTATCCTGTGACGCCACACATTGTGTACAGTTGGTGCAAAAGCACACCTTTGACACCTGTAATAAAATACAAAAGGGTGTCTGTTGTTTTGCTTACGCCTGTGAGCGGATTCTGCCATAATAACTGATGGCATATAATCCACCGATACCCACTGCCGCATAGATAATGCGGGAAAACATACTCATATTACCAAAGAGTACGCGAACCAGATCGAATTGTAAAAATCCAATCAGTCCCCAGTTAATGGCACCAATGATAACCAGTGTAAGCAAAATATAATCTAATGTTTTCATGGTTTACCCTCCCAATAAATTACCAATTTCTTGTTATCGGTTATTCAAAGTATTTCCCTAATTCAGAAATTTATGCAAATAATTTCATTGAAAAAAAATAAAAAGTTCGGTACAATATTGTCCGTTATAAAAGGTATCCATCACATGAAAGATGAGGGGGAGCATTTTGAAGAAAAAAGACTGGATTGTTTTAGGCAGTTCCTTTTTGCTGCCGGTATTATGTATGATTTATATATTGTACTCCGGAGGATTCTATCCTTTTGGAGATAAATCCATGCTGATAATGGACATGAAAACTCAATATGTAGAATTTTTTGCATCGTTACGAAATGCATTGTCGAGAGATGATTCTCTGTTTTTTTCATGGTCACGTTCTATGGGAGGAAATTATATTGGCATTTTTACTTATTATATAGCCAGTCCTCTGTCATTTATCACGCTTTTTTTTCCGGTGGAAAAATTACCCATTGCCATTGAAGTATTGACAGTATTGAAAATTGGACTCTGTGGTTTAACATTTTATATCTATGTCGGATATCAGGCAAAGAAAGCGGACGCAGAGTTGTCATACTGGATACTTCTTCCGGTAGTCTGCTATGCACTGATGTCTTATAATATGGTATATTCTTTAAGTCTCATGTGGCTGGATGGTGTGATTCTGCTGCCACTTATCATTATGGGGACGGAGAAGATATTGGACGGGAAAAAAGGATTGCAATATTTGATTTTCCTGACTTTTTCGTTTGTGAGTAACTACTATACCGGTTACATGATTGGAATTTTTACGGCATTGTTTGTGCTTTATCGTTTTATAGCTCTAATGACAAAGAATAATTGGAAAATATTGTTAAAAAGGGTTTTTGTATTTGGTTTTAATAGTGTATTGGCTGTCGGACTTTCGGCACCGTTTGTATTCGGTGCTTTTCAGGATTTGCTACAGGGAAAATTATCCGGAAATGATGTGAGCTACCGTCCGGATGCAACGACTAATTTTGAATTTGCGAAACTGTTTGGCAAATACACAAACGGAAATTATGACAGCATTACCAATGGGGGATTACCGGCAATTTATTGTGGTTATATCATTTTATTGCTGGCTGTGTTGTTTTTTTTCTTGCATTATATCAAACTGCGGGAAAAAATCGGTGCAGCTTTCTTTTTGGTATTATTTGCCGTAAGTTTTTGTTATATTCCATTGGATATGGCATGGCACGGTTTCCAATATCCCAATTGGTTTCCATACAGGTATGCATTTCTTTTCGGCTTTGTCTTGAACTATACGGCGGTTCGCACCATGTGCGAGGCTGGAAAATGGAGATTTCTGGTCAAACCATCTGTTCGTGCGGTGGCTTGTGGGTTGGTTATCCTGATTGCTGCTATGGAGATGTGCGGTAACGGGAAAAAACTTCTGGCAGGACTGGATGGAGAATTTTCCTATGGAACCATGACGGAATATACAGATTTTATGAAAAAGACGAAGCCGCTTGTGGATGATATCCGGAAGGAGGATACAGGATTTTATCGTATTAATCAAGGGTACGAATATTCAAAAAACGATGCGATGCTGTTGGGATATCACGGAATGACCCACTATTCCTCAACCTTTAATGCGTCAGTAAACAGTCTGACCAGGAGTTTGGGCATTTCACAGGGATACTTTTGGAACTCCGGATATTTTGCTACACCGCTTTTAAATGATCTTTTTTCGGTAAAATATGTAATTGCCGACAGGACAGTGGAACGAACATATCAAAAACGAAAGGATACGGATGCGGATACCGCTTCTTACGAAAATGAGAATGCGCTTTCCATTATGTATGGGGCGAATGGTATGGAGGATGCCGTGTCCCTGCAGGATGACAGTCCTTTTATCAATCAGAATCAGCTGGTAAGCGCAATTACCGGTGAACAGAAAGAATATTTTATGGATGTGCCATATACCGTCACAGAGGATGAAATCGGCTGGACCTATTCCGTAACAACGGTTACGGATAATCCGCTGTATTTATATATGCAGGCGTACAATGTCTATTGGGCGGATGTGTATGTCAATGACAGTTTTGTGGGGAACTATTTTTCTAATGAAACGAACGGAGTGCTGTTTTTGGGAGACTATCCGGCAAACACGAATCTCACAATAACTGTGGTGCCACAGGGAGCGGAAGATCTCAGTCTACAGGAAACACAAATTGCCCAAATGAATACGGCAATGGTGACGGAGACGATGAATCAGTTACAAAAGAACCGTTTACAGGTGACAAAGCATAAAGGCGGCAGACTGGAGGGTACGATTGCACTGGCGGCTAATCAGCGGGTCATGACTTCCATTCCCTATGATGATGGTTGGACCATTCGTGTCGACGGTAAAAAAACAGAACAAAAAAAATTTGCAGACACGTTCATGACATTTGACTGTGATGCCGGTGAGCATACGATTTCGATTTCCTATGTCTCTCCGGGATTTTTGCCGGGTGTGATGACAGCGTTGGCAGCACTGTTAGTGGCTATATTGTATTATTTGGGGGATATCATGCCATGGAGCAGGACACAGGCATCCCACAAAAAATAAATTTTTTCCGGGAAAACATAGACATCATACCGGTAAATCTGGACAAAAATGAGAAAAAAGTCTATAATGAAGGGAATTATCAAAGGAGGTGAACCCATGAGCAGAAAAAATGAAACCGGCAAAGTCATATCAATGAAACGACGTCAGTCTGCTGCTTTGGGTATACTTTTGGTAATATTTTCCGCATATTTGATATTTATTTTTATCATGACATTGACAAAGGAACATTTGTCTATTTACGAGGTGACAGAGACACAGATTGCCGATGACGAAACGATTCGAGGGATGGTGATTCGCGATGAACAGCTGGTAAAGACGGATGGGAGCGGATATGTCAATTACTATGTAGGTGAGGGCGCGCGAGTAGGGCTTCGCACCAATGTTTATTCTTTGGACCGTACAGGGGATATCACACAGAAACTTTCTGATATGGATACGGGAAACGTTACATTATCAGATGAAGATAACCAGGAAATCCGGGATAGCATATCCAATTTCCGGGAGGATTTTACTCTGTCAGATTATAATAAAGTCACTAATTTTCGATATGATTTAGACAATACTGTTCTACAGTTGTCTACTGTGAACTTATCGGATCGTTTGAACCAGTTGATAAAAAAGGAAGGTGGTGATTCCGCCAGTTTTAAGGTGTTTAAGGCAAAAAAATCGGGGGTAATCTCTTTTTGTGCCGACGGACTGGAGGGAATCTCATACGATAAAATGAAAAGAGAATATTTTGAGACTGCCACCGACCATTGGGAGCAGCTGCGTCCCTCCTCGGAAGTGACTGCAAATACATCAATCTATAAGCTGATTGCCAGTGAGAATTGGTCAATTGTGCTGCCGCTCAATACCGAGCAATACGATAAAGTGAAAGATGAAAAAGAACTTACTGTTACCTTGCGAAAAGACAATCTGCAATTAACGGCACCTGTGACGACTTACACATGTCAGGGAGATTGGTATGCAAAACTCGATTTTGATAAGTATATGATTCGTTATCTGGAGAACCGTTATCTGGATGTACACATTGAGTTTAACCATGCAGAAGGGTTGAAAATACCGGTGACTTCCATTGTTCAAAAGAAGTGCTATGTTTTTCCAAAGGCTTACCTCACGGAGGGCAGCGTAGAGGGGGGTGGCGGAACCGGTGTATTTGTGAGAAAGTTTGCAAAGGATGGTACCGCCAGTCCGCAGTTCCAAAAAACGGAAGTGTATTATATTGATGACAGTGGTATGGTTTATATAGACGGTGACTTATTTGAGCCGGGAACAGTGATTCTCATGGTGGGCGATGCAAATGGCTCATCTATGGAGTTGACGGAGATTAGGGAGCTGGAGGGGGTTTACAACTGTAATCAGGGGTACTGCCGTTTCCAGATTATTGACAAGCTGTATGAAAATGAGGAGTATACCATTGTAAAGAATAATACATTGTATGGTTTAGCAACATATGACCATATTATTCTGAATCCGGAACTCATTAAATCCAATGAAATCATCTATTAGGAGGACAGGCGCGATGATACGGGAAAATTTGCAGGAAGTGGAGAATAATATTGTGGCTGCCTGTGAGCGCAGCAATCGGAATGCCGGGGATGTCACACTGATTGCCGTGAGCAAAACGAAACCAATTGCCATGATTGAAGAAGCAATTTCGGCAGGAAAAAAAGAATTCGGAGAGAATAAAGCCCAGGAGATGAAAGAAAAGTATGATACTCTGCCCAAAGATGTGAAGTGGCATTTTATCGGACATTTACAGACAAATAAGGTGAAATATGTAGTGGGGCGCGCTGCGTTGATTCATTCTGTGGATTCGCTGCATCTGGCAGAAGCCATTCAACGGGAGTGTGAGAAACGTGAAGTTCAGGCTGAAGTTTTAGTGGAAGTGAATGTGGCAGGTGAAGATTCCAAATTTGGTGTAAAACCGGAGGAAACAGAAAATTTAGTCCGGGAAATTGCAAAATTATCCCGAATTCATGTGTGTGGACTCATGACAATTGCTCCATTTGTAGAAAATTCAGAAGAAAATCGGTGGATTTTTCGCAAATTACATAAATTGTCAGTTGACATTAGCAGCAAAAACATTGATAATATTGATATGAATGTTCTCTCAATGGGAATGACCAATGATTATGAAGTTGCCGTGGAGGAAGGGGCAACCCATGTACGTGTTGGTACAGGCATTTTCGGAGAGAGAAATTACGCTGTCTGAGACTTTCTTGGACTGAGATTATATGTATGGCTAAGCTGTGCAGAAATGAGGTAGAGAAATGGCAAAAGGAATTGACAAAATGTTAAGTTGGTTCAAGCTCGCACCAGATGATGAAGACTATGATGATGAGGAATATTTCGAAGACTACAATGATGTAGAGGAAGAACGTCCTGAACGTCCTTCACGTCGTGAAGAAAAACGTGCTGCAAAGCAGGAGGTGGCAGCGGCTGAATCGTATGATGAGCCTGTTTCCCCGCCAAAACGCACGAGTTTTAGAACTTCGTCCAACAAGGTGGTGCCGATTCGAACAACACCAAACGGATTAGAAGTTTGCATTATCAAGCCCAGCAATTTTGGAGAATCCCAACAGGTTTGTGAAATCCTGTTAGACGGGCAGCCGGTTATTGTCAATCTGGAGGGGATGGATATTATGGAGCAACAGCGCATCATGGATTTTGTCTCCGGATGTATCTTTTCCATCTCGGGGAATATGCGTCAGGTTTCCCGCTATATTTTTGTATTCTCACCTAAGAGCATTGATATATCCGGTGATTACATTAAAAATATGGCAGAGGGAGAGGGCTTTAGTATTCCTACATTGCATAAGGAGTTTTAATCAGTCACATGCATCAGACGAAGGAAGAACAGCTTTTATATAAGCGGTTTTGTGAATTAAGCCGTGTAGCATACCAGAGAGGAATTTGTATGTACAGTGAATTCACGGGACTTGCGGGACGGACCTTGGCGTGGCAGGCGGTGGCAGAACAGTATTCGGACTTACCGGAACAGGCTTTGCCGATTACTGCTTACGGCGGCTATGAGGAGGCAGAGAGGGTGATTCTTTGTTTCCTGCCGGACAGAGACAGCGACATTCCTTTGACAGAATGCTATCCATTGCGTTGTGTGCGAATTGCACCAGTCAACAGACGCTTTGGGGAAGATTTATCCCATCGTGATTATTTGGGAACCATAATGGGTTTAGGTCTGGAAAGAGACCAGATAGGCGATATTCTTGTGAGACAAGAAGGGACTGCAGGTGCGGAAGCTACCGTCGGGTATGTTTTTTGCAAGGCAAATAAGGCAGAACTTTTGACAGATTTAACGAGAATCCGCCATACTACTGTGACTGCGGAGGTGATAGAACCGGGACAGTTGCATTGGGAACAGAAATATAAAGACATTTCGGGCAGTGTGTCGTCGTTGCGTCTGGATGCTGTGATAGCAGTTGCGATTCGCACATCTCGCACACAGGGATTACAGTTGGTCCGGGATGGTAATATATATATCAATGGAAAATGTTGTACTGAAAATGCTAAGCTTTTGCAGGACGGAGATGTCATATCTGTTCGTGGGCATGGAAAGTATCGTTTCCGCTACACGGGTTCGCAATCCAAAAAGGGGCGATACCAGATTACAGTTCAACAATACATTTAGGGAGGTATGAATATGCTTACACCAATTGATATCCAAAATCGGGAACTCAAATCAAAGATGGGAGGAGGATACGACAAAAAGGACGTGGACGATTTTCTGGAAGAAATTCGTGCCAGTTATGAAGCGTTGTTTAGAGAGAATCAAAGCTTGAAGGAGAAAATCACTTCTTTGAGTGAGGGGATTCAGTACTATAAGAAGATGGAATCTAATCTGCAGAAGGCATTGGTGTTAGCAGAGCAAACTTCATCTCAAACGCAGGCGGCTGCTAAATCTCAGGCGAATTCTGTTATGACGCAGGCAAATGCACAGGCAGAGGCATTGTCCAGTAAGGCGAAAGCAGAAATTGAATCTCTGCGCCGTGAAGCAGAGGCACAGGCAGAGATTACTAAGGCGAGAGCGAACCGTGAGCTGGAGGAAACCAGAAATCATGTGCGCAAACTCGTACAGAGTTATGAAAATTATCGTCTGCAGTTTAAGAAATTGGCAGAGGCACAAATTGAGATGTTAGACAGCGAGAGCTTTTCTATTTTTGTACCGGAATTGGACGAGTTGATGAATGAGGCACCAAGCGCAGATGGTGTGATGGATGATCCGGGAATCATCCCGATTAATATCGGTTCACCGGCTCCGTTTGTGGCTATTCCGGATGAACCTACAGAGCCGCCTAGGGTTGAGGAAGTTCCTGTGGATACATCTTCTTTCTCCGTACCGATTTCCAGTGAGGGTGCCTTTGCTGCCACAGCAGAGGTTGAATCATCTGTTGCGGTAGATATTCCTTCTATGGATGTCCCAGTGGCAGAGTCTATGTCAGTACCGATAGATTTTTCATCTCCAACAGATGTTCCTCAGGGTATGGCTCCGACAATGGATATTCCGATGGGTGGTGCACCGGTTGAAGAACCGGCAGCTTCGGTGTCTCTTGATATCGGTAACATGGGGGCTGCACCTGATTTAGGAATGACTCAGCCAATCAGTAACCCGATGATGGATGTTCCGGGAATGACAGCACCGGCACAAGAACCTGCTTTCGCACAGGATGCTATGCAAAATGACTTTATGGCAGGCGTAGATGCAGCTGCAAACAATGCGTTAATGCTTGGAGGAAATGAGCCGGCACCATCTAATGATTTGTTTGTAGACAGTGGTTCTAATGATATGTTAGGAACAACACAGCCAATAACACCGGTCAATGATATGATGGGTGGGGCAGGTATGAACGATATGCTGGGTGGAGCACAGCCGGCAGCACCTGCAAATGATTTATTAGGTGGAGCAGGTATGAATGATATGCTGGGTGGAGCACAGCCGGCAGCACCTGCGAATGATATGTTAGGCGGAGCAGGTATGAATGATATGCTGGGTGGAGCACAACCGGCAGCACCTGCGAATGACTTATTAGGTGGAGCAGGCATGAACGATATGCTGGGTGGAGCACAGCCGGCAGCGCCTGCGAATGATATGTTAGGTGGAGCAGGAATGAATGATATGTTGGGTGGAGCACAACCGGCGGCACCCGGTGGGATGATGGATGTATCTTCCTTTATGGATGCACCGGCGGCAGCACCGGCACCTGCAGATAATGCCGGCAATAACGGAATCATCGCAGATCCTATGATGGATATGGGAGGAATGATGGATTTGCCGACCAGTACACCGGCACCGGCGGCGCAGCCACAAGATAATATAATGGATATGAATCCGTTTAATTTTATTGATCCGGAATAAGTTGAAGCTATTACGGGCAGGAATCCATTTGTTGATTGAATTGACGAACTCTATATTAATTTCATGCAAGGGGGCAAATGGCCCCCTTGTTTACTGTTTTCTAGGAAAAGAGGTATTATATGGCTAATAAAATAACAGTGCATTATGAAGGAAAACCACTTTATGATATTACAATTGCACGGGACTATAATGGATTGGGGAGCATATTACAGGAGCTGGATTTATCCGGTCGTAAGATGTGTATTGTGACAGACAGTCATGTGGAGAAACATTATTTAAGACAGGTACAGGATGCGGTGGCAGAGACAGCGTCCTATGTGTGTGAGTTTTCTTTTCCGGCAGGAGAGGCATCAAAGACTCTGGAGGTCATTGAGGATTTATATGAAGTTTTGATTAAGGCGCACTTTGACCGTAAGGATGTTTTGTTAGCCTTAGGCGGGGGCGTTGTAGGTGACATGACGGGATATGCGGCTGCAACCTATCTGCGGGGAATTCGTGTTGTACAGCTTCCCACGTCTCTGTTAGCCATGGTTGACAGCAGTATTGGCGGGAAGACAGGTGTTGATTTTCGTGGATACAAAAATATGATAGGAGCATTTCATCAGCCTTCCGCTGTCTATATGAATATTTCTGCTTTAAAAACATTGACGGATGAGCAATACTTTTCCGGTTTTGGAGAAATTATAAAGCATGGATTGATAAAAGATATCGATTATTTTAATGAAGTGGGTAGTGCTGTAGATGCTCTCAGACAAAGAGATTTAACAACATTGGAAGATGTAATTTATCGCAGTTGCCAGATTAAACGCAGGGTGGTTGAGAATGATCCGAAAGAGCAGGGTGAGAGAGCGTTATTAAACTTTGGTCACACGTTGGGGCATGCCATCGAAAAACTAAAAGATTTCCAGATGCTTCATGGGCAGTGCGTCGCTGTTGGAATGATGGCAGCGGCATATATTTCCAAAAAGAGAGAAATGATTGACGATACAGAGTATTTGTCGATTGAGAATACCATAAAGGGACTGGAATTGCCTGTATCAGTCAGTAATTTGAAAGTGGACGATATTATTCGCGTGTCTAAAAACGATAAGAAGATGAATGCCGGACAAATACGTTTTATATTATTGCAGAATATGGGAAATGCAGTGATTACTGAAGATGTGACTGACGAGGAGATGGCAGAGGCACTGGAGGCAGTCCTGCATACGAAAGATTCATTCGGCGAATAAAGTCCAGTTATAAACCATTACACTAGGAACTTACATAGGAGAGCATGTATCGCATGATAGCGTATCATGCTGTTTGATGAACAGGCAGAAGGAGGGGTTATGGTAAAAAAATATATAGTGGGCAGTTTAGGGATGCTTATATTGCTTTTTTTTGACCAGTGGACGAAACATATTGCATCCATTTCCCTGAAAGGCAAACCTAATTTCGTAATCATAAAAAAAATCTTTGAATTAGAGTATTTGGAAAATAGAGGGGCTGCCTTTGGAATTTTACAGAATCAACGCCTGCTGTTGCTGGGAATTACGTTGCTCATATTTGGGATTCTATGTGTGGTATATTATCGGATTCCGGCAAAAAAAGAATACATTCCGCTACAGGCTGTCTTTGTGGTAATCGGTGCGGGTGCTATCGGCAATATGTTTGACCGTTTTTTAAACGGTTATGTTGTGGATTTTTTCTATGTTTCCTGTATTGATTTTCCTATTTTCAACGTAGCAGACTGTTATGTGGTTGTAGGTGTATTTGTATTAGCTTACTTGATTCTTTTTCGATATTCAGAAGAAGAATTGGATAGTATATGGGGCAAACAGAAAAAAGTAGAAGAGTAAAGGCAATCCTGTATCATCGACAGCCCGCAGTAGAATGGAGAGATTTATGGAGGAGAAGCAGCACATTGATTTGGTAGTGGATTCAGAAAGTCAGGAGGGATTGAGACTTGACCGTTTTCTGGCAGAGAAATTACCGGATTTTTCGCGTTCCGCTCTGCAAAAAGCAATACGGGACGGCTTGGTTTCTGTGAACGATAAGAAGGGAAAAAGCAGTTACCGTGTGATGATGAAAGATAGGATATCTGTAGAGATAGAACCGGTCAAAGAGCCGGATATCCTTCCTGAAAATATTCCATTAGATATTTTATATGAAGATGAAGATATTATCGTTGTAAATAAGCCGAAGCAGATGGTAGTACATCCGGCGCCGGGGCATTACAGCGGTACGCTGGTAAATGCATTGATGTATCATTGTAAAGATTCTCTGTCAGGTATCAATGGGGTATTGCGCCCGGGGATTGTCCATCGTATAGATAAAGATACTACGGGAGCTTTGGTGGCGTGTAAAAATGATAAGGCACATCGGGCTATTGCAGAACAGTTAGCAGTGCATTCCATTACCAGGACATATCATGCTATAGCATACAACAATTTTACAGAGCCGGAAGGAACAGTGAGCGCAAGTCTGGCAAGACATCCTGTGGATAGGAAACGCATGGCAATTGATGAAAAAAACGGGAAAGAAGCGGTAACCCATTATAAGGTATTAGATTCATTAAATAAAAAATATAATTATATTGCATGCAATCTGGAGACCGGACGTACACATCAAATTCGAGTACACATGGCGAGCATCGGACATCCTATTTTGGGGGATACGGTATACGGACCGGCAAAATCACCGTTTTCTCTGGTGGGACAAACACTTCATGCAAAAACGATTGGATTTGTGCATCCAAATAGCGGAGAATATATGGAATTTGATGCACCTTTGCCGGAATATTTTGAGAAATTATTACAAATTTTACAAAATTGAAATAGAAATTCATCGTTTCGTATACTATACATAGTGGTTCGTCTTATTTAAAAGCAGAAAATATTGTGTTCTACAAAAATAGAATGTAAAGTTACACAATAGTAGACAGCTGTAATTGTGCAGAATTGCCATTGACGTATTTTGACGTAATGTGTAGAATACAACTATGTCCATTCAGATTCTTCTTGAAATTACAAGCATAGAAACGAGGTCACTAAACGATGAAAGAAATACGCATGCATGAGGGGGAACTTAATGTAATGGAATTACTTTGGTCCAATAAAGTGTTGGCAGCCAAAGATATTTCCAAAATCATTAAAGAATATATTGGTTGGGAAAAAAATACAACTTATACGGTAATTAAACGGTTAATTGATAAAGGTGCAGTTACCAGAGAGGATCCCGGTTTTATCTGCCGTGCCAGTGTAAGCAAACGAAATATACAGGAAATTGAAACAAAGGCATTGTTGGATAAATTGTATAATGGTTCGTTATCCAATTTCATTTCAGAATATTTGATGAATCAAAAATTATCCAGAGATGATATTATGGCGTTGGAATATCTTTTAAGCCAGCGTAAATAAATATTAATAGTACATAAAAACAAAGAAAGACACCGGATGTTTATTCCGGTGTCTTTTTGAAATGAATGCAAATACAGATTCTTTTGTAGCGTTTTATCGACGCAGTATCCTGTGATAGGTAGCAGTGGTGTAAAATTTAACTATGGGATAAAGTCTAGTTTTTCAAAAAGTTATTGAAAAGAAACAAAGAATATGCTATAATTGATAAAAGGCTTGAAATACAGGCGTTTGAGGGGTTTCTATAATGTGAACGGCTATCAGACATGAAAATAACATATGCATATTTAAGAAAGGAATGATTTTTATGGGTACATCCAATCGTCAAACATATTATCAAAAACGTTCTGCGGATAATACGACAAAACTTCGTATATTGCTTCAGGAATTTCCGCCTTTTGTCAAGGATTTTTTCCGTGGCATTGAACAGACATCATCTGCTAATACACGGATTAATTATGCCTATGATATACGGACTTTTTTTCGCTTTTTATTGACGGCAAATCCGTCTATGGGTACAGAGATATCTAATATTACGCTTAAAGATTTGGATTCTCTGAAGCCGGTAGATATTGAAGAATATCTGGAATATTTGAAATATTATGAATATAACGGAAAAACATATACAAATGATGAACGTGGCATACATCGAAAATTGTCTGCTTTGCGCAAGTTTTATCTGTATTATCAGAAACGGGAACATTTGACCAATAATCCTACCATAGTTGTCGATATGCCGAAATTACACGACCGTGAAATTGTTCGTTTGGATTCCGGTGAAGTTGCAGAATTATTGGATTTGGTAGAACACGCAGGCGAACATATGACCGGGCGAAAAAAAGCGGCTTATGAGAAAAATAAACTGCGTAATATTGCAATTTTCACACTGTTTCTGGGAACAGGCATTCGTGTTTCGGAATGTGTCGGTCTGGACATTGAAGATGTAGATTTTCGTGAAAACCGCATACGGATTATGCGAAAAGGCGGCAAAGAGGAATATGTTTATTTTGGAGATGAGGTGCGCCGTGCTTTGCAGGATTATATTGAAATCACACGGGAACAAATTCAGCCGCTAAAAGGACATGAACATGCACTCTTCTACTCGATACAACGCCGTAGAATCTGTATACAGGCAATCGAAAATCTGGTGAATGAATATGCCAGTCAAATAACCAGCTTTAAGCATATTACACCTCACAAACTGAGAAGTACCTATGGTACTACACTGTACCGTGAAACCGGAGATATTTATCTGGTAGCTGAGGTGCTGGGTCATAATGACGTCAATACGACCAGAAAGCATTATGCAGCTTTGGATGATGATAAAAAGCGTATGGCGGCAACTGCTGTTCATTTACGAAATTAGCATAACAACGGCGCAGTTATATTTATATTAGGATAACTGCGCCATCATTTTAGTTATAAATTATCGTCCTGTAGGATACTCCTTAAATGTTTCGGAAATGCCCTTGTACAATGCTTTTGCTGCTTTTTTTTGAAATGCTGCACTTTTAAGTTTTTTTCTGTCTTTTGGACTGGATATAAAACCTAACTCCACTAAGACAGCCGGAACCGAGTTGTTTTTTATCACCACAAAGTTAGCACTGCGAACACCACGGTCTTCCATATCTAAATTATCTGTTAGAGCATATAACATATTTTCTGCAAATATTTTACTTGTCAGTCCGGATTTACGCGCTTTATTGTTCTGTTTTGAGTAATAAACCTCCGTGCCTTTTGCCTTTTTATTGGGGGCAGAGTTCATATGCAGGCTGACAAATAAATCCGCTGAATATTTTTTAGTGTATTTAGGACGTTTATATAGGTTGATTTTTGTATCGTAATGTCGTGTCCAATAGGCTTTCACAGTGGAATCCTGTGCCTCAAATATTTTTTTCGCTCTCGTATATAGAATACTGAAATTCAGTTTTTTCTCTTTCACACCAGCTCTTTTTGCACCGTTATCCTTTCCGCCGTGACCGGGATCCAATAAAACAATATTTTTGTATATGGATTTTGGTGAGCCGACTTTTACAGTAAAATAACCGGAATTTGTAAATGTAATCCGATATCCCAGCATTTTTTTCGTAGTTACTGTGATTTTTGTGTTCTTACTTGCGGTTTTTGTCACTTTAATACTTTTAATTTTTGAACTATTCTTTATCGGCGGATTCTTTTTGTAGTAACTCACATGATTACCGGGAATAACAATTAAAAATTTGTTTTTCCAATACTGGTCTGTGGTAGTGATTTTTTTTGTTTTTACTTTATCCGGCAATAAAACACGCATGGAAAAACTAGCCTTACTTAACTGTACAGAAAGGCTCTTAGTATCCAAGTGATTGGTGTAAATATATTTTGCGCCGTACCATAATTTGATTTGTGTGGCATGGTCAGATGTCTGTTGCATCTGTATTTTTTTCAGAATATTACCGGAAAATGATTTCTTAATATTTCCCAGGGAATTTTTAGTTTTTGCTATGGTGATAGTTACAACATTTTTCTTCGGTTGGTTAGAAATTTTAACACTGCTTGAGGACAATGTATTTACTGTATGGAGATGAAAGTAATTTGCAGAAGAACTGTTGTTACCGGCAACATAAATTCCATCAATACAGTTATCATATATGTCGGAATCATAGGAAGCAGTATAGTTTTTCTTGTAATATAGTACAGAATCACTTATGGCAATAGCATTTCCTGCATTTTCTACAACTGTATAACCTGACTGCTGTAATGTCCATACCATGGGAATATACAGTACCGTATCTTTGGATTTATCTTTATTTTCGGCAGCGGATTCTTCTGCATCCTCTCCCCACATCACTTGATATGGCAATATGGATTCTATTCCGTTTACCGTAGCAGTATCCTTTCCCACAGTAAACACAATGGTGGTATCAAGACGTGGGTTTCTCAACGTAAAACTTTCAATTTCCCGGACAGGTGTATCATCATTGGCATCGGAATATTGAATATCAAAGTCCATAATATCAGAGAAAAAACTTTGTACATCAGCCATCCATACCAAATCACACATTACCATAGGATAATGTTCTTGAGATATCATATTTCCATTATATGTAACTATCGGATTTACGGTTATATTTTTTGTAACACTTTCACCTGTAGCAGGGTCTGTCACTTCGATTTTTTTCGGAAGTGACCAATTGTATGTTTCCGCTGCAGATACAATAGAGGCAATCCCGGTATTACAAATAGCGCATGTCATAAGAAATACCAGTAAAATCGATATATCATGAATGAATTTTTGTTTTCTTTTATGATTTGTCGTCCTGTTAATCATGTATTTCATAGTTTTTCATCCCTTTTTCGTAATGTATTTGTTGCACAAATGTTATCTTAACAGGCAAATCAAGCAAAATCAAGTCAAATATAAGGAAAATATGGAAAAATGTGGAATTACAAATATGTTTGCAATTCCACATGTATAGTATATTACAAACGCAAATACCAGGAGATCAGATGGAAAAAGGGGGATTCCTACTCTCCTGCATCCTATTCATTTTGCAAAAGGGGGCGCAAAACAATGGAAGGAAGTGCGTTATATAATAACACAGTATAAAAGAACACAGCTATTGTCATGATAGTTATTAATTAGTGCCGGCTATCTCCGAATTGGCATCTACAGCATTATATATAGGGACAATCAAGTGGTTTCCGGCGTAAATGGAATCGCTTTTTAAGGAATTATATTGACGAATTTCCTTTACATAATCCTCCATGGAACCAAATTCCTTGCAGTAATGTCTATCTGCTATAGTGCTGAGAGTATCCGATGCAGTGATAAGCACGGATACATAAGTAATCCTCTCCCGATCGATTGCTGCTTCTGCATGGGTGGTCATAGTGTGTTGAACATGTATTCCGGCATAAATAACAATGCCTAATATGATAAAAACGAAAAATATCCTCGGTAAAGCTATTTTTTTCATAATGCTGTCCTCCTTATGTTTCAAAAATACGTTCGGAACATTTGTTCTGTATATACTATACAACACGAACGGATGTTTGTCAATACATAAATCGAACAAATTTTCGGTTTTTATAAAGTTTCCTATTAAGCAAAAAAGGATATTGGAACCGAAGTTCCAATATCCCGTAATCATATCATGTATTTTATTATTTGATTTTTATCGTGACTTTCTTCTTGTTTCCTGAAGTATCTGTAGCAATAATCTTATATTTGATATATTTCTTCTTTTTGCCCTTTTTCTTCACCGTGAACTTATAGTAACCCTTATATTTTCCTTTTTTCACTTTTGTAAGTTTTACTTTCTTTCCGTTTACGGTCACTTTCTTGATTTTCACGTTATCTTTTACATATACAGTCGCTTTTTTCTTATATTTTTTATTGTTCTTAACCCCTTTGATAACCGGCGCTTTTTTGTCCGGCTTAGGTGTCGGAGTCGCCATTGCCGCTTTCAGTTTTTTGATTACCGTTTGACGGTCGGCAGAGACATTTCCCGGATCGTTTGCCGTATATGCATACATCTCCAGATTTTTAATACCCTTTAACTCATTCATTGTATATTTCCAGGTTGCAGTCTTATCTCCGTCTTTTGTTCCGTTTGTTTTTACAATGGCAGATGGCAAGGTAACTCCAAAGGAAATAAAGTCAATATAGGATACCATTTCATCTGCACCGGCAAGGGATAAGTCTTCATTTATATCTGTAAAATAGGCATAAAATTTATTCTTGTTTGCAAGTACATCTGCATATGTTTTTTCAAATTCAGCAGCGGTATATGTATTTGCTTCTTCTTCTATATAGTATTCAGTACCATCAATCGTTTTTACAGGAAGCTTTTGAATCTCATCATAACTTCCGAGTCCCAGCTCTTTCAATCCTGCATCCGTAGCCGCTTTCTCATAGGCAATGGTAAAAGTCTCCGTTATCTTATTGTCAGATGAGATAGAAAAGGAATCTTGAACATTCGCACAACTACATAAGATAAACGTTAAAACCAACAGTAACATGATACATACTTTGTTTTTCATAGTATACACCCTCCTATTTTTATTTTTTGTAAGATGTCGGAAACATTAATGTTAATGTATCCATAGAAATTATACAACAAATTTTCGAAAAAGTAAAATTAAATTTTAAATTCATTCTTCGCTTTACGGTTAAGAGCTTTATTTATACTGTTCTTATAAAAATTAAACAGCATATGAAAGATTCATTCGGCGAATAAAGTCTAGTTAAAATTAAAGTCAGCATAATCCTCCGGAAGAAAACGGTGATATATCATATGCTCGCCCTCTTTCTTAAAACAATAATAATAGTTATCCTCTCCGCTTTCAAAATATATGAGATAATCAAATTCTCCATGGGATACCTGTTCCGTGTGTACCGGATTGTCCTGTTTCTCAAAGAGGTGAAAAATTTTATCCATGGTACAGCCGTGTCTTCCTACCAGTTCCACCAACTGCACTATAAACTCTGTGTCGGAAATATGTTGGTGTACCCATTCAGAGCCTTCGGGCGGGATATGGAAACAAAACTGTTCCCCCGAGTGGGTTATTGTTATATGCCCCAAAGTATCTGTGAACATATCAGAAATTTGATTCAAATGATATAATATTTTCGTAATATCGCAATGACACTCTAATATATGTTGCAGGCTGCTTAAAGGGTAAAATAACTGAACAGATTCTTTGCGATAGCCAAGCTTTGCCTGCTGTTCCTTGACGAGGTCAATTAAATTTTGTTCCAGTTTCTTCGTATTCATAGCCGGCTCCTTACATAAATTCTATGAAATAGATTATAGGAATCTCCCAAAAATGTCAATGAAACGTCTTTTTTTTGCGTTTCGACAATATACAACCATCATGCCGGTTTGCTTTTCCGAAACTGTTCATTTATAATAAATGCAGTAATCGAGCCGGTGATACGGCAGAATGTGAGGACAATATGAAAAAGAGAAAACATATTTTTCGTATCATAGCAGGGCTGCTGCTCATAACAGTTACTACTTCCCTATCCTTGTGTAATTCCTACGCACTGTGCTTGTCTAAAGAAAACGCTACCGGCAAGAAGTTGCGTTTTTATGATGAGCAGACGAAGAAATGGTACAAAACAAACATAAAAAAGAACGTCAAACAGCACGATTATGATTGGTCCTGTCTGGTCAATGACAAGAAAAAGAATATTATCCGTTATCAGGATGAACGGTATACAATCCGAAAGGGCATTGATGTTTCACACCATAATGGTACGATTAACTGGAAAAAAGTCAAAAAAGCAGGGATTTCGTTTGCATTTATCCGTATTGGATACAGGGGATACTCCGGAAAGGGCAGTCTGAATATTGACAGACAGTTTCGCAAGAATCTAAAAAATGCGCGGAAAGCCGGTATTGATGTGGGCGTATACTTCTTTTCCCAGGCAGTAAATCGAAAAGAAGCCTTGGAGGAGGCAAAATTTGTACTGAAAACACTAAACGGAAAGAAACTGGATTTGCCTATCGTATATGATCCGGAGAGAATCGTAAATGCCCGTGCAAGAACTGACAAAGTTTCGGGGAAACAGTTTACCAAAAACACGTTAGCTTTTTGCAATAAAATTAAAAAAGCCGGATATGAGACAATGGTATACAGTAATATGTACTGGGAGGCATTCCTGTTTGATATGAAGAAGATAGAAAAATATCCTGTCTGGTACGCAGATTATAAAAAGAAACCACAGACACCTTACCGCTTCTCTTTCTGGCAGTACACTTCCAGCGGCAAAGTAAAAGGGGTTCCGGGCAGAGTGGATCTCAACGTTCAGTTTGTTCGGAAGAAATAAGAAGCATCTTTTATCGAATAGGAGAAATTTTCTATTAAGCAAAAACAGACCGGGGTTAATACTCCGGTCTGTTCTATTTATCGAATAGGAAATTCCTCCTATTCGATAAAAAATCTCCGCAGGATCGCACTGCGGCGGATTGGAAAATGTTGCCTGCAGCAACCCGCCGCAGGCGGAGAGTTTCGCAAGCGAAACTCTTTCTTACGTAATGTGTCTTATCGATCTGTCACTTTAGGTTGTGCTGTCGTCTGTCTCCGGCTGAACTCCTGATGATGCCGGATAAACTACTGTGCCATCTAACCTCTGAACACGCTCTGCACCCCATGGGCAATTATCATCTTCGTAGTCGGTAATAACTAATGGGACGCCTTTAAAAGCATCATTACCAATGCTAATGTATGTCGGATCAGTACTAGAAATTTTATATGTGGAAATAGTAAAGTTTGTTAAGCTGGTACATCCAGCAAATGATTCATTTCCAATGGTAGTTACCTTCTCAAGAGAAATGTTATTCAGACTGCTACATCCTTTAAATGCATAATCTCTAAAATAGGTTACTTTGTTAATCGCAATGCTTTCCAAACTGCTACATCCTTCAAATACGGAATCCCAAAGCATTGTCACACCATCAGGCATGTTAATCGTAACCAGACTGCTACAATTTTTAAATGCACCTTCTCCGATATCTGTCAA
Organism: Lachnospiraceae bacterium; assembly: GCA_022510685.1. GTDB lineage: Bacteria > Bacillota > Clostridia > Lachnospirales > Lachnospiraceae > Butyribacter. Next base: position 1,215 of record JAFLTA010000024.1, on the reverse strand, counting down.
TTCGTCAGGGACATGCACTATGGTCAAATTACTACATCCTTCAAATGCATAATCTCCAATACTGGATATACCTAAATCGTCAGAAGTGGTGTCAGAGTCGGGCATACGGATTTCAGTCAAATTGTTACAGTTATTAAAAGCGTTTTCCGCAATATAATTTACCTCATTTCCACCTACAATAAGGATAGTGCCAGAGGAACTTCCCATATAGCTATTAAACGTATCGGAGGCTTTTAATTCACGATTATCTACACTGATATATCCGTCCTCCTTCAGGTCTGTCCACGATTTTACTACATTTCCTTCCGCGTCATATAATCCTGCATCCTTATCAAAATCCTCCGGTGGCTGAGTCGGCGTTGGTGTCGGAGTGGCAGGAGGATTTGTCGATTGAGTCGTTCCCGGTTTTTTGGTTGGAGTGCTGGTATTCTTTGGTTTTGTCGTGCTGCCTGTCACTGTCACTTTACACTTTAAGGTTTTCGTTTTCGTTTTTTTATTCTGCTTATACTTCACTTTCACTTTAATGGTGGCCTTGCCGGCTTTTTTTGCCTTGATTTTTCCGGACTTAGACACCGTTGCAACACTTTTCTTAGTTGAAGTAAATTTCTTGGATTTGATTTTTACTTTTGCAGCTTTTTTTAGCTTGAGTGTCTTTGTCTTACCCTTTTTCAAGGTGATACTGGTCTTGGAAAGGGAAACTGCCTTTTTGGATGCTGCCTGTGCAGAAATACCGGCACTGTTTCCGCTGAATAGTAATGCTACTGCACTAACCAGTGCGATAATACGTTTTTTTGTCATATCGTTAGTCTCCTTTATACAAATTTTCCATCTGAATTTAAGTGTCAAAAAGGTACTCGATACCACCGAAAAAAGGTTTTGACACCGGAATCATTATACTAGATATTCTACCATATTACGTGAAATGTTTCCATGAAAATATGAAATTTTTCTATTAAGTAAAAAACGGACCGCATGAGTATTGCGGTCCGAAATATGTGATATAAAATATAATCGTATATCTTAGAATTTGCCTGCGTCAGCAGCTTCCTGGATGGAAACGGCTACGGCAACGGTCATACCTACCATTGGGTTATTACCGGCACCGATCAGACCCATCATCTCTACGTGGGCAGGTACAGAGGAAGAACCTGCGAACTGTGCGTCGCTGTGCATACGTCCCAATGTATCTGTCATACCGTAGGAAGCAGGACCTGC
>JAFLTA010000023.1 GCA_022510685.1 Lachnospiraceae bacterium | reverse complement strand
GACATTCTCAATACGAAAACTGTCAACTCTGTCTCCAAAATAATTCTTAAGCGCGATTATCATAAAGTCTGCCATTTCTTCTGCACTTTTTTTAATCATATAAATCCTCCTCTATAACCATCTAACTCCCCTAAAGAATAGAATTGCTTGTCATAACATATTTACAGCCACCCTCGTGCCCTTAGAAATTTATCCGGTATCCTCAACTCTATTTCTTCTTTTAGCTCTTTAAGAAACAGGTCAAAACCTGTACTTTCCCAGTGCTTTTGTGACATTTCTAACTCTATTACTATTTCTTCATCTGTCAAAATACAACATCCAAATTCCCCGTTGTCATAGTGAAACTGCATTGGGAAGTAATCGTATGCCTTAAAGACAAAATTAAAGGAACTTTCCCTTAAAATACCATTTATGTTATTTTCAACAGAAAAGTCACTAACTCTGTCTCCAAAAAACTTCATAAACTCCCCAATAATAAATTCTATCATATCTTCCATTTTGTTACTTTGCATACCAAAATTCTCCTTCATTTTTCAAAAATTCAAAACCATAGTTATCTTTAAGATAATTCCACTCTTTACGAATTGCATCATCCTTAAACACCTCTAATGTAGGAACATGAGAAAATACAAATATTTTACCTTCATTAACCCCCTCATCCAAAAACGGTTCATTAAACAAATAAAACATATCATCATCTGTAAATCCATATTTTAGTTCTATTGTTTCCCATTCTTGTCTTAAATCAAAATATGTATAATCCTTTCCCTTCCTCAAGCAGTTTCCCTACCTTCTTCAAGGTCTCTATGCTATATGTTTCCTTCACTACACTCTTTATGTAGTTCAATGCATCCGCTTCCGCATATTCTGTGACAAATTTTATGAAGTTTTCTTCCTGTAAGCATTTCTCCTTCTGCCTTTATTGAATATCCATTCTCTAAATCAAAAATAACATAATTTAAACTACCTTTAATTTTCATGTTATTATCATTCCTTTCTTTATTTAAAATTTATCTCTGAAAAATCACTTCTTCAACACCGGTTTTTGGAGTACACTTTTAGCGGGCTAATTTCATCAATATATAATCACAGCCTATCTTCCGCAAAATATCCCCTTCTCTCCCTATAATCCTCAAAAAACTGATCACATAGATTATAAAAAACCTTTACTTCATTTTGCTCATCCCCGGCTATCATCTTAATATCATGATACCACCACGATGTTTTAGGCTCATACTGCTGATCAATATTCTCTTGAATCCACCCGACAAGCCATCTGCCAAACCATGTCCAAAAATTCTTATCCATATCTGATGTAACCTTATCAATGACATATGCTGAAGCAGAATAGTAATATCCCATAAGAAACTGGCATATATAGTCTGTTCTTTCATCTTCTACAAGTACCATATCTCTTTTTTTAATAAGTGCAATTAATCCTTCTATATGCATTGACTTATACCCTTTCTTTTCGGGCAGAATAATCTCATCACCGTAATTGCAATATATTTTGCGAAAAACATCCTCGTTTCTCCTATAATCTTTATAAAACCGGTCACATAATTCAAAAAAAATCTTTGCTTCATCCTGCCCGTCCCCGGCTATCATCTTAATATCATGATACCACCACAATGTCTTAGGCTCATACTGCTGATCGATATTTTCTTTGATCCATCCGGTAAACCATCTGCCGAACCAGGTGCAAAAATATTTATCCATATCAGGTATATCCTTATCCCCAAAATCCTGATAGCAGACACAACATCCCAAAAAGAAATAGAATATATGATCTACTCCTTCTTCTGCTACATACATTTTAGGCCTTATTTTCATTGGTCTAAGCACCTTTTCTATATGATCCATTTTTCTTTCCCTATAATCCTCAAAAAACTGATCACATAAATCAAAAAAAACCTTTGCTTCATTTTGTTCATCCCCGGCTATCATCTTAATATCATGATACCACCACAATGTTTTAGGCTCATACTGCTGATCGATATTCTCTTTGATCCATCCCGTAAGCCATCTGCCAAACCAGGTGCAAAAATATTTATCGATATCAGATATATTTTTACCCCCAAAGTCTTGATTGAAAACACAACGTCCCAAAAGGGAATAAAATATATAATCCACCCCTTCTTCTACTAACATTTGTGGTTGTGTTTTTATTTGCCGGAGCAACCCTTCTATTCGATACATTTTCTCACATCCTTATTTTATCAGTTCAATTTTATCCACGGGTCCATATCCTATTTCTTTTCCGAACTCTCCCGTTAAGCCTAAATCTTCCAGCCATGCATCAAGCAGCATCCCCTCTGGCGTTAGATTATCATACACAAAATCGCCAATTCGTATGGCATAATGTTCCTCCCCAATATCACGTCCCAATTTATTAGAATATATCTTTGTCTTACTCCAGACATAAAGATCCTCATGAACTATTCCTGCATTGTCCAATTCAGCCTCTAATTTTATACCAAATTCGTCACATTTCCCCCTAACTTTTAATTCATTTGGAACATTTTCTATTATGGCTTTAACAGCAATATTAGTCTCACTATTAATCCACTCAAGCACTTTCAGAGCCTTCGCTACATCTCCACTCTCCTGTAGCATCTGCGCTGTTAAATAGACTGTATATTGCTATGCATAACGACAGGAACAATCCTACTGGCACCAGTATTTAGGTTTTAAAATATACGTACTGTTCCCCGTCACCTATAAAGACAATGACGAAGTCCCCTGTTGCTTTGAAAGAGTTTTCATTCCCGGACTGATTGAAGTGTCTTCCCAGTTCCATGCGTCCGTTGGTTCCGGAAAAAAAGCAAATATACTATGTAAATAAAAGTTCTCTTATTCAAAGATAATGTGCACTGTATTTTCATTTGTCATTTCATTTACTTCGTTAATAATACTCTCTATCTGCTCATCTGAAACACGTTCTTTGTTATGTGGCTCCTCCCATAATCGCATCGTATTTTTATAAGCTATAAATTTTCTTCCTGTAAGCATTTCTCCTTCTGCCTTTATTGAATATCCATTCTCTAAATCAAAAATCACATAATTTAAACCACCTTTAATTTTCATGTTATTATCATTCCCTTCCTTTTTATTAATTTATCTCTGAAAGATTACTTCTTCAACACCTGTTTTGGGATCAATTGTAGTTATTTTTGTAACATTATCATTTGCTTTAAGCCGCGGTAATTCCCTAACTTCCCATATATTACCACGTCGTAATTCTTTACCAATAATAGCATATACTTTCTCCCGAAACTTGTTCTGCATATGATTCAGATACCAATTCCCATGCTTCCATCGTTTGAGGTTTAGTAAAGTCCCATTCAGACATAGAAATGTTTCTTTCATCAATTAAAACTTCCAATGTAACACCACCTCTTTTTTAATTTTTATATGCTTTATCATACGCATTTAAAAATTTTTCTGGTAATCTTAATCTGCAATAATCATCAAAGATTTGTAAACTTTTTCGTATTGAATCTTCATCATTATTAAGAGAGCTACTTTTCCCCAACAGCTTTACCAATATTCCTTGCCCGATATATAACCCTGCTCCAAAGGTCTCATATCTGTCTGCAAAACCACATGAAAATAAAAAGGAATCATATAAAATGCATGTTATTTCTTTTTTTTCTAAATTAAATTCTACTTTCCTACATTTATAATCAAAAAAACTCTGTACTAACAAATATAGGTCATTTGTATTTAATTTTTTCATCTTAACACCCTTCTTCCGTGCAATAATCACCACAATTCAATCACAAAACCACATTCATAATATCATTCTTATATTAAATACAATCTATTAACTTGATAAATATACTTCGTCATATGCATCCAAATATTTGTCTGGTAACCTTAGCCTACAATAATCGTCAATAATACGCAAACATTCTTGTATTGCTTTGATATTATTAGCAGATGAACATTGCCTTCCTAATAAATCAGTAAGTATTTCTCCTCCCATATCTATACCTGCAGTAAAACTTTCGGACCGATTATCTATATAACATTTCATAATAAAGGAATCATATAGAAAACACTCAATCTGGTTACTCTCTGTGTTTATTCCTATCATCCTGCATTTATAGCCATAAAATTCTTTAATTAGTTTGTACAATTCTATTACTTCCATTTTTCCTCCATTCATCATACTAATTTCACTAAAGCAAATACTACTTATAAGCCTATTATATTTTCACTTATTTTTCAATACCATCTCTGTGTACTTCCAAAACTAAATATTTCTGTTTGCCGGATGTGATTTTTATACATTCTTCCGGATACACCCCTCCATATATCATTATAAAAACTTATAATCAATAAAATATAATTATAGCCAACCTCTCGCCCCGAGAAATTTATCCGGCAACCGTAACTCTATTTCCTCTTTTAATTCTTTAAGATACTGGTTAAAATCTGCACTTTCCCAGTGTTTTTGCGACAATTCTAATTCTATTACCATATCTTCATCCGCCAGAATGCAACATCCAAATTCCCCGTTGTCATAGTGAAACTGCATTCGAAAGTAATCATATGCTTTAAAAATGACATGGAAAGAGCTTTGCTGTGAATCCCCGTTTAGGTCATTTCCAACTTATTCTTCCCTAATCATCCCGCCAGTTTGGGAGGTTGGTAACATCTACCCTAACTCAGAGGTATAGATACTCTATATTATTTTAACTTCTGAGCATGTTTTTCCAGTTTACTTATCAGTTCACATAGTGAATCTGCAATTGGCTGTTCTCCAATCACACCATCAATACCACTATCGACATCCTCCAAAAAAATCTTTCCGGATTTAACCTCATATAGAACCCATGCGCCAGAATATCCCAACCAACCAATTGGGATATACTTTTGAATATCCCCTATTTCTTCCCATTCATGTGATATGGTAATTAACCCGTCACTATAAAATAAAATATCGTTGTCCGAATCCCCTTCTTTCTTTAAAACAGAAAACAATACAATACACTCTGGTGCATTTAAACAGTATCCATAAATATATGCATGCCAAAACAAATTGATATACTCGTCTATTTCATCCGGCAGTTTATATCCAAACTCCTTTTCAAACAGCGCTGTACTCGTTTTGCTTTCTCGCAAAACAGGTTTGCTTCCTTCATTAAATTTGTCCTTTATTTCACTGCACACATCAGAAAATTTTTCATTATATATTGGTCTTTTTTTGAAATAATCTGTTATCGTTTTATACATTTTAAATATACTCCCTTCTCACCAAAATCTCTCTTCCCTAGCCGACTGCATTATCTGCATATCATATATAAATATATTTGGCAGTCTTACTTTATCTAATATGGTGATGTTTTTCGACGAATCATTATTTCTCATTAATTCACCTAATATCTTCTTTAACTCAACTCTTGCTTTTTCACCTAGTTTCTTCATATTTACATAATCAACAGCATAGGTAACTTCTGCATCTGACATATATTCTGCAATCTTTCCGGCACAATCATGCATATTATTGGTCGGTGTCATAATGCAAGGTTCCCGTTCCGTAAATATTTTCCATACCCTTTCAGCCTCAGTTGTTCCTCTGGTTTGATATGAGAAAACCCAATAATCTGTTCCGCACTGATGGTTGCACCACAGAAATCCACTTCGCTACTCTGTCGCATATCAATACAACCTACGCACCCAAACTGATATAAATCCGGCACCTGAACTTTTTGAGATTCGTTCCCACTAAACACTACTGTTGTTTTGTCCAGATGCAATCCTAGCGAAAGTGCCATATCCTTATGAATTATGTCTCCTTTTATTTCCAGAATTCCACCTACACAATCAATAGAACATTTTCTACGACTGGCACTTATGTAGTCACCATCTGTTCGGAAATAACTTGATTTCTTTCAACCCCATGTCGGCATGGGACTTCTTCTTGATGCCAACCAGATACCTGTAGGCATGAAATTATTTCCGGGAAATGAAAGCGAAATGCCTGTCATCCGAAATGTCATCGATGAATTAATGAAGATCCCAGCTTTCCTTGCTCCACTTTTCCAGCTCCTCCTCGGAAACGTATTTATACAATTCTGTTAATCGGTTTTGAGCCTCTGTAGCGTATTTATTACTTTTCGCAACTTCAGTGACATTTTCATTCCAACGATAAAAATCTATGCCATTTACTGTGTATAATATTTCATATTTGCTTTCATATTCAACAAACGGAATAGCATATACACGAATATTTCCTTCATCACATATAGTTTTTATCAAATCTACATTTTCCAAATGTTCTCTCATTTCCTTATATGAAAGTCCCTCAAATGGTTCTACGTAAAATGCATAATTTTCATTTATGTACAATTCCCATCTTTTCCCATCACTGTATTGTTCTCTATAAATATAATTAAAAATGTCTTCTCCCTTTTGTACCACTATTTCATCTTTTTTACCATCATAACTGAACATATAACCTATATAAGCTCTTATACTAACTACAATTATAATGGCAAGTAAAAGCAAAACCAGAAGCCCTATTATTATTTTCTTGTTTTTTTTCATTTTCTAAGTCCTCCATGCCCTTAATTATATAATATCTTATATCAAAATATTGAATTTTGCATTCGGCATTTCAATACGTTTCAATCGTTGCTCACTCTTTATTCCCATTCCGGATAATCCGCAAAAACCGTTCCACATACACCGAATCCATATCACAATAGTCGGAATACTTCGTACTCCCCTCTTTCGGCACTCTGTAAGACATTACTTTCGCATCAAATTCTTCCAGTTCCAGATAGCTATCCTCATATCGCTCGATGTCATCGTTCGTATATGGCTGGGAAAAGATTAGCTTTTTCTTCCCAATGGAAAGACGATATGAAAAGTTTCCTTTTTTCTTGTATTCCGGTATGGCAAAAGTTTTCCCGCCAAAAGACGTGTCTACTTTGGTAATATCGCTGTAATCATAAGTAACTCCTGCGGGATGCATCGTACTGTAAGAAATGATTTTGTCCGGTGTGACAAATGTTACATTGACCAGAGAAAGATAAATCAGTGCACACCAGACGACCAATGATATCTCCTTATGCTTCCACAGGAAACCAAACAGCAGGGACAAGTCATTAGCTTTTTCTTCGGACACATGATAGAGACGGTCAATCAGGTACGCAACTGCTCCCATAAGAGGAATCTCCGTAATCAGTATCAGCAGGAATTCCCCGCCCCCTTGAAACTCATAAAACAGCCAGCCCTCAGGAGCAAACAGGAATATAATCAACTCATTTATCAAGACGAGGACTGCAATCATGACAACAAGGATAGGCAGGATTGCCAAAAGCAGCCAGATTGTCCGTTTCCCCTTATCCTTCATTCTTTTTTTCTGGTATTTACGTTTGTAGAAATAATTTCTCCACTGCAGAGTCAGGAACGCAACTCCCAGCAGGGCAACCACGGCATTGATTGTGAGTATTTCCCGATTCCCGCTATGCATATCAATGTTCAAAAATAATCCAAGCACGGGAGCTCCCCATGCAAACGTCAAAAGAATCATTTCCGGTAAAGACAGACAAGTCAATTCTTTGATACTTTCCTGTAATTCTTCAAACTGCTCCCCCTCGAGAAAATCCACCGCTTCGTCATACTCCTCCACCATATTGTTTTCCATATCATAATCTTTGCTCAGGGAAATACAAAGGGATTTCTTCATATCACAGACATCACCCTGTGTTTCAAATTTTTCTGCCTGCTGCTGCAATATGTTTCGTATCTCCGGAAGCTCCTGCGCCTGTATGTGACGGATTTCTTCAATGCCAAATTCCAAATGTCGCAACAGTTTAATCCGTTTCAGATGCAGGACATCCCTCTCCGTATAAATGCGATATCCGTTTTCGGCATCATGCTCCACAGTGATGAGTCCTTTCGACTCATAATAGCGGATACTCTTTGCAGTGAGTCCGGTCAGTTTTTCCACATCGTTTATTTTCATAGGCACCTCGTTTCTGTTACTTCCTGCCACATCGAAAAAGGGCAAGGAAATTTTCACGGTTACAATGCGAAAATACACCTTGACCCCAGGGGAAAGTCAATATTTTTTTATGTTTTTTCAAACTTTTTTTAATAGCTCATCAAACTTTTGAATCCGTTCACGGGCTTCCGGTACTTCTCCGAATCCATACTCAGCAAACACAAAAGAAATACCTGCCTCTATGGCTGCCTCATAGTCTCCCATCGTGTCGCCCACATAAAACGTTTCCTCACCGGACAGACCGTTTCTCTCCATCAGCAGGGAAATATTACTCCCTTTGGACTTCCCGGTATTCCCATAGCATTCCGTATCCTTTACCACGTCCTGCAATCCGTTTTTCTCGAGAAATAATTCAATATAACCGCTCTGGCAATTGCTGACAATATACAGGGAAATCCCTTTCTCATGCAGAGTCCGCATAGTCTCTGCCACCCCATCATACAATAAATGATATTCCCCCTCATGAAGGGCTTTTTGCTCGTATTCACAGCAGGCATCTAACAACCGGATTCTGTCCGTCTCATCCACATCGGTAAACAACATTTCCCCAATGATATTCATGGGTCTTCCGAAAAGCCCCTGCAGACGCTTTGCATCCACACGCACCTCACTGGTGCTGTCTGACTCTATAGCTTTATTCCACGCTTTTGCCACAATCTCCGTAGTATTCCACAGAGTTCCGTCCACATCTAAAATGATATTCTTAATCATGTAAACTCCATTCTGTCATTTACGTTCTATATAATAGGCACCAAATGCATCCGACTATTTGAAGTATCAATATCAACGGCATTCCCATAACGAAATACCAGTGCTTTGTCTTGTGATGGAAAAGATACATCCCCATCCACGTACCGATACTGCCACCGATAAGGCTGACGAAAAATAAGGTTTTCTCCGGAATCCGGTACAGGTGTTTTCGCGCCCGGCGTTTGTCTTCAAACATCACAAACAGCCCGATGCAATTGACAATCAACACATAGCCATACACCCATTTTTCCATATAGCAACCTCATTCCATCCCGTCATAGCCCATTTTACCTCTATTTAGATGCTATCATGCCAAACTCTACATCTGCTTTAAATAAGCTTCGTATCCAAGTTTTCCTAACTTTTCATCTTTGGCAACGACCTGATCTTTCAAATCTTCTTTATATGCCGCCAGCTTGTCCTGCAACGCTGTATCGGAAATAGAAAGCATTTTTGCTGCCAAAATTGCCGCATTTGCCGCACCGTTAATCGCCACGGTTGCCACCGGTATTCCGGATGGCATCTGTACGATGGAATACAGAGAATCCAATCCTCCCAAAGACTTTGTATAAATTGGTACGCCAATGACCGGCAGCGGAAAAATCGCTGCACACATACCCGGCAGATGCGCTGCTCCGCCTGCTCCTGCAATGATGACATCAATACCGCGATCTTTTGCTGTCTTGGCATACTCTACGAAAACATCCGGCTCCCTATGGGCAGAAATGACGTTCATCTCATAATCAACGCCCAGCTCCTCCAACATCTTTGCCGCCTTACTCATAATCTCCAAATCGGAATCACTTCCCATTAAAATTCCAACCTTTGCCATTTGTCTCATTTCCTCCTTATATTTTATTCCAAAAGAAATTCTGCCAGTACCATGTTACTGACATCCATTCCCCTCGTTGTCAGATAGATTTTATCATGATTCTCATTTTCTGCCAATAGACTATTTTCAAGAAACTTTGGCAGTACATCTGCATACTGTTCATAAAAAGAGACCCCAAACCTATTTTCATATTCTTTCAGGGAAATCCCTTCCCGCATACGCAGTCCCAAAAACACAAACTCCTCCATTTCTTCCTTTCGGGTAAGAAAATGTCGTTCTGCGATATAATCCACAGGCTCTCTCGATAAATACTCAGACATTATCCGGGTATTGGAAAAACGTTCCCTACGAAAATAAGAAGATGCTCCTAATCCCACCCCCAGATACTCTCCCATCTGCCAGTATGTGATATTGTGCCTGCACTCCATTCCCGGCTTGGCATAATTGGATATCTCATACCGCTCATAACCATGCTCTGCCAAATACCTCTGGGTCAGCCTGTCCATCTCCCGCTCCGTATCCTCATCCGGCAGGGACAGTATTCCTTTTTCCTGCTGCTTCCAAAAGGGGGTTTCCTCCTCCACGATGAGACTGTATGCAGAAATATGTTCCGGCTGTAGCTTCACAACCCTTTCCAGCGTTTCACGGTAGCTATCCATCGTCTGCTCCGGCAATGCTGCCATCACATCCACATTGATATTTCCCAGCCCCGCATCCCGAAGCAACTGAAACGCCGACATAAATTCTTCATAGGTATGAATCCGTCCCAACTTCTGTAATTCTAAAGCATTCGACGACTGTAGTCCAACACTGATTCGATTGGCACCCATGCCGGTAAGTACCCTTACCTTTTCCTCCGTCAACGTCCCGGGATTTGCCTCCACGCTAAATTCCGGATTCTGCACTCCGGCAGTTTGCAACAGACTTTCAATCCCCTCCTGTAAATGCATGAGTTGACCTTCCGAAAGACAAGTGGGGGTACCACCACCGACAAATACACTATGGATTTCGTATCCTTCCAGATATTCTTTCCAATAACGGCATTCCCCCACCAGTGCATCCAAATAGGCATCTTTTGTCTGCTCATCTGCAGCTCCTGACAAAAAATCACAGTAATTACATTTCTTGATACAAAAGGGAATGTGCACATACAATGCCAACTTCTTTTTTTCCTGTGTCATCATAATCTCCATTCCGCCACCTTCGACTGATGGCACAAATAGAAATAAAAAATACTGATTCTATTCCTCATCCAGCTTCAACACACTCATAAATGCCTGCTGCGGAATCTCAACATTGCCAAACTGGCGCATTCGCTTCTTTCCCTCTTTCTGCTTCTCCAGCAGTTTTCTCTTTCGGGAAATATCTCCACCGTAACATTTTGCCAACACATCTTTGCGCATCGCCTTAACAGTCTCTCTGGCAATAATCTTACTGCCAATCGCTGCCTGAATGGGTATTTCAAACAGATGTCTCGGAATCTCTTTCTTTAGTTTTTCACACATTTTGCGCCCGCGCTCATAGGCGGTATCCGCATGGAGAATGAAAGATAATGCATCAATTTCCTCCCGGTTAATCAACATATCCATCTTCACCAGATTGGACGGCACATATCCTTTCATCTCATAATCTAACGATGCATATCCTCTGGAACGGGATTTTAAAGCGTCAAAGAAATCATAGATAATTTCATTGAGCGGTAAATCATATTTGAGGACAGCACGGGTTTCCTCGATATATTCCATTCCGATATATACACCGCGACGCTCCTGGCAGAGAGTCATAATGGCTCCCACATACTCTGTCGTCACCATGATTTCCGCACTCACAACCGGCTCCTCCATGCGCTCAATTTCAGAAGGGTCCGGCAAATTGGAGGGGTTAGTTACCTCCACCATATCCCCATTGGTTTTATACACATGATAAATTACCCCCGGTGCTGTAGTGACTAAGTCAAGATTGTACTCTCTCTCCAAGCGTTCCTGAATAATCTCCAAATGCAATAATCCCAAAAATCCACAGCGGAATCCGAATCCCAAAGCCACGGAGGTCTCTGCCTCAAACTGCAATGCCGCATCATTTAACTGTAGTTTTTCCAGGGCATCCCGTAAATCCGGATACTTGGCTCCATCAGACGGATACATTCCGCAATATACCATGGGCTGTACTTTTTTATATCCCGGCAATGCCTCTTTACATGGATTGGCAGCCAGTGTCACCGTATCGCCCACACGGGTATCCTGCACATTCTTCAGACTGGCAGTAATATAGCCTACCATCCCCGCTGACAGCTCGTCCGTGGGAATAAACTGCCCTGCTCCGAAAATCCCCACTTCCACCACTTCTGCTTTGGCTCCCGTTGCCATCATGCGGATTTCCTGTCCCTTACTCAGAGAGCCGTCAAAGACACGGCAAAAAATAATCACTCCCTTATAAGCATCATAGATGGAATCAAAAATCAACGCTCGAAACGACGCATCTAAATCCCCATCCGGTGCCGGTATTTTAGTGACAATCTGTTCCAGCACTTCCTCGATATTAGTTCCCATTTTTGCGGAAATCAGCGGCGCATCCGATGCATCCAGACCGATAATATCCTCAATTTCGCCCTTCACCCGCTCCGGCTCCGCACTGGGCAAATCTATTTTATTGATGACCGGCATGATTTCCAAATCATGATCCAGAGCCAGATAACAGTTCGCCAATGTCTGCGCCTCAATTCCCTGCGCAGCGTCCACGATCAAAATAGCACCTTCGCAGGCAGCCAGGCTGCGGGACACCTCATAATTAAAGTCCACATGTCCCGGTGTATCAATTAAATTAAAAATATATTCCTGTCCGTCTTTTGCCTTGTACACAATTCGCACCGTCTGCGCCTTAATGGTAATGCCGCGCTCTCTCTCCAGATCCATATTATCCAGCACCTGTGCCTGCATTTCCCGGCTGGTCAATAAACCCGTCTTTTCAATAATACGGTCTGCCAGCGTGCTTTTTCCATGGTCAATATGGGCAACGATACAAAAATTCCGAATATGTGACTGCTCTATTCTCTCCATTACTTTCTCCATTTCAAACGGGTGACAGCTCACACCGCCATTCCCTGTATTTTCTTTCGGGCTTAAGTATAGCACAGTTACCCCGTTTCCCGCAAATCATTTTCCCGAAAGCACCTGATGTAATACCTTGGCTAATGGCTCCATGGCATTCTTTGCCTCCTGCACGGTATTGTTTTCGTTTCCCAGCTCAATCAACAAAGCACGCTCCCGCAAATGCAAGTTATAGCGATAATTTTTCAGATAGATGGGCTTGGCAAAATCCGGGTAGTTTTCCATGCACGCTAACTTCATTTTTAAGCTAAAGGCTAAATTCGCCTGTAAATTATCATTGTGCAGATAGGCGATATTTCCCTTTTTGTTGCGGGACAGACCATTGAAAAACATGACCTGTGCCGTTCTTTTGCCATTGATGGTAGTCAGTCTATGTACTTTGTTTCCCACGCCATCTCTGTGCAGGTCAATGATTACCTGTATGCTGGGATACTTCTGCAGCGTCCTTGTCACACCGGCACAGGATTGATTGTAAGCTCGGTTTCTGTCAATTTTACCATTTACCAAATCATACTGTGTCTTATCATGTATGACGTGATATCCGTATTTTCTCGTCAAAATTCCCGCAAGTTCCGTGCCGATACCCACGATACTATCCTCAATTTTTCCCTTTTTACTGTCAATAAAGCTTTCCGATGCTCCATGAGTGTGGTATATGAGTATTTGTGGTTTCTTTTCCTGTTTGAGTGTTACCGACTTATTTAACAACTTGGAAACCTGAAACATCTTTTTATCCACCGAAGTGGATGAATCAACAATATAAAATTTTTTCAATAAATAATTTGTATTTTTCTTCGTTTTTAACTCAGCAATCTTTTTCTCATTCTCTGTCCGGATATCCTCGGTGTTATTTATCGTAGTCACCGTTCCTTCCTTTGTTCCGACAGAGTTTGATGTGGCTGCGGAATTGTTTGTATCCCCTTCCCGCTGCCAATTCCTATTTGTAATGTCATACGTTCCGTTATTAAATACCATCACCGTATTATCTTGTAGCGGATATGAGTTAGGCATTGCTGTTTTGTCTGTCTGATCGGTCTTTACGTTCCCTAACGTCTCCTTACCTACGACAAGCCATGCTTCCTGCTGTCTTGAGAGTTCCTGCTGCTGCAAATATCGCAAAAGAGAAGAATTACCCGGTACATTATTCATCATAGGATCCTCCTGCAATAGCCGTAATCCGGAAAATCCACATTGTACAAGGCTATTATAAAATGTATTTTGAGCCCGTTTTAGCAAGCGATACTGTCTGTGCAAACCACCTACCAGTATCCCTGCCCATATCAATATGAGTATCATCAGGGTCAGTTTTCCAAACCCATTCATCCGAAATAAACTCGTCCGATTCATTGCTCCTCTTTTCTGTGTCAGGTTCAGCAAGGTCCTATCCTAACCTATGTCTGTGGAAGCCAATCTATGACAATTCCATGGTAAAGTAATTAATTCCCTGAGCAATGATATCGCCAATATCCCGAATTTGTGCCTCAATATCCTTCGGCGTCACAAATAGATTATTCATCGGCTGTTTAGAGATTCCCTGTAAAAACAACTGTATCTCCTCCTCCTTAAAATTTTCCCGCTGCAAGACTTCCTCCATGGTTTCCAGCACAATGGTATTTGCCTCCACAACTGTAGGTACGCCAATGGCGATGACAGGCACTCCCATTGTCTCCTCATTCAACTGAAAGCGATGGTTGCCGATTCCCGCCCCCGGTGATATCCCGGTATCCGTAATTTGTATCGTCCGGCACAATCTCTTAATACTGCAGGTTGCCAGTGCATCTATCACAATCAATACATCCGGTTTTACCGTGTCGATGACACCGCTGATAATTTCGCCACTCTCCAATCCTGTCTGTGCCATTACCCCCGGTACAACTGCACAGACCGAAGCCTCCTCCTGATTTTCGTCAGATATATGACGATTTACAGCAATATGCTCCACCACATAAGGTCCCAGCGCATCAGGAGTGGCAAAACGATTGCCCAGTCCGGTCACAAAATAACACTTTTTGGGGGACTTCTTTTTACCTTGTTTCACCAGCTGTTTTATCGTTCTGCCAATCTCCTGTTTCAGGCATTCTCTCCATGTTTCCTCCGGAACTTGTGTCTCCTCCTCAAATTCCAGGGTAATATAATTCCCCTTGGGCTTTCCCATCTGTCTGGCACCATGTTCATCCATAATTTCCACGGATGTAATATGGATGCTATCCTCTGCTAGGGAATGTTTATCCAACCGCACTCCGCTTACTTCCACGGAATCCTGCGGAAAGCTCTCTCTTACCTCTATCGCTAAATCGGTCCGTCTGACCGTTTCCTGCTCATTTCCCATAAAAGACTCCAATCCAATGTGATTCAACAACACATTTTGTATGATTTTACTACTAATTTTTCCTATTTTTTCGCTTTTATGTATTGACATTCCCTCTCATTTTCTTTATTATATATGAGTATGTTTACTCAAAGCGACCGTGTCCGGTTTGATGAAACAAACAGATTTCACGATTGGGAGGTGTAAAAGGAATGGCTAATATTAAATCAGCAAAGAAGAGAATCTTAGTTGAGCGTAGAAATGCAGAGAGAAATAAAGCAATCCGTTCTAAGGTAAAGACTGCTATCAAAAAAGTAGATGCCGCTATTGCTGCTAATGATAAAGCTGCTGCTGCAACCGCTTTAACTGCTGCAGTATCTGAGATTAACAAAGCTGCCAGCAAAGGCGTTTACCATCGTAAGACAGCTTCCAGAAAGATTTCCCGCATGACTATCGCTGTCAATAAAATTGCATAAATAACGTAAATAAAACAAAAAAGCTGCCAATGGTGTGGGCAGCTTTTTTGCTTATCATCACGTCATTTTGTATTAATTCTATGAATTGTGATGCCAAGTCAAAGTTTTCACTTTGCTTTCACACCGCTGCGTTTCCATAGTCTGTGATACTTTTTCTCGCAGGATGATGGTACAGAGATTCTTACGCCTTTTTTCAGTTTCCCAAATGCTTTTTTACCTACCTTTTTCACCTTTTTTCCCTTGATGATAACTTTTTTCAGAGATTTCGATTTGTAAAATGCTTTTTCCTTGATGGTAGTCACCTTCTTACCTAAAACTACTTTTTTCAGTTTTTTCGTCTTAGCAAAAGCAAGTTTTCCAATCGTTTTTACTTGTCCTCCAATCGTTATCTTTCGCAGTGAAGGATGCGCATAAAACGCCTTATTTCCTATCTTGGTCACCTTATACGATTTGTGATTCCATGTCACTTTTGCAGGTATTGTCACTCTTTGCAATTTTCGGTTGGCACCCACCACTGCCACTTGCTTCTTGCTTGTGGAAATAATCTGATACCGTATTTTCTTTTTCGTAAATTTCTTATTTTTTGTCACCTTCTTTTGAGTATCTCCATCTCCTTGTTTGACGGTATTGTGAATCGGTGTTTCGATACCCTGATGCTGCTCATTCGGATTTTCGGTATTAGCTTCCAAATTCTTATCCGATATATTGTCATCGTTTTTACCGCCTTGGCTGCTAACATCCTCTACAGTGCCATCACCAGAGGAATCCGGTGTCTCGGGACTCTCTGACGGTAATAGAGCGTCGGAAGGCTCCGGTGTATTACCTGGTATTTCTTTCTCCTCCAACAGAAGACAATACATTTTGTCTCCATATGCTTCTGCAGGAATCCGACTCACAATCGTCCTCCTACTGTCGCCCTGCTCATACCATCCTACAAATTGATATTTTTCCGGTATAAATATCTGTGCCTTTGTAGGTAGCAGGACACTGTCACCATATTGATAAGTATCCGTAAACTTTTCCAAAGCTGCCACGCCATCGTAGGAGCCCATCTCATATCGTATATGATATGTTATTTTTTCTTTCGTCCACTTTCCTGAAAGTGTCATATCCTGCCCAATACGTATTCTTTCGCCGGCACTGCAATATCTTTCTCCACTGTTCCTATCATACCAACCATCAAAACGGTATGCGGTTTCCTTCGGCTGATATGCTGTTTCATAAGCATTGTGATTGACATACTGCTCTTTCACAGGCTTATCATCTAACTGATAGCATACTTTGTGCTGTGGAACTAATGTAAGATCCTTATATATATGTATGGCTTCTCCCGGAACATACGCATTTCCATCCCCATCTATATATCGTGCCACAGCTCCGACTTCCTCTAACTCTTCTTCCGGCACTATACTATCCTCATATCGACAGTGTACCTGACTGTAATAGGAATTCGTCTCAAAATCTTCTGCCACTGTAACTGTATATTCTCTCCGGGAAAGATACAGTTTCACAATAGTAAAGCCATCTGCCCTGACCTTAGCATCCATCGCTTCCGGATTGTCCACGTGGAATCCTTCAAATACATCCTCTATGCTGTCTCGCTGATAAAAGTTCAACACAGCATTTCTGACTGTTTGATTCGTCTCGCCCTTTAACTGAAAAACTTCCTCCTCCGGTTCTTCTCCGGAAAGTGCTTCTTTGTATAAGAGCAAGAAAAATTTGGTATCTTTTGACGGTGTCCACATCGCATATAGATTATTTTCTCCGTCTGATTCAAAAACGTTCTGAATAGACATACCTGCCGCAAATGACTCTCCGCTTCCGTCCGGCTCTGTATTCCAACCCAAAAAATCATATCCCACTAAAAAATATGTTTTTTCCGAAAGCATACAGGGAGCATCATACTCATACTTTATCGGCGACACAGTACCCATAATGGCAGATTCATCTTCATCCTCCGGTGCATTCTTGCGGAATACAACAGTACCGGATACCGGTTTCCACGCTGCGTAAAATCTCACGACACCGTCTTTTGTCTCAAACCGACTTTCCACCACTTCTCCGGCAGGATAACAAACGCTGTCATCTGCACACAATTTCCATCCCACAAATTGATATCCTCTCTTTACTGCATTACATTCCGGCAGAGTAATTTCCTCATCAAAATCATACTCCTGTCTGATGAGCACTTCCTCAGATGACGAATCTGCCATATAATGAATCCGATAAGTATCCTGTTTCCATACAGCATATAATGTTTGATTGTGGTTCGGTATGTGGTACACATCCCCCGGACGACAGTAAATCTGTTTGCTGCCTTTGTCTGCTGTCCATCCCATAAACTCACAATGCTCCTTCTGTGGCATTTCCTTTGGTATCTCAAAAGAACTCTCATAAACACCACTAAAGAGCGGATAATCCTGCTTGACCGTTCCTCCCTCCAAATCAAACGTTACGGTGTACGTATTCCTTCGGTAATATACAGTAAGTATCAGACTTCCATCTCCGCGGACATTGCCTGATAATGTAGATGAATCCATATCTATATAATATCCGGGATATAACTGCTCAATATTTTCTAAAGTAATTTTTTTCCCCGAATAATCATTAAACGTATAACTCGCTGCTTTCTCAAACAGACCGTCTAACGACTCCTTATAGTATTCCACATGATATTCCGTAATATCCGGTTTCCAGATTGCGAATAACGTAGTATCTCCCGTCAGGCGAACCACTGTATTTCCCTGTTCCGCATCCGGGCGCTCAGACCAGCCGGCAAACTGATAGCCCATGCGCTTCGGCTCCCCATCCGAAACAAACAATGCTTCTTCCCATTTCGCATAAAGCTTTGTTTCACCGGAAACCTCTGAAACATTTTGCACTTCAGCTCTATCATTATATGCTACGCTTCCTCCGGGAGTTTTGGACCATCCCGAAAATTCCCGTTTCAGCTGAATATTTCCCATTCCAAAGACAGCATCTTCCGATTGCAAATCAAATGTAACATGTATCAGATTTTCATATGCATTCGGGGACAGGGAATACTTGATGCCATATTCGCATCCTTTCAACGGCTCCATCTCACCTCTCGTAGCACCATTTCCGTCAAAACAGATTGTGTACTTTACAGGTACAAAATATCGATATACCGTTATTCCGCCAATTTCCACTCTTGCTGAAGATTGTCCGCTATATACATATCCCGTATAATATTTTCCTTCTGTCGTGTCACTGCCAAGCAAAGTCCCCCCGGCAACAATCTGTTGATACATCCCCTCCTTTTGGGTAATACCCAGCGTTTTTTCTGTCTGAATGCCACTATTTACCATATCAATTACCGTAACAGGATAACTTGCATAGTCAAAAAATCGGTATACAGTAACTTCATCTTGATTTACTACAGCCGTAGTACATCCTGTGTAATACATGCCCGGATAGTAGGTATCCGGCAAGGGGATAGCTCCTTCATGCGCTCCGGTTGCCGTAGTCCCATACTCTTGTGTCCACTTAGAACTGCCTAATTGTAATCCGTTCTGAGAACCAACCACATCCTTACATTGTACTGTACATTGGCTGACTTCCATGCTGTATCTGAGATAGAGTGTTTTATACGGAGAGATTCGACTTCCCTCTACATATTTTGTGCCACCCTGTTTCGCATCATACCATCCGTCTATCGTAAGGGTATATCCTTCCGGAGCACGCACTGTCGGCAATTTCTCGATATAGTATTTACTGCCGTCAAAGTATGCTGTTCCACTCATTCTTATACTGCATTCCCCTGTATCTGCAGTCACATCCTCTCCCTGACGAAAATTAATTGCAGGATATACCGTATAATCATATGATGTGCCATCTGCATCATAGCTTCCTACTTGAATCGTATTTCCACTACCCCTTAATTCATACAGATATGAATTTTCCCTCTGACTCAATTCCGTTTGAGACTGAAAGGAATACTCTGCATACTGATCCACCATCTTTCCGCCGGAGTATTTTGTCGTCACCACGGAATATTCGTCCGAAACAGAATTAAATATAATTCTTTTGGTCAACCCTACTACAATACTAAATCGCGGTATAGGATAGGTAAACAAATATGTAATGGAAGAAGTAGGACTATAATCACCAAACTGTCCCTGTTTTCCTTCCACTTCACTTCCCACATATTTCCATGCACCATTCTGTTTCTTCTTCCATGTATCCACACCATATGTAATGACATCATAGCCGGAGGGCTGCTTTAAACGCACTCGAACCCCCACAACTGACTCTGTAATAGTGCCTTCTGATGTACTTGTCGTAGTCTGGTATTTTCCCAGACTGTCTTTCCCGTAAATAGTATCTGCTGATGATTCCTGTCGATTTACACAAGCACTGCCCATAAAAAGCAGAAGGAACAGGAATAATTTTAGCTTCCAGAATTTCTTCATCTTTTACCTCATTTCTGCTCCCACCATTTCTCCATATAAACAGAGAACAAAACGTGGTTTCCGGCAAGCCTTTTTACTATTGTATCATTATATCCCATAGTAGAATTTATTATATTATCACACATACAAAATGTCTATTGACAAATGTAACAAAAAAACAGAGAATCTTATCAATACAATTCTCTGTTTTTTACAAATATTATTTTTTTAAGGTGCGATACCGCTCTATCTCCTTAAAGATTTCCTTCTTCAAGTCCTTCCACGCATCTTCATGCTTTACATAATACTTAGGACATTTCTTTCCCGTCACATCATAATGGCGTATAACCGCACTCTCATCCAATCCATAATGTCCGCAAAGCCATGCTGACAACTGCACCAGAGCTGTATATGTCTGCGTTGAAAACTTACCTGATTTATCCGGATGACAACACTCGATAGATATCGTATCCTTATTACGATCGTTAGAAGCATATGCCATCTCATCCAGCGGAATACATTGCACGATTTTTCCATCCAGACCGATTATAAAATGACTGCTCACCTTATTTTTTTTCTCATCCGGCAAATTTTTTCTCCCCTCAAAATAATTTCGATTTGCCATGGCGTCCGAACCCGGATTTGCTGTGTAGTGAATCACAATCCCCTTTACCTCCTCCAGTGCAAGTCGGGGACGGGAATTTACATTAGGTGTCAGTAATGCCACCTCAATATCCGGCTGCGTCACGTTCACCAATAAAGATTGCTCCGCCTGTTTTTCTTTTTGCTTTTTGTCCTGTATGGAATGAAACACACTAAGTACCCCGGCTAACAGCAAAATTATAATAAGCGTTACTGCGCTAACCAGGGCAATTAATCGTTTCACTTTTTTCTTTTGTTTATCAGTCCATTTTTTCATGAGTACATCATCTCTGCTTAGAATAATGGCACATATTTGGACTTAAGCCTCAAATCGACGCCGTTATCTTAATTTTCTTCAATACTATAGTTTGGTGCTTCTTTCGTAATATCGATATCATGAGGATGGCTTTCCTTTAAGGAAGCTGCCGTAATCTTCACAAACTTGGAATTTTTCTGCAGGGAAGGGATATCCTTTGCACCACAATATCCCATACCGGAACGGATTCCTCCAATCAACTGGAACACCGTATCTTCCACGGTTCCCTTGTATGCCACACGCCCCTCTACACCTTCCGGCACCAGTTTCTTGGCATCCGTCTGGAAATAACGGTCCTTGCTGCCGTTCTCCATAGCGGCAATGGAGCCCATTCCGCGATATACTTTATACTTGCGTCCCTGATACAATTCAAAAGTTCCCGGACTTTCATCACATCCTGCGAAAATACTTCCCATCATACATACATTAGCACCCGCCGCCAAAGCCTTGGTCATATCACCGGAATACTTAATACCACCGTCTGCAATAATCGGCACATCATATTTTTTAGCCGCCTCGTACGCATTCATAATCGCTGTCATCTGCGGTACACCAATTCCTGCTACTACACGTGTAGTACAAATAGAACCCGGACCAATACCAATCTTTACGCAGTCAGCTCCCGCCTTTATCAAATCCTCTGTAGCATCTGCAGTAGCCACATTACCTGCAATAATCTGTAACTCCGGATGTGCTTCACGAATCATCTTCACGCATTTCAAAACGTTGGCGCTGTGTCCATGTGCTGAATCTAACACAACACAATCCACATGCTTTTCTACAAGAGCATTCACACGCTCCAACACATTTGCCGTAATTCCCACCGCTGCACCGCAGAGCAGACGACCTTGGGAATCCTTTGCCGCCAACGGGTATTTAATCTGTTTCTCAATATCTTTAATGGTAATCAAACCGGTCAGATTGCCATCCTTGTCCACCAGGGGCAACTTTTCCTTTCGGGAAGAAGCCAGAATTTTCTTTGCATCATCCAGAGTAATTCCCTGCTCAGCGGTAATCAGTCCTTCCGTTGTCATGGACTCTTTAATCTGCTTGGAAAAATCTGTCTCAAACTTCAAATCGCGGTTCGTAATAATTCCTACTAATTTTTTTCCTTCTGTAATCGGAACACCGGAAATACGAAATTTTGCCATGAGACGATTGGCATCCTCCAGCGTATGCTCCGGAGATAAAAAAAACGGGTCCGTGATAACACCATTCTCGGATCGCTTTACCTTATCCACTTCATCGGCTTGTGCCTCAATGGTCATATTTTTATGAATAATTCCGATACCACCCTGTCTTGCCATAGCAATTGCCATGCGATATTCCGTAACAGTATCCATTCCCGCACTCATCATCGGTATATTGAGACGGATGGATTTTGTCAATTTGGTCTGCAAAGACACCTGATTCGGAATCACTTCCGAAAACTGTGGAACCAATAACACATCATCAAAGGTAACGCCCTCGCCAATTATCGTACCCATTTTTATTTCCTCCTTCTTGCCATAAATTTTCAGTAAAATATTTTGACAAGTATACGCTATCCGACATTTTTTGTCAACTCTGAATTTTACTTCTTGCTTTGGATTTCATATTTTGCAGCAGTGTCTCATCCGGTGTAAAACGAATACGGATACTGTTGCCATCATCTCCGCGAAAAACAGCGATGTAATGTCTGTCACTGTCATATCCGGAAGAATAATCTTTCAGAGGCAGTTGACGGTGGGAATCCAGAGCATGAGAATTTTCCGGTGCCACCACATCTACCTTCTCCAAGTCAATTTTCTGGAGCGTTTTTCTCTGCTCGCCACCGTAAATCACGTCAAAGTCAATCTGACCGTCCACAAAAACATACTCATATGCTGTCTGTTTTTTGGGCAGGAGCGCAATCATAATGGCATCTGCTATCACAATGACAAACAGGAGGATTGCACTGTGCAGGATAAACAAATCCACGACAGGCAGTATGATACATATTGCAATCATAATCCCACGCTTCTGCATCCGTTCTTTCGGTGTTTTGGCGTCTAAATAAGTTTCTGAATATAATGGTTCCATTTACTGACCTCGCTCTCATTTTATATCTTTTCTCGTAAAATATATTTTAACAAATCCATTTCTAATCCACAAGTAATCACCGTAAATTTATCAAAAGAAAAACGGGAGAGTTCAGTACGACTCTCCCATAATCAATACACTTAGATTTTTTGCCATGCAGCGGGCAATGATTTACATCATTCCCATTCCCCCTGCACCGCCTGCCGGCATCGGAGGAATATCCTCTTTAATTGTAGACACTACAGACTCGGTTGTCAGCAATGTGGATGCCACACTGGTCGCATTCTGTAATGCGCTGCGTGTCACCTTTGCCGGATCCACAATACCTGCCTGCACCATGTCACAATACTCCTCCGTGAGCACGTTAAATCCAACACCTGTATTGGATTCACGAACTTTATTGATAATAACAGCACCCTCTAATCCTGCATTGTATGCAATCGTCATAAGCGGTGCTTCCAATGCCTTCAAAATAATGTTGGCACCCGTTTTCTCATCGCCCTCCAGACCGGCAGCGAGAGTTGCCACTTTCTTGGCAGCGTGGATATATGCGGAACCACCACCGGAGATAATTCCTTCCTCTACAGCCGCTTTCGTAGCTGCCAGGGCATCCTCCATACGAAGTTTCGCCTCCTGCATTTCTGTCTCTGTAGCTGCACCAACACGTACTACTGCTACACCACCGGCAAGCTTTGCCAGTCTCTCCTGCAGTTTCTCTCTATCAAAATCAGAGGTAGTCTCCTCAATCTGTGCGCGAATCTGCGTTACTCTGGAATCAATAGCTGCCTTGTCACCCTCACCATCCACAATAACGGTATTTTCTTTCTGTACCTTTACAGATTTAGCACGACCACACTGTTGCAATGTAGCCTCTTTTAAATCTAAGCCAACTTCATCGGAAATCACAGTACCACCGGTCAAAATCGCAATATCTTCTAACATTGCCTTTCTACGGTCGCCATAACCCGGTGCTTTCACTGCAACAACATTTAATGTACCACGCAGACGGTTCAGAACCAGTGTTGTCAATGCCTCACCTTCCACATCCTCGGCAATAATCATCAATTTGGCACCAGCCTGCATGGATTCCTCCAACACCGGAAGGATTTCCTGAATGTTGGAAATCTTTTTGTCGGTAATCAAGATGTACGGATTATCCAGATTAGCTTCCATCTTATCCATATCCGTAGCCATATAAGCAGAGACATAACCGCGGTCAAACTGCATACCCTCTACTAAATCCAACTCTGTCTTCATGGTTTTGGACTCCTCGATAGTAATTACACCATCGTTGGAAACCTTATCCATAGCATCCGCAATCATCTCACCTACAGAATCATCTCCTGCGGAAATAGCCGCAACTCTGGCAATCTGCTCTTTTCCTGTCACATTAGAGCTCATCTCTGCGATTGCATCCACAGCGCAGTCACAAGCCTGTTTCATTCCCTTGCGGAGAATAATCGGATTTGCTCCGGCTGCTAAGTTTTTCATGCCTTCATTTACCATCGCCTGCGCCAAAACAGTAGCTGTGGTAGTACCATCACCGGCTACATCATTTGTCTTGGTTGCCACTTCCTTCACTAACTGGGCACCCATATTTTCAAAGCCGTCCTCCAGCTCAATATCCTTTGCAATTGTAACACCATCATTAGTAATGAGAGGCGCACCAAAAGATTTATCTAACACTACGTTTCTTCCCTTTGGTCCTAACGTCACTTTCACTGTGTCTGCCAGTTTATTCACGCCTGCTTCCAATACTGCTCTGGCATCTGCGCCGAACTTAATTTCCTTTGCCATATCTTTTTTCCTCCATTTTCTTTTCTGCTATCTCTGCGATGTCATTCTATCATTTGACATTCTTAGTCCTCTACTTTCGCTACAATATCATTCTGACGGACAACGATAAATTCCTCTCCGTCAAGCTTTACCTCTGTACCTGCATATTTAGAATAGATGACCTTGTCTCCTACAGCAACCTGCATTTCCACTTCTTTGCCATCCACGATTCCACCCGGACCAACAGCAATTACTTCTGCCTGCTGTGGCTTTTCCTGCGCATTTCCCGGCAGTACAATACCAGACTTCGTCGTCTCCTCTGCCTCCAACTGCTTTAATACCACTCTGTCTCCCAATGGTGCTAATTTCATGCTAAAAACCTCCTTTTATTCTCCTGTTACTAGCACTCACTAAATTTGAGTGCTAACCATAAGCATAATATATTTCATTTCCACTTCATATGCAATACAGACTGTTTCCATATTTTTCCACATTATCTATTATATTCTTAATTTTACTCCTCTATTCGTTGATTTTCTCACTTTTTAGTTTTTTCCTTTTATTCCTCTTATAAATCCTGTATTATATAATAAACGCACAAAGTGCGTTTATTATGCGCAGTAACTATGGTATCATGTAATGATACATCACTGATTAGGTTCGGAGCGGCACTATTTTGAATATGCCTCGTCATTTTGCACAACAAATGAGGTTATTGTGATTCCAAGCAAAGTATTTCGCATTTGGGACTGCTGAAGGGCGTTGGTGCTTAAGTCTGGTTTTTTCAGACTTTATGCACCATTACGCTGTTCATCAAGCGAAAGCGTGTCCCAAAGTGAAAACTTTGCTTGAAATCACAATTCGTAGAAATTATACAAAATGACGAGAGGATGAGCAACCAACACCTTCCCGCACCCGAACCGGTAAATTATATAATACAGAAATGGAGATGCCTATGAAAGAACAACTTTTTACAATTCCCATTAATGATGCTTTTCGTACGGATTGCGAATGCCCTATCTGCAAGCTGTATGATGATTTAGAAAAACAATCCATCGAGTTTGTCATGGGTCCAAGTTACATGGAGGATGACGTGCGCATGGAGACGAATGAAATCGGATTTTGCAGCCATCATGTTAAACAGATGTATGGCTATCAAAACCGTCTCGGACTGGCTCTCATGCTACATACCCATATGAAGCGCACGAACGAACGAATCGAAGCATTAACCAAAAGTGCCACGGTATCTAAAAAAGGGCTCTTTGCCAAAAAAGAATCCGACGAACTTTCTGCATATCTGGAACAACTGGAACATTCCTGTTACGTCTGTAACCGGATGAATCGGATTTTTGAACGCTACATGGAAACCGTTTTGTATTGTTATGAGAAGGATGCAGATTTCCGCCATGTATTCAATTCATGCAAAGGCGTGTGTACCAGCCACTTTGCAGCACTCAGGGAGGCTGCCTGCCGGAAATGGTCCGGCTCCAAACTGGACTCCTTTATCAGCGACTTAAACCGCCTGTATTTGGATAACATGAAGCGTGTTACCGATGATTTGGAATGGTTTACTGACAAATTTGACTACCGCAACGAAAATGCTCCTTGGAAAAATTCAAAGGATGCACTTCCACGCACCATAATAAAAACAAATCACACCATTATCGCAGAATAGTATGATATGCTATCATCAAAAAAACTATAATCTATAAGTTTTTTTACTTAATAGGAAACATTGTGTGCCATGCATATGTTAGAAGTTTCCTATTAAGTAAAGTAACACATCCCCGCACTGCCCTTTTCAGGCAGGCGGGGATGTCATCTTTTGTTTGTTACTGTTTCTTTGCGTTTTCAATGCGTTTTTTGTCTTCTTCCAACAATTCCTTAATATCACGTGTCCTGTTTTTGATACGCTCACTTACTCCACGAGTGGTAAGCACTCTGGAAATCCACCGTCCGGACTCCTCTAACAGCCCTGTTCTGCGGCACAATTCAGCAATGAGATACATCACGGTAATCTCATCCATTCCACACATCGGAAATTCTTCCGCAGAAAAAGCTGCCTTAAATCCCTCACAGGCTTTTTTAAGCAACTCCATCTCCTGTTTCTTCAGCGCGCGTACTTCCTCTGCATTTTTCTTCTCATCCTCAGCCAGCAATTCCTCCTGTTTACCACGGAATAACCATGCCATCTTCAGACAAGTATATGCCTTTTCGCTGGTCTTTGCTTTCTTTACTACGGCATTTGCCAGTGACATCTGATGGCGCATAATCGCATCATCATAGGAATATGTGGCACCGTCTGTGTCTATCCCCTTGAAAGTTGCCGAAATCTTTTCCTTGATATCTTTTGCCTGTGCCGGCAACATAAACTTGAAAAAGCGGCTAAGAGATGCATATCCGCAATTCGGACAGAGCCATGCATCGTATTTTAACGAATCTATTGTATATCTCGGGCGTAAATCCGTATCCGATGATATCAATTTCAATTTACTGGTACGTACCATTTTTGTTTGAAATTCCTGTTCACATACAGGACAGGGATGAGCTTTTGTAAACAAAAAATCCTCCTCTGATGCTGTAGGCTTCTTTACTTCAGCACTCATAACGTCTTCCTCCTCTACTTCCTTTTTCTTTTCCTCGTCAAACACTTCCATTTCTTCCAGATTACCCAGACCCATCTTTTCAAGACCTGAAAACAATCCCATGTTTATCCCTCCTTATTTTGGACGATATGAACTCTTTAGTGATACAATACGGTTAAAAACCAGATGCTCCTCTGTAGAATCCTTGGAATCTACACAGAAATATCCCTGACGCACAAACTGAAAACTGTCCATGGGCTTTGCCTCAGCAAGTGCCGGCTCAACATAGGACGTCTTCACTTTCAAAGAATCCGGATTGAGGTTAATCGTTCCATCTTCATTGTATACACCTTTTTGCTCATCAACTATATTTTCATAAAGGCGTACCTCCACTTGCTTTGCAGTGTCAGCACATACCCATTGAATCGTACCCTTCACTTTCCGACCCGTAAAGCCGGAACCGCTCTTGGTCTCCGGGTCATAAGTACAGTGTACCTCCGTGACATTGCCATCTTCATCCGTAAGATAATCTGTACACGTAACAAAATAAGCATTCATCAATCGAACTTCATTTCCCGGATAAAGCCGGAAATATTTCTTAGGAGGCTCTATCATAAAATCCTCCCTGTCAATATAAAGCTCCCTTCCAAATGGAACTTTTCTGGTACCCATAGATTCATTTTCCGGATTATTTGCCACATCCAGATACTCTATCTCACTCTCCGGATAATTGGTGATAACCAACTTTACCGGATCAATCGCAGCCATCATGCGGGGACGTTTCATTTTCAGATCCTCGCGTATACAATATTCCAGCATGGCGTAGTCAGAGGAACTCTGTGCTTTGGATATACCGGATAGCTCAATAAAATTACGGATTGACTCCGGAGTAAATCCACGGCGGCGCAATGCGGCAATAGATACCAGCCGCGGGTCATCCCAACCATCCACAATACCGTCCTCAACTAATTTCTTGATATATCTTTTTCCCGTGACTACGTTGGTCAAATACAACTTTGCAAATTCTATCTGCTTCGGCGGATGTTCAAACTCCAACTCCCTGACCACCCAGTCGTATAGCGGGCGATGATCCTCGAATTCCAATGTACAAAGAGAATGACTGACTCCCTCCACAGCATCCTCAATAGGATGTGCAAAATCATACATAGGATAGATACACCATTTTTCCCCTGCATTGTGATGTTCCATGCGTGCCACACGATAAATCACTGGATCACGCATATTGATATTGGGCGACGACATATCTATCTTAGCACGGAGAACCCGGGAACCATCCTCAAACTCTCCAGCGCGCATCCTCTCGAAAAGATCCAGATTTTCTTCTATAGAGCGCTCTCTATAAGGACTGTTCTTACCCGGTTCCTTCAGAGTACCACGATACTCCCTCATCTGCTCTGCATTTAAGTCACATACAAAAGCTTTGCCTTTTTTAATCAATTTTACGGCACACTCATACATGGTATCAAAGTAATTGGACGCATAAAATACCATTTCCTTATCCAAATCACCACATATCCAACGGACATCCTCCATAATGGAGTCGACAAATTCCGTTTTTTCCTTCATGGGATTGGTGTCGTCAAAACGAAGATGGAAATCTCCGCCATACTGCTTTGCCAATCCGGAATTTAAGATAATAGATTTAGCGTGTCCGATATGTAAATAACCGTTAGGCTCCGGCGGAAAGCGGGTAACTATCTTTTCACAGCTTCCATCTTCCAAATCCTTATCAATAATATTTTCGATAAAATTTCGGGAAACAACAGACTCCCCCTCTGCATTGTCCCTGATATCTTCAGAGCTACTCACTGCGATTCCTCCTTAATTATCAGTATACCATCCATTATCATATCACATAATTTCAAAATAGAAAAGCAAAAAATCATGAAAGAGTTTCCAATACAGCAAAAAATGCTCCCATTCCATGGAATCGAAGCATTTCCAATATGATACTTATCATTATTTAAAGCGATGTCCTCCCAGGCGGAACTTCGCATTAGGAAGTCCAACACTAAAGAAACGAATTCCCTTCATGCTGCGTGTTTTACCCTTAATCTTTACAGTCTGCTGTCCGCTTAACGCTTTCTTAGCTGCTTTGATACAAGATTTCCACTGCTTGCTGTGAATCTTTCCCGCATCATACTGATTCAACTTTTTGCGCAGCATTCCGTTACGTACCGGAGAAAACTGACCCTTCTGATAAATAACACCCTTAATCGTATTCGGAAAACCTTTGGACTTTACACGGTTCATAACAACAATTCCAACTGCAATCTGTCCCTGAAAGCTCTCTCCACCTGCCTCACAGTTAATAATACTTGCCATAAGGCGAATATTCTTCTTGGAATATTTTTTAGTAGTTTTCTTCTTTTCTTTTTTTGTCTTCTGAGACTTTGATGACCCTTTTGTAGTTGTAACAATTTTTTTAACACCCTTACTCATTGCCGGTGTCTTGGTAACTTTCGGCTGAGCCGTAGCCACTGCGGTACTCTTTGGTGCTTCCGGTGTAGCTTCCTGCTCGTCCTCTGTATTCTCATTATTATTTTCTTCGTTTGTCTCTACAACTGCATTTACTGCTTCCTCTGCCGCAACTTTTACTGGCTGTGTCATCATAACACCAGTAGCCATTCCTATCGTCAGTACAAACATTGCGAACTTCTTAAAAAACATAATAACCTCCTAAATGTTGCAAAATGAAAATATTTTCTTAACATTTGTGTAACAATTATAACATGATTATTTTAAATTGCAACCCTTTTTTTAAAATTTATTACAAATTTATTACACAATTTTAATAAAAAACCATTTTGAAACTCTGCAAGCACCGAAAAACAGAGGATTTTAATATTCTTAAAATTAATTTCAAAATCTTAATATTCTACTATTGTAGAATATTAGCTTAAAAAAAAGGCAGGTTACACACCCGCCTTTTACTGAGATAGGAATCGTATTATTTCCTATTATAATAAACTCCGATATGAAATCTTGCCTCCAAACAAATCCAATGCACTTCCCACGGTAAAATCCACCCGCTCATGCCCTGCTGCAGCTATGAAGCGTATATCCTCCGCATCATGTATTCCGCCGGCATATGTTACCGGACACCCCTCAAATTCTCCCAATCTTCGAATCACTTCTTTTTCAATGCCTGCTGTTTTCCCCTCTACATCCACAGCATGGACCAGAAATTCATCACAGTATTCCGATAATTTTTCCAGAATTTCCCGGTGAAGCCGCTCCTTTGTCATCCTCTGCCAACGGTCAGTGACGATATAATAGTCATCTACCATATAGCGGCAACTCAAATCCAATACCAGGTGCTCTTTTCCCACTAAATTTACAAGAGATTTTAATCGCTCCCAATCAATCTTTCCCTCGCGGAATACAAAAGAAGTGACAATGACGTGGCTTGCCTTCTTATTTAAAAACCATTCCGCGTTATCAAGCTTTATCCCTCCGCCAATTTGCATCCCGTAGGGAAAAGCTTCCAGAGCACTTTCTGCCTGTCGCAGATCTGCATCATAATATTCGCTGCCTGCAGGATTGAGCAGAATGATATGCCCTCCCTGTAATCCGTCTCTACGGTACATCTCCGCATAATATGTCGCATCATATTCTGAAACAAAATTATCGGTGGCTTGATTTTTCGCATCGGTGAGACTTCCACCTATGATCTGCTTGACAGAACCGTTATGAATATCAATGCAGGGTCTAAACTTCATAATCATCTCCTAAGATAAGCACTTCAACCTATTTTCCGGTAATTTTTCTTGCCAGTTCCCGATAGGTATCATCCGGCGACACAGAATAGGTACCTGCGGCAATAGATTCCCCATAACCATTCTGCATTAAATACAAATCAAAATCTGTCGCATTTTCAATAATTCCCATTTTCTGCAGTTTGGAACTAACGGTACTCGACCAATCTCCCGCTTTAATCTCCAACTGTTTTGCTTCATCTTTAATACTCTTTTCCATCTTATTTTTTTCTGCTTCCATGGAATTTGATGATTTTTTGTCCGACTTCTTATCGGTTGTTTTCTTTTCTGTATCGTCAGGCTCCGGCGTAGGTACTACCTTGGGATTTTCCGTCTCTGCCGGGATATCTGTAGACTTTGTCTCCTGCTTTTTACTATCCGTTTTTTCATTAGGAGCTGCAGTAGCCGCATCATCTTTTTTGTTACGATTATTTTCTACGACTGTAGTATCATTTTTCACAAAATCCATCCCCAACTTTTTTGCCTGAGAAATCACTCTGACATCCGAAGTCCGAATCAAACAGGAAATTCCCAAAATAATCGCTGCAAACAGAACTCCGGTTCCAAAACCTCTCAAAAATGATTTCTTATTCATGAGAATTTCTCCTTTCATTCGGGCGCGGGAATGGCACTGTGTATCCTTCTATTCCCCATACATATCAATTACAAATTTTACTTCTCCCTGCCCCAATACCAACATCTTTGATATCTCCAATACGGAATGCCCCTTATCATGCAATTCCAATATCTCTTTATTTTTGTTTACTCCGACTCTCTGCGACCGCGCCTTAGGTTCTTCCTGCATTTTTTCCGCAGGCTTTTCCCGGAACGGTTGTGGATGATCCATCTGTAATTCTTCTAATTCCTCCGGAGACACCTCTGCCAGTTCATTCAGTATACTCTCCTCTTGTTCATTTTCCTCTGTATAATCCAAGGTTTCCTGTATCGTGTCCTTGTTGTTGCGCAGTGTCTCCTCCAAGGCTTGAAGCTGCCTTAATTCCTCCTGCAAATCTTCCTTTAAGCGCGCTGCCATCTCTTTCGTATTCTGATAAGACTGTGCCATCTCATCCCGGAATTCTGCCTTGGTGGTATCCGCATCCTGAATCAAGCCCTGTATCTCTTGCTGCTTTTCATTTAGCATATCATAGAGAAAAACGACTTCCGCATGATTTTTTTCAATTTTGTCAATCACCTGATCCGAATACTCATTGATTCCCATAATTTTTTCATTGGAAAGTGCACTCATTCGTTCAGAAGTATCCTCCACCTGCTCTTCCTTCTTTTCCTCCAGTTTTTGGTCATATACCTGAAATCGCTTCTCCAATTGTGCCCACTGCTCCTTGATTTTTTTTTCTTCAGCACCATTTGCAGTGTTATTTCCTGACTCCGGCGATTCTATTATTTTATTACTATACACAATGGCTCCAAGCCCAATGAGTATCATTGCAATTTCCAAAAAAATCATGTCACGTCTCTCCTTACCTGTCCACTATAGAACGCATTAAGCGATTCACCTCAAAACCTTCGGTGTCGCCAATAGTAATGAAAAATGCCGGTTTTGCATTTTTCTAAGGTTGAAGTGTAGTGATTCTTGGACTGCGTCTTTTGCTGTCCTAGAATCATTTTTCAACCTATACCCTCATATCAAAATGTTTCTCATTTTCACCGCTCTTATTCTGCTCCTTCGAATCAGAACCTTTCCCATCGCGCGATCCCTTTCCCTGTCTTCTTTTACGTCTTTTTTCGTCCTCATCATAGCGGTCAGGCTCATTTTCCGACTTTTCACGACGAATAGTCTGCTCCGACTGATTTTTGATTTGCTGTTGAAATTGGGTTGCCATTTCCTGTTGTCCATGCTGATAACGCACTTGATCCGAATGTTGTATTTGGGATACCTCTTGGGATTTTGGGGGCATCGTTACATAATCAAATGTTAAAGACATAGGCTTTCCCTCCTCTCAATCAATCACAAAACATGCTCTGCATATCTTGCAAATTTACATGCTCATCACATTTAGCACACTAAATGCCTTTGACACGGATATCTGCTCCTTCCCGCACAAATGCACTGTGATGTGTCTCGTTATGAATGAAGCTGGAAATATTAGAAATCGTTAATTTTACACCGGGATAAGCAATATCATAAATAATGATTTTGCCGCCTCCCTTGTTTGCTTCCAACTCCGCCTCTACTTCTTCATATTCCTCCGTAAGTGACTCAATGTTTTCTCCGATTTCCTGAACTCTCATTACAGAGGACTTCAAAAGCACCAATTTATCTTCACTTAAAGTTCCCTTTGACTTAAGACGCTTCTTTAATATGTCTATATTTTGCAACAGACTGTCTCTCTCGGTTCCCAATTTGTCTATTTCTTTCTCTATACGTTGATATCTGTCTGCCAATGTAGGATCTGTTCCTACCTCCAACTCTGTTTGAGTTCCCATGGTAGAACCTGCAACTTTTGTAAATATCTTGAGAGTAGAACGCACACTACCTCCTGCAATCATACCTCTCTTGCCGTCTACCTTGATTTCATCTTTTGCTTCCACGTGGCTATGCATAATAGCATCCGTGATAACCCTGCCACCGGATGACACCTCTGAACTCTCTATAAAGTTAGAAATCACATCACCCTCTGCCTTCATGACACCTTTGCCCATTCCCTGGATACCACGCTTTAATACAATTTTTCCCCCTGCCTCTAATGTAGCACTCTCAACCGCTCCATTAACAGTAATATCTCCTGATGCTTTCACAGTATACCCTGCCAGCACATTTCCCTTTACCTCGACACTGCCATCATAATCAATATCTCCTGTAGAGGGTCCCACATCCGCCGGCACTTCATACACATTTGATACAAAAACCGTACCGGATACTAATGTAACATTTCCGGATACCTCAGAATACATTTCCAAATTATCCTCAGACAGATGAATTTTTTTGCCATGTTTTAAAATCAAGCGTTTCACCTTCTTAGGTGCAATCGGCATTCCCCGCACATCCATGCCCGGTGTACCCTGCACCTCCGGCTTCAACGTTGCCAGCAGCTGTCCTTCCTTTACACGCTCTATCATATCCAATTTATGAAAATCTACACTGCCATCTTCATTTACGGCAGGTTTACTTGTCTTATCAACATCAAAATGATATGTAATTTCCGCGTCAGAGCCCTGCACCGGTAATGTCGCCTTGGCAATCAGTACATCCGTGCAATATAGCTTTGCCTTCAATAACAGCGAAATATTTTTATTCATCAGTCCGTGTTTCACACCCTGCTGCTCAATCAGAGAAAGCAAATCCGCCTCTGTCAGCTGCTTTCCCTTGCTCGATGGCGGATAAAGACGCACCTTTGCCATCGTGGAATACTTATCAACCGTAATCACTGCTGTCTCTGTCTCCGGTAAACAGTCCGATTTGCCGGAAACTCTCAGACGGGCAGTCTCCGCCTTCGCCGTCTCCACAAATTTTCCGATTTCCACAGGATTCACATTGTCACTATATTTTTTCAAGTCTAAATACTGCAGCACATCCTCTGCACTTAACGGCGCACCACCGTCCTGTGCCGGAAAACTCTGCAAAAACAGACCATTATCCTCATGAATTAATTGAAAATATGCATTTCTTTTCACAATCCCATCTCCTTCCTAATACTCCGGTACACGTTCCCTATTCATAGCCGGAGAACAAAATCCCATCCCTATTCACGATTCCTATACAGTAAACACAAAGCACAAACTATTTTCCCCTGGTTTGTGCTTCGCTCCTAAATATTTCCAATTCCAAATACGCCCATTTCATTTCCCAGGCGTTCCTTCATTTTTTTCAATGCTTTTGTGTGTAACTGAGATACTCTGGACTCAGATACTTCTAAAATTTTGCTTATCTCTTTTAAGGTCAACTCCTCAAAATAATAAAATGCAATGACACGTTGTTCCTTTTCTGTCAGAGTGTCAATTGCCTCCGCCAAAATGCGTTTCAACTCCTGCCGCTCCATCACCTGTTCCGGTTGTTCAAATCGCGGCTGGTTTCCTGCCTCAACCCGTACTTCACTGCCCTGCTCCAAATATTCGTCCAGAGACACGAGACTGGTCAAACTTGTCTGGTTGACTAACTCCTCCAACTCCTCCACCGGAATTTCCAACTCCGTTGCTAATTCTTCATTGGTCGCAGTTCTTCCTAAACGTTTCTCCAACTCCTGCATAGCTGTTTCCAGCTTTTTCTGCTTTTGACGTATCGTCCTGGGTATCCAGTCCATTTTTCGAATCTGATCTAAAATAGCCCCACGAATCCGCAAACTGGCATATGTCTCAAACTTAACTCCCTTTGTAAGTTCATATTTATCGATGGCATCAATCAATCCAAAAATGCCATATCCCACCAAATCATCATATTCTACAGTATATCCAAGATACATCCCCAAACGACCTGCAACAATCTTTACCAGACCGGCATATTCAATAATCAATTGTTCCCGGATTCTACCGTTTTTTGTCTGGGAATACTCCTCCCACAAGGCTCTTTTTTCATTCTCGTCCATAGAGTACTACATCCCTTCTATATTACAGCGAAATCTCTGGCAATATACTATGCCTGTTCACTTTCCGGTCCCTGGAGGGAAAGTTCATCCTCATCCTGCTCCATCTCCAATGATACTTCTCTCTCTAACTCCTCATCTCTCTTATGCCTGATAAAACGATTGCTGCTCTCCACCTTCTGAAGAATTGCCTTCGCAATCAATCCGATAATATAAAAAATAATCAGAGTCGCGAGGAGAATCTCCAAGCTATAGGTGACATCCATGTGTCTCACAATAGACACAATACAGACCACCGCTCCGGCTAACAAAGTAATCACTTTTGGAATATAATCTGCCTTCACAAAAAAGACCTCCTAACTATATGGTTTGCACCGGCTTACCCACTGCTTTAATCACAAAGTCTCCCGTTTCCGGAAAAAACTCGACGGTTCTTCCGTAATTTAACCCCGTATCCTCCGCAATAATAGGGATACGCAATTCATTCAGTTTCTTCTTTACTGCCTCCACATTGCGATCTCCCACACGCAACATATCATTATTACTCTTAAAGGCGAACATCTGCGCCCCTCCGGCAATTTTTGCTGTCAAAGCGGACGTATTCGCGCCACTTTGCTTCATTTTTTGTAATAACAATACAATTCCCGTATCAGCAAATTTTGCGGGATTTTGGTTTTGCCGTACTGATGTGCTATCCGGAAGCATCACATGGACGAGGCCGGCTATTTTAGTTGACTTATCATACAGTGCTACTCCCACACAAGAACCAAGCCCCAAGGTGGTGATAGCATCCGGCGCATGGCATACATTTAAATCTGCCATTCCAACTTTTATCATCTCACCCATTCTTCTCACCCTATTCCCAATGCAGATAATATGGAATCATAGGATTCTAGTGTCGGTATCATAATAAAGTAACCACTGATGTCCACATCCATATCCCGAAATCTTGATTCGATGAGCAGTGCCTGGTCTCCCAGCTTACCGAACTCAATAGCCGGTACACTGAGAATCGCCCCCGCCATA
Organism: Lachnospiraceae bacterium; assembly: GCA_022510685.1. Lineage (GTDB taxonomy): Bacteria > Bacillota > Clostridia > Lachnospirales > Lachnospiraceae > Butyribacter. The sequence continues at coordinate 3,049 of JAFLTA010000023.1, read as the reverse complement.
TCTACTGCCATATACGGTATTGACGGAACTATGGTCAGATTGGTCAATTTAGAAATGGCAGATAAATACGCACCAGTAATTACATTCCCTACTTCCGTCAAAGCCGATTGTTCTATTTCCGTAAACTCTCCTGATTCCCATGAAGTATAGCCCATCATCTGTGCAACAATTTGATGTGCCTCATCCGCCTCCATGAGAAACAGCATAGAGCCCTCAATGTCTTCTTCCAATGAGAGCATAATTCCCACTACCAGAGTTTCCTCTCCTCCGATAATCTCAGCCAACTGTTGAAATGTCAGCATTCTCACTTGAGGAACATACATATCCACTCTGGCATTTATCATTTGGGATAGCGCTGTAACGGCATTTCCTGCTCCGATGTTACCGATTTCTGTCAGAACATCAAAGTCCATGCTATTTATATTTTCCGCTTCCTGTACCATAGCATCCTCTCCCCGATTTCCATCAAACAGCAACTGACTATCTGTTATTGTTCAGAAATAACAGTTGCAATATTCAATAAAGAAATCAAACTGTCACCGTTTTTACCAATTCCACTTAAATACTGTGACTTAGCATCACTCATGTCTGCCGTGGTATTCTTCTCAATGGCTTCTTCTCCCAAAGTCACAACCTCTCTCACCTCATCCACAATCAGACCGATTGCAGACTGTGGCTCCAGTTTAATAATGATAATTCTGGTGGCATTTGTGTATTCATCCGGCTCCAGCTCAAACTTCAACCGCAGACTCATCACCGGAATAATCTCACCACGAAGATTAATTACACCTTTAAAATAAGACTGTGCTTTAGGAATTCTCGTAATTCGCTGGTTACGTACTATATTGTCCACAAAATTGATATCAATACCATATTGCTCTGAACCAATCTTAATTACAATATATTGTTTGGTTTCCCCGACTACGTCTAAATTCTGGATATCTGCTAATTCTTCCATGATGTACCTCCCCCTACACTAATGCATTTACTTCGAGGATTAACGCAATCTCGCCATCACCGAGAATGGTCGCTCCGCCAATCATCTTGCTACAGTTAATGTAATTGCCAATAGACTTAATAACGATTTCCTGCTGACCAATCAAGTTATCTACCACGAGACCGGCCTGCTTGTCACCTTTTCTGACAATTACCACGGTAAGGCTCTCCTCCTCATTCTCAATCGGCTCCACATCTAAGAGCTGATCCAGACGAATCAATGGAATAACGCTTCCGCGCAGATTGATTACTTCTTTTGTCTGTACGTGCTTCACGTCCTCGAATGGGATATCTTCAATCATCTCAATATTGCCAAGAGGAATCGCATACTTCTCTGTTCCAAGCTCAACCATCAATGCCTGGATAATCGCCAACGTCAGAGGAAGACGAATAATGAAGCTACTTCCCTCACCCAGTGTGGTCCTACACTCGATATTACCACCTAAGCCCTCAATCTTTGTCTTAACTACATCCAGACCTACACCACGACCGGATACGTCCGTGATTTTCTCCGCTGTGGAGAAACTCGGCTGGAACAGCAAATCTACAATTTCTTTGTCAGACATAGCCTCTGACTGCTCATAAGTAATCGTTCCGCGTTCTAATGCTTTATTGCGGACTTTATCCACATCAATTCCGCCACCATCGTCGCGAACCTCGATGATTACATTATTACCATCCTGATAAGCATCCAGATAGATATTACCGACTTCCGGCTTACCGATAGCAAGACGCTCCTCGTTGGACTCCAAACCATGGTCTGCCGCATTACGGAGCAAATGCTGTAATGGATCACCAATTTCATCGATAACGGTACGGTCTAACTCTGTCTCCTCACCGGTCATATGTAATTCCATTTTCTTATCAAGCTTCTTATTCAGGTCACGTACCATTCTCGGGAAACGATTTACTACGCTCTCGATTGGTACCATTCGAACCTTCATAACAGACTCGTGAAGATTGGTCGTCACACTCTCCAGATACTCAATCTGCTCATTGAATCCGGAATCATTCTTCTGGGTATCTGTTGCACTGCTGGACACAAGACCGTTCTTTGCAATGATCAACTCACTCACCAGATTCATCAAAACATCCAGCTTTTCTATATCAACACGGACAGTACGTCCGATTGCCGGTTTCGCCTTCTGTGCCGGCGCATCCTTCTTTGCCTGCTTGGTTTCTGTAGCTGCTGCGGCCTGTCCTGCCGTCTTCGGTGCCTTTTTAGGCGCAGGCTTTGCTGCCGTTTTTTCCTCTTTTTTCTCCGGCTCATCCTTTACCTCGGATGCCAAATCTTCATCCGGTGTATTTGCCTTCAACTCAAACGGACCGACAATTGCCTCCTGTACCTCTGATACATTTTCAATCGCCGCCTTGACTTTCTCCAAAGGCTCCGCCGTAAAATATACTAAACTGAAATCTGTTTCAAATCTTTCATCTTCAATATCCTGTACACTAGGCTCCGACTTTATAACTTCACCCATTTCCTCCAATGCCTTGAATACAAGGAAGGCTCTGGCTGCTTTCAAGATACAGCTCTCCTGAAGGTATACCGTGACACCGAATACATTCTGGTTATTTTCTTTCGCCTTATCGAAAGTAGTCTGCTCGTACTCAGTAATGCTGATGGTTTCATATTTTGCACCTGCAGCACCTGTGCCTGCACTACTTTCCTCTGCCGGAGCGGAATCTTCCGATGTGGATGCCGCAGCCACTTCACCGGTACCTCCTTTTGCCTTATCAGCAATGGAATTTAAGGTGTTAATAATTTCCTCATTTTCTTCTGTTCCCTCATCTGCAGATTCCAGAATATTATCAAGATAATTTTCCAGAGCCTCCAATCCACGGAACAACACATCGACCAGTTCCGGCTGCACTTTCATGTTCTCGCTACGGATTTCCTGGAATACATTTTCCATGTCGTGTGTCAAACGCTGCATGCGCTTAAATCCCATGGTACCTGCCATTCCCTTCAAAGAATGGGCAGCACGGAAAATCTCATTGATGGTGTCCATATTTTCCGGTTCTGTCTCCAGAATCATCAACTGGTCACTCA
>JAFLTA010000022.1 GCA_022510685.1 Lachnospiraceae bacterium | reverse complement strand
AAATGTTGCTTTCAGCAACCCGCCGCAGGCGGAGAGTTTCGCAAGCGAAACTCTTGCTTGTTATTTTATCGCACAAAAACTATACGCGATAAGCGGGAAAGAAGGAGACAAATGAAACAGACAACAAAACAAACGAAAAAGCTGATAGCGTTTCTGCTGTCAGTGGCACTGGTATTTTCCGGTGTGAACCTGCAGATTACAAAGGCAGAGGACATTGGGGCATCCACGGGTGTTACTGTGACACTTCGTATGGAGACAGATGCAGATACTATGCTGGCACCCGTTGCTGTCACCATGACAGAGGAAGACTTAAACAATGATTTTGGTGTAGAACTGGCAACCGGTGCTGCTGCCACGTACTCTCCGCTACGTGCCTTCGCAAAGTATCTTTCCATAGAAAAGAACGTAAGTAATGAGGATATGAGTAAGTATATCATTGCAAGTCCATCGGCATATGGCGGGCTTTGGGTACAGGGACTGTCTGTGGATGGAGACGGTGTCGGTGCAGCCGGTGTAGACTGGGAGGTATCCTGGATGTATTCTGTCAATGGGCAGAGTGGAGATGTATCCATGGACAGGTATCATTGTAAGGCAGATGACAGTGTAGTTATTTACGGCAGTTATTCTCATACTACTAACCCGGAAACATACGAATATATCAGTTCGGAGTATACGGAATTTAATAAGACGGAGTATAGTGTACAAGCGGGCGAAAAACTTACTGTTGCTTTGAATGCTTTTGGCGTGACCTATGACGATAATTGGAATTCTTCTCCATATACTAATCCTGTAAATGCAGCTAAAGTATATGCTGTTGCAAAGAGTGATGGTGTACAGGGAGCAACTGCAAAAAATGCAACGATTACTGCCGAAACAAATAAGGAAGGTAAAGCAGAGTTATCTTTCGCTCAGGAAGGAACCTATTTGCTTTCAGCGGGTAAACTTGCGGAAGATGGCAAGCATAATATGATTACTCGTCCTTATGCGGTGGTTACTGTGGCAAAACAGACTGTTCAGCCTACAAAGCAACCGGGGACAACAGTAAAACCTTCTACACAACCTAAGGTTAAAAAGCCGTCAAAGGTAAAGAAACCAAAGGCAAAAGTTGTAAAATCCAAAGCAAAGAAAAAGAAGGTAAAGCTTTCCTGGAAAAAGGCATCTAATGCTAAGGGATATGAAATTTATGTTGCAAAAAAGAAAAAGATAAATTTCAAGAAAAATAAGACGGTAATAAATATGACAAAGGCCACCTTAAAATTAAAAAAGGGAACATACTTTATTAAGATACGTGCGTATAATAAATCCGGAAAAGTGAAAAAAACCGGTGCTTTTAGCAGTACTATCAAAGTTAAGGTGAAATAATAGGTGCAAATCATGAAAATACGATATCAAAAACTCATTGCCGCAATAACAGCGGCATCTGTGCTTGGATTGACGGTTTCGACAGCTACAGGGGTTTCGCAGGCAAACTGCTTTGTGACGGAGGAAAAGACTCCGGTAAACACGGAGCGTGGCGGAACTATTTGGAGCCGTTCTTTTTCCGACGGCAGGGGAACAACGTATAATTCCCAGCCTATAGTCACAGAGGATACGATATATATTGTAAGTAAAAACATATTGTATGCATTGGATTCCGCGGGAAATATAATCCGGCAGAAGACACTTTCTGCGTCCATGAATTCCGTATGTTTTATGGAGTTATATGAAGGAAAATTATTTATTCCTCTGTCGGGCGGCTGTATGGAATGTGTTGATGCGGAAACCTTTGAACATGTGTGGCTCAGCGAGAGCTTTGGCGGTCAATCCCTATCTTATGTGACTTGTCATGAAGGGTTTGTATATGCGGGAACAACGGAGATGAAAATGGGAAACACGACGGAGGGAACATTCTATTGCCTGGATACCCGGGATGGCTCTGTGCAATGGAGCTATCATAATTTCGAAAATACAGGAGGATATTACTGGAGTGGCTCCTGCGTGATGAATGACAGATTATATTTTGCCGGAGATAATGGGAGACTTGTGGAACATGACCTTACTCAGGATGTGATATATTCGGAGACGGTGTTGTCTGGTGAGGGACAAATTCGGAGTAATTTAGTGTATGAAGAAGACCAGCAAGCATTGTATACGGTTTCCAATGTGGGAGAATTTATTGCATATGCCGGAGAAAAAGTTTCCTCATGGAAATTATTTCCCCAGGCAAAGGCGGTAAACTGCACAAGCACACCAACAATTGTAGATGGAACAGCCTATGTGGGTGCCATGGCAGACGGTATGGGATATCTGTGTGTGTGGGACATTGCTGCCCATAGTATGAGGTATACGGTAGAAACCGGCAAGGGGTGCGAGGTCAAGTCGACACCATTGGTCAGCACAGCGTATGGGGACGCAAAATATATTTATTATTCTCATAATAATATTCCCGGTGGAGTGTACTATATCATAGATAGTAAGGGGAGTGTATCTAGCGTACAGTATACATTGTATGAGCCAGCTGTGGCAAAGCAATATTGCATATCGAGTATTGTGCCAGGAGCGGGTGGTGTATTGTATTACAGTAACGATACCGGAACGTTGTTTGCCGTGTCGGAAGTGGAGCGTAGTTCAGATTATGTGGAGCCGACACCACCTTCAGCCGGCTCTGCAGTGCAGGATAAAACCCCATCTCCGGGTACCAGCTCCGGTGGCGGAAAGGAAAATTCAGCCACATCGAAAAAGGTAAAAAAGCCGAAGAAACCATCCAAAGTGCGTATCAAAAAAACGAAAAAAGGTTTTAAGATCCGCTGGAAAAAGGGAAGCGGCTCCGCTAAGACATTTGTATATGGAAAGGTGGGAAAGGGGAAGTGGAAAAAACTCACCTCTACGAAAAAAACGTCATATATTTGGAAAAATCCGAAAAAAAAGAAAACATATATACGTTTAAGAAGCGGAATTAAATTTAAAAATAAGTGGTACTATTCCGAATATACAAAGAAATATAAGATAAAATCATAAGATGAGGTGTCTGTTTTTGCAGGCACCTTTTTGGATGTGTAGGAAACTTCTTTTTTATAAAATGGCAATATCACCTAATTTGCTTGCATTATAAGCGCTTTTGTGTTATTCTGTTAAAGACTGGACACTTATGCCGTTTTGCGTGCTTATAAATGCCTGTATTGCAATAGCAGTACAGAGTTTGCGAGAGAGAACAGTCAGGAGGAAGTTTCCATGGATGAGGAAATGGAAATATACGGTGGTTTTGCCGACACATACGATATTTTTATGGATAATATACCTTATGGAGACTGGCATACTTATCTGCGGAAACTGTTGCTAAAGCAGGGGGTCAGCGATGGAATTGTTGTGGATCTGGGCTGTGGTACAGGGAATATGACCAGACTGTTGGCGGAAGATGGCTACGATATGATTGGTGTCGATATGTCGGCGGAAATGTTAGAATACGCCAGACAAAAATGTCAGGAAAGCGTGTTGTTATTGCAGCAGGATATGCGTAAGCTGGAGCTGTATGGCACTGCCGCGGCGATGATATGTGTCTGTGACGGTATGAACTACCTTTTAGAGACGGAGGACCTACGGCAGGTTTTTAGGCGGGTACAGCAGTTTTTGGATGTAGGTGGTGTGTTTGTCTTTGACATGAAGACAGCGCATTTTTATGAAACACAGCTGGGAGACCGGACGATTACGGACAATAGAGAGGATGTCACCTTGATTTGGGACAATGTGTATCATACCGATACCGGAATCAATGAGTATGTACTCACTATTTACCAATTGTCAGATGATGGGAACGACTTGTTTGAGAGAGTGGATGAACACCATGTACAGAGGGCTTATCCCTGTGAAACGGTGCAGAGACTGTTAGATGAGACGGGTTTTTCTGTAGAGTCTGTATATGAGGCATTTACAGAGAATATGCCGGGTAAAGACAGCGAGCGTATATATTTTGTGGCAAAGAAACTATGTGAAATATAGGCAGACTGTAAAACGTTAGTTGGAGGTTGACCATGACGGAGGATTATATTGTCAGAGCAATGGGTGCAGATCATCAGTTACGTCTGTTTGCAGTAACCAGTCGTAATCTGGTGGAGCGTGCTAGAGAGATTCATGATACAAGCCCGGTGGCAACAGCTGCGTTAGGACGTCTACTCACGGCAGGCAGCATGATGGGCAGTATGATGAAGGGAGAGAACGATGTTCTCACTCTGCAAATTCAATGTGGAGGACCCATTGGAGGTCTGACGGTAACGGCAGATGCTCAGGCAGGTGTGAAAGGATATGTGAGAGAACCTCATGTTATTTTACCTCCGAATGCCAAAGGGAAACTGGATGTCTCCGGTGCACTGGGACCGGGATTTCTAAATGTGATTCGCGATATTGGAATGAAAGAACCATATAATGGGCAGACTCATTTGGTTTCCGGAGAAATAGCCGAAGATTTGACATATTATTATGCTACATCTGAACAGGTACCATCTTCTGTAGGATTAGGTGTTCTCATGGATAAAGATAATCATGTGCGACAGGCAGGGGGATTTATCATTCAGGTAATGCCATTTGCGGAGGATACGGTAATTGACAAATTGGAAACCAAATTGCAGGCACTGCATTCAGTGACGGATTTGCAGGAGCAGGGAATGACGCCGGAGGATATTCTGGAATATCTCATGGCGGATTTAGGTGTGGAAATTACCGATAGAATACCGACCGAATACCGTTGCAATTGTTCAATGGAGCGTGTTTCCAGAGCGATTGCCAGTGTAGGCAGAAGTGATTTGGAGGAAATGATTGCGGACGGTGAGCCGATTGAAGTAAATTGTCAGTTTTGCGGTTCGCATTATATATTTGAAACCGAGGATTTACGAGAAATGTTACAGCAACGATAAGGGGTGTTTTCGATGTCAAAGAAAAAATTTATTAGCTGTTTATGTTTGATATTTGTTTCTGCACTGATTTTTTTCGGTGTGATGACAGACAATAAAATATCCAGTGCCACCGCAATAGGAGAAATTCGTGTAAACGGATATTTAAATGTGCGCAAAGGTCCCGGTAAAAAATACGGCTTTGTAAAATCCGGAGGAGCAAAGATAACTCTGGGAGATGGCAAGCGTGTTACGATTATTGCCAAAAACGGAAAATGGTATCACGTTAAATTTAAGATGACCAAAGAGACAATTACCGGATACATACACTCCAGTTATGTGAAAGTGCAGACCGGAAAGGTTCGCACATCTATCAGCGGTACGATAAAGAAATCGGGTCAACAGTTACATACCAAGGCAGATATCAATTCCAAACTCACGAAGGTGGATGGGAAGGATGTGAAGCTGGTAAAGGGAACTGCACTTAAAATTCTTTCCGAAAAGGTAAATAAAAACCAGAAATGGTATTATGTATCCTTTAAACAGGGCAATGCCAAATGCAAGGGATATCTTCAGGCGACCAGTGTAAAAGTAGATTATAAGAAGGGTATGCCGGCAAAAATTAACAGTACCAATACCATTAAGCTGTCAAAAGATGCCGGGAAACCGGGTTCAGTAAGTGTTGAGGGAAAGATTGTAAAACTAAAGAAAAATCAGCAGGTGACTGCCATTGCAGAAAAAGAGGTAAGTGGAATCCGATACTATAAGATACAAGTGCGAGAGGGTTCAAAAACGGTGAAAGGATTTGTGGCAGAGAAAAATCTTCTGTTCCAGATCGTCAAGACGGAAGAACCGGGCGTTGTTCCGAAAGTAACGGCGAAGCCAACGGCAAAACCTACAGCGACACCGAAAAAGACAGCGACACCGAAGCAAACAACAACAACGACGACGACAGATTCACAGTTTAAGAAAAACCTGCAAAATCAAGGGTTCCCGAGCTCTTATATTACACCGCTTATGAATTTGCATAAGCAGTATCCGAATTGGGAGTTTAAGGCATTTCAGACTGGAGTGAACTGGAGTGACGCAGTAGCAGCAGAGTCTAAGGTTGGTTTGAATTTGCTCAGCAACAGCAAGTCATACGATTGGAAGTCTACAGCTGCCGGCGCTTATGACTGGACTACAGACAAATTTGTAGTGTTTGACGGTTCTACCTGGGTGACTGCATCGGAAAAGGCTGTCAAATATTATATGGATCCAAGAAACTTCCTGGATGATACCGGAATTTTCCAATTTGAGTCCCTGGAGTACCAGAGCGCGGTACAGACTCAAGCAGGCGTGGAAAATGTATTGAAAAATACACCGATGTACAAAAAGAGCTTTACCTATACGAATGATAATAACAAATCCGTAAGCATTAAGTATTCCAAGGCATTTATGGAGGCTGCTGTTGCTTCTAAGGTAAGCCCGTATCATTTGGCTTCCCGTTCAAAGCAGGAGGTGGTTATCAGTTCTACCATGATGTCCAGCTCAGTATCCGGTAATGTAGAGGGATATAAAGGGATTTATAATTTCTATAACATCGGTGCAAATAGTGGCTCTAATGCCGTGAAGAAAGGATTAAAATGGGCAAGTACGGGAACGGATTATTCCAGACCATGGACCAATCCTTACCGCTCCATTTACGGTGGTGCATGTTATATCGGTAAGCAATATATCAATGCAGGTCAGAATACATTGTATTTGCAGAAGTTTAATGTTACATCGACAAATCGGTATAACCATCAGTATATGGCAAATATTGAGGCGCCAAACAGTGAGGCAACGAAAACAGCAGCGGCATATGGTGCGGATAAGGATAACACCCCGATTGTATTTTCTATTCCGGTATACAACAACATGCCGTCAAGTGCATGTCCAATGCCGCAGGGTGGTGCTAATCCGAACAACTATTTGAAAAATCTGTATGTGAAAGACCATGCATTTTCCGAGCCGTTTAAGTTGGGAGATACCGGCAGTAAAACATACCAGGTAACGGTGGCAAATAGTGTATCAAAGGTCAAAATTGTGGCGACAGCAGTTAGTTCCTCTGCTACCGTAACAGGGGCAGGAGATAAAGCACTGTCAGTGGGAACCAACACTATTACGGTTAAGGTAAAATCTGCTAGCGGCACTACCAGAAGCTACAAGATAAAAATAGTCAGAAAGGACAGTGCTACAGCGAAAAAAGCGGCAAAACAGTCATCTGCAGGAGCAAATGACACGTCGGAAGCAGATTAGAGATAATAATGCTTAAGTCGCAGTTTGGAGGCTAGATAATAGCTATGTTGCAAAAAAAATCATATTGTGGAGAGGTTGTGAGGTGGATAGGAGTGGGAGCAAGCTTGCTCCTATTTCTCCTTGCAAGTCTCTTTGTCAGCCGGCAGGCATCTGCAGCCGGCGCATCTATTTCGGTATCCACGAAACAGCAAAGTGTGCAGAGAGGGGATACCGTTTATGTAGTAATTACTGTAAAGTCCTCAACTCCCATGTCCGGATTTGAGGGCTATTTTTCCTATGATAACAAGGTGCTGCAGTTTTTGACCGGGGGAAGTATTGTCCATGGAAATGACGATGAATTTCAAATATCTGATATTGAGAGAGAAGGTACATCAACCACTCTGAAATATTCGGTGAAATTCCGTGCAAGGAAGGAAGGCAGTTCAACCATTACATTAAAAAAACCATATAATGTATACGGAGGGAGTATATCGGAAAAAATGTCTGTATCCTATGACGCCCTTACTGTAGTAGTCAAAAAGAAAGGAAGCACAGCAACGAAACCGGTAGCTACGGCTCCTTCGGTTACAGCAGATCCAAATGCAAACAAAAATAATCCGCCGGCTGAGGGGAGTGATTCTGGGTCAGTCCCTCCTGAGCAGAATCCGGATGAAAGTGGGGAAAATCCTGTGGAGCAAAGTGCGAGTCCTGCGCCGTTAAATCCGGATACCGCCACATTAACGTCACTATCTGTAGCGGGGGTGGCACTGTCTCCGGAATTTTCTCCGGGCGTATTTCGATACAGTGGTCAGATTGGTACGTATGACTCGAAATTAGATATATCATATGAAACAAAGGAAAAAGATGCTTCCGTGACCATAAAGGGAAATAAAGATTTGCAATTAGGGAAGAATGTGATTAAACTGATTGTGAAGACAAAAAGCGGTGTGAAAAAAACATACCGCCTTACGATAAAGGTGACGGAACCACAACCTTCTGCAGCACCGGTCACTTCAAATGGTGTGCGTGCAGTGAGCGGTGCAGACGGTATTACTTTATACGGTGCCATATCTATTCAGGTGACGACTCCGGATAAAGAAGACATACCCAAAGGTTTTGGAAAAACGGAGCTGGAAATCGACGGACAGATTGTGGAAGCCTATGCTTTAGAAAGCGATACGGAGCATACCTATGTGCTGATTTACGGTATGTCTGAGGGAAAGGAACAGTTTTTTCTCTATGACAGGGAGGAAAATGCGGTTTATCCTTATACTAAGGTAAAGGCATGGTATCGGAGCGGAGCATCGGGACTGGTGCCGGAAGAGGAAGATGCATTACAGGTCAGTAACAAGCGTTTAAAATATATTGTGGGGATTCTGCTTGCACTATCTGCATTATTTTTACTGGGTATCATTTCCCTGTATATGAGATTGAAAGGGATTGATCCTGATGAAATTAAAATAATAAGAGATGATGAAGAATCGATAGATTAGGAGGAAAAGAAAAAGAATGCGTAGACGATATACTTCAAGTGCCCGAAAAGTTTTGGAGAATGCCGGTAAAATAGCCGCAGGAAGGGATCAAAATTATATTGGCACGGAGCATTTGCTTCTGGCGCTGGTTAAAACGAAAGGAGTGGCAGCAGAGGTTCTGAAGTCGAATGCGGTTTCTGCAGAAAAGATTGAAGAATTAATGGAAGAATTGATGGTGCCGGAAACATCGGTACTTACTAAAGAGCATGGAGATTTTACCCCAAGGGCGCGGAAAATCATTGATGCCAGTGTTGCGGAAGCAGAGCGTCTGGGTGCGGAAATGGCGGGAACAGAACATATTCTGATTTCCCTGTTAAAAGAGACGGATTGCATTGCAGTTCGCTTGCTTAATACAAAAGGTATCAATGTTCAGAAACTATATATTGATGTGCTCACGGCATCCGGACAGGATATGACCAGTGCAAAAAATGAGTACATGTTGCAGAAAAATAAAAAGGGAAAGTCATCTACACCGATTTTAGACCAGTACAGCAGAGATTTGACCGAGTATGCCAAGAATCATAAGCTGGATCCGGTTATTGGCAGGGACAGTGAAATTGAGCGTCTCATACAGATACTCAGTCGCCGCACAAAAAACAATCCGTGTCTGGTAGGAGAACCGGGTGTTGGTAAGACGGCGGTTGTGGAAGGGTTGGCACAAAAAATTATCCATGGTGATATTCCTGATGTTATTCGCGATAAAAGAGTCCTTACAATGGACTTATCCGGTATGGTTGCAGGCTCAAAGTATCGTGGTGAGTTCGAGGAGCGTATTAAACGTGCATTGAAGGAAGTGACGCAGTCCGGAAATATTTTGCTGTTTATCGATGAGATTCATACAATTATTGGTGCCGGTGGTGCAGAAGGTGCTATAGATGCAGCAAATATTTTGAAACCGTCTTTGGCAAGGGGGGAAATCCAGTTAATCGGAGCCACCACCAGAGAGGAATATCGCAAATACATCGAAAAAGATGCCGCTCTGGAAAGACGTTTCCAGCCTGTGGAGGTAAACGAGCCGGATGAGGAAGGTGCGATTGCAATACTGAAAGGGCTTCGGGAGTGTTATCAGGAGCACCATCAGGTGGAGATTACGGATAGTGCGCTGGTGGCAGCAGTGAAAATGTCAGAACGGTATGTAAATGACCGTTTTCTGCCGGATAAAGCCATTGATGTAATTGATGAGGCAGCAGCGAAAGTGAGCCTGAGTGTATATCTGCCTTCACCGGAGTTGCGGGAACTGGAAAACCGGCAAAAGGCATTGGAGGAGGAAAAAGAGGCGGCTATTATTGCGGAAGATTACGCTTTGGCGGGAGAAATCAAGCGCAAACAAAAAGCTTCCGAGGAAAAAATGCGTCTGCTCCATGCCAGTGCTGAGGCGGAACGGGAAGGCATTGATCTGGTTGTTACAGAAAATGAAGTGGCGGAGGTGATTGCCGACTGGACAAAGATACCGGTGCAGAAACTGCAGGAGGAAGAAACAGAAAGGCTGAAGCATTTGGAGGAGGTTCTTCATGAGCGTGTTGTGGGGCAGAATGAGGCAGTAGACGCTGTTTCCAAAGCGGTTCGCCGTGGCAGAGTGGGACTAAAAGACCCTAATCGCCCTATTGGTTCCTTTCTTTTCCTGGGACCGACAGGTGTGGGAAAGACAGAGTTGTCCAAGGCGTTAGCAGAGGCGGTATTTGGCGTGAATAATGAGATTATCCGTGTGGATATGTCGGAATATATGGAAAAGCATAGTGTGTCTAAGATGATTGGCTCACCGCCGGGCTACGTGGGATATGAGGATGGCGGACAGCTTAGCGAAAAAGTCCGCAAACGCCCATATTCGGTGGTATTGTTTGATGAAATCGAAAAAGCTCACGGAGATGTATTTAACATTCTTCTCCAGATTTTGGAAGATGGTCATGTGACAGACGCCCAGGGGCGAAAAGTGAGTTTCAAGAATACAATCATTATAATGACTTCCAATGCAGGAGCACAGAGGATTGTTGCACCAAAGCACCTGGGATTCGGCTCCGGTGACGACGAGGAGGCGGACTACCAGAAGATGAAAGACGGGGTTATGGAGGAGGTCAAGCGTATCTTTAAGCCGGAATTTATTAACCGTATTGATGAACTGCTTGTGTTCCATACCTTGACGAAGGAGAACGTAGAGGAAATCGTGGGAATTTTACTGGAAAATCTCAACAAGAGAATTCAGGCACAGATGAGTATGGAAATCAATGTCTCCAAGGAAGCAGTTGCTCATCTGGCAGAGAGCGGATTCGACAAAACGTATGGTGCACGTCCGGTTAGACGCAGCATACAGACAGAAATTGAGGATGAACTGGCTGACCGAATGCTGGCAGGAGAGTTTGTGGCTGGCGACAAGATTTACGTCGATTTAGATGAAAAAAAATTAACTTTTTCCAAACAGTAGCAGTGGAAAAAAAATACTGATTATGGTAGACTAGAGATACTAAGTTGTGACTAGTCAGACACAGAGGAGGATATTACAATGGCGGGGATTACAGATTTGATTTGCAAGACAAAGGACGGAAAGTTGAGTTTTGGAAATTTTGAACTGGACAGCAAACAGAAACGTTCGGATTTTGCTTATGAAGGGGACCTGTATAAGGTAAAGACATTCAAAGAAATAACAAAGTTAGAGCGTAACGGTATGTTTGTATATGAATCCGTACCGGGAACTGTAGTGACGGATATGCTGGCAACTGAGGAAGAAGTGACTTTTTCGGTAGAGGGATTAGAGGACTCCTCCATTACATTGGAGCTGGAGCCTCAGATGGAATATGGTGTAACGATATCCGGAACGGATATTGGCAAGATGAAAACCAATTTGGGCGGTAAACTGGTTCTCAGTGTAGAGATGGAACCGGGACAAGCGTATGATGTAAAGGTGGTAAAGTTGTAATTTATGGCAAAAAGCAAACAGAAGACATCTTTTTTCTGTAAAGAATGTGGATTTGAGTCTCCGAAATGGCTAGGGCAGTGTCCGGGTTGTAAAGAATGGGATTCTTTCGTAGAAGAACCCGTAGTGAAGACAGTGACGGGACGCTCTGTCGCTGCCATAGAACATAGGGAACCGTCGAAATTATCTGAAATAACTACCGGTGATGAGATTCGCACCCTGACAGGAATTGGGGAACTGGACAGGGTATTGGGTGGCGGAATTGTTACAGGCTCTCTTGTTTTGGTGGGCGGTGATCCGGGAATCGGCAAGTCTACACTCCTTCTGCAGATGTGTAAGCAGTTAGCAGAGGCAGATAAAGATGTATTATACGTTTCCGGTGAGGAGTCTGTGAGGCAGATAAAAATGCGTGCAGACAGATTGGGAACCTTTGAGAAAGAGATATTTTTATTGAGCGAGACTGACCTGGATGTTGTGGCTGAGGTAATTGGAAGACGTAAACCGGAAGTGGTTATTATCGATTCCATACAGACCATGTATCGGGAGGAAATCGGTTCTGCACCGGGCAGTGTGGGTCAGGTTCGGGAAACGACCGGCACGTTGATGCGGCTGGCGAAGAGTTTGCCGGTGTCGGTCTTTATTGTAGGACATGTGACGAAAGAAGGGGTGGTTGCCGGTCCGAGAGTATTAGAACATATGGTAGATACTGTGCTTTATTTTGAGGGAGACGGTGGTGCTTCGTATCGTTTTCTGCGTGGTGTAAAAAATCGTTTTGGTTCCACAGATGAAATCGGAGTGTTTGAAATGCGTGGAAATGGGCTTGTGGAAGTTCTCAATCCTTCCGAATTTATGTTGGCGGGTAAGCCAAAGCAGGCACCGGGTTCCGTGGTAGTATGTTCTATCGAAGGGACGAGACCTATTTTGATAGAAGTACAGGCGCTGGTTTGTCAAACCAACTTTAATATGCCCAGGAGAACGGCTACCGGAACAGATTATAACCGCATTAATTTGTTGATGGCGGTGATTGAAAAGCGGATGGGTATCCGGATGGGGGATTGTGATGCCTACATAAATGTTACCGGTGGAATGCGGATTCATGAGCCGGCATTGGATTTGGGCATTATCATGGCATTACTGACCAGTTATCGCAATCAGTCTTTGGATGATGACACGATATGCTTTGGTGAGGTGGGGCTTGCCGGAGAAGTGCGTGCGGTAAATATGGCAGAACAGAGGGTGTTAGAGGCGGCAAAGCTGGGATTTGAGCGGTGTATTTTGCCAAAGGTGAATATGAAATCATTGGCATTGACGAAAGAACAACTGGAAGGGATACAGCTTGTTGGGGTGGGCAGCATCCATGAGCTATTGGAGGTGATTTGATGTTACAAGAGACAGAAATGTCTACAGCAGAAATTATGGAACGTATGGAAACTACATTGGGGAATCTTGAGCAAATGTCGTTTGACTCTATTAATACGACAGATCAGTTGGTAACATTGTTGGGTAAGGCAAGGGAATACAATGCAGTTATGCGAAATGGAACGTCGGAAGAGTGTGTGGAAGCCAGCGATGCCATGGGACGGATATTGGATGAGTTGCTCAACACCACTTTTAAGGTGAACAATCTTTCTCACCAGCTGGAAACGGAAACTGTCTATCAGAGGGAAACGGCAGAAAGTATAGGTCAGGTTATCGATTTTCTATACAGCATGGCTGATATGGAAATGTAAAATTTGCACAACAGTACGAAACGTCAGTGGTTTATGGGGAACCGCTGGCGTTTTACTGCTGTCTTTTTGGTGGGCGTGGTCCCATATATTGATAAAAATATGTCTTCATCATACCGTTATATATCTTGCGGTTTTTCGTTGCTTTTTTTCCGATATAGCGTTCTGTCTGCTCAAAGGCAGTGATGAGAAACATGGACCAGCTATCTAATTTATGATAGACTTCTCCGATTTCCCGGTACAGGGCAGGCATATCTTCTTCGGATTCCAGTCGCTGTCCGTAAGGAGGATTGGTGATGATAAAACCGTATTTTTTGCGGTGGCTCAGTTCACTTAAAGGTCTCTGCTGGAAGTGAAGCAGATGGTCAACCTCTGCCAGCTTTGCGTTTTCCATGGCAGCAGAAATCGCATTGTGGCTGATGTCGTAGCCTTGAATATCCATTTTGATATCCCGGAGTATTTTGTCCTCTGCCTCATTGATGGCATCATACCAGCATTTTTTTGGAATTATATGCGTCCACTGCTCCGCTGTAAAACTGCGGTTCATGCCCGGTGCGATTTCAGCACCTATCATGGCAGCTTCTATCGGAAAGGTTCCGCTTCCGCAGAAGGGATCTATCAGAATGCGGTCTTTGTTCCAGGGTGTGAGAAGAATTAATGCCGCAGCAAGAGTTTCCGTAATGGGAGCCTTGACCGTGGCAAGGCGGTATCCGCGTTTGTGCAGGGATTCTCCTGAAGTATCCAGACACACGGTAACTTCGTCCTTCATCAGAGTGACCCGTACCGGAAAGTCGCTGCCATCTTCCGGGAACCAGTCTGTGTGATACTTCGTCTTTAATCGCTCCACCATTGCTTTTTTCATAATAGACTGGATGTCGGAAGGACTGAACAGCTTGCTTTTGATTGAGGTCGCTTTTGTCACCCAGAAACGTCCGTCTGCAGGGATGAATTCTTCCCAGGGTAGAGCTTTGGTTCCTTCAAAAAGCTCCTCGAAAGTTGTGGCGTGAAAGCTGCCTATCTTTAATAATATTCGTTCTGTGGTGCGAAGAAAAATATTGGCGCGGCTAATTGCAGCAGCGTCTCCGGTAAAAGTGACTCTGCCGTCTTCTACTTTCAGTATTTCATACCCCAATCGGGTAATTTCTTTCTTTAACACTGCCTCCAGACCGAAATGGCAAGGGGCAATCAATTCGTATGTGTTCAATGTTTTCCTCCTGGTTATGTACTGGTGTGGAGGTCAAAAGGTATTGCTTGATTTTTATGAATTGTGATGGCGAATCAAAGTATTCACTTTGGGACACGCTTGCGCTTGGTGAATAGCGTAATGGTGCATAAAGTCTGAAAAAACCAGACTTAAGCACCAACGCCATTCAGCAGTCCCAAATGTGAAATACTTTGCTTGTCATCACAATAGTCACGTGTTTTGTGCAAAATGACAAGATATATAAATATTATACCTTTTGTCTCCAAACCAGTGGCTTATATTTTTCTCCGTAATAGTATACTGAAATTGGGAAAGAATAGCAAATATTATAGAATACAAGGTTGTATCAAAATTATTCTTTGAAAGCTGTATTGCATGGATTTATGGAGCTACACTTGACGGATGTGGGGGAAAACGCATATACTTTCCTTTGTCAGGGATTGTTAGTCTTGATAGAGTTGCGTTCTCTGCTATGCGCAAAAGATTATGACAGAATGGAGTTGCCCATGGGAAATATATTAGGTTACCTAAAAGAATATAAAAAAGAATGTGTGTTAGGACCGCTGTTTAAGCTGCTGGAAGCATGCTTTGATCTGGCGGTTCCCCTTGTGATGGCAGCCATTATTGATAAAGGAATTGCTAACGGGGATAGTGCCTATATCATGCGATATGGAGGAGTGTTGTTGCTGTTGGCGGTAATAGGGATGGTTTGTTCCATTACAGCGCAATATTATGCGGCAAAGGCAGCTGTGGGGTTTGCAGCAAAGCTTAGGCATGGGCTGTTTGTGAAACTGGAGAGTCTTTCGTTTCGGGAGATGGACACATTAGGGACATCCACAATGATTACCCGCATGACCAGCGACATTAACCAGATTCAGGCGGGAATCAATATGGCGCTTCGTCTGTTTCTGCGTTCTCCGTTCATTGTATTCGGTGCCATGCTCATGGCATTTTTCGTTGACACAAAGATGGCATTTATTTTTGTAGTATTGATTCCGCTTTTGGCACTTGTAATCTTTGGGATTATGTTGATTACCATGCCCTTGTACCGTAAAATCCAGACGCTGCTTGATATTGTGTTAGGACGTGTCCGGCAAAATCTTACAGGAGTGCGTGTCATTCGGGCGTTCCATAAGGAGGAGGAAGAAGTAGCCGCATTTGAAGGGGAAAATGAAATATTGACACGGACACAACTGTTGGTAGGACGAATTGCGGCACTGACCAATCCCGTGACATATGTGCTCGTTAATCTGGCGTTAGTGTGGCTCCTGTGGACGGGTGCCCTTCGTATAGACAGCGGCAGTGTGGGGCAGGGTGATGTGATTGCTCTTGTCAACTACATGACGCAGATTTTGGTGGAATTAGTGAAGTTGGCGAATACGATCATACTCACCACAAAGGCTGTCGCTTGTGGAAAGCGTGTGCAGTCTGTATTTGACATGCAATCCTCTATGGTAAGCGGTAAGTCGGGTCATCCTGTTGGTGCAAAGGTGGAATTTGATCATGTAACAATGAGTTATCAGGGGGGCGGTGATGCCGCGTTAGAAAATGTTCATTTTCAGGCGCAGCCGGGACAGACTATAGGTATCATTGGTGGTACCGGCTCAGGAAAATCCACACTGGTTCATTTGATTCCCCGCTTTTATGATGTGACCGATGGCAGTGTTCGGATTAATGACACGGATGTGCGGGATTTTCCTCTGGAGACGCTTCGCCGGTCCATTGGTATAGTCATGCAAAAGGCAGTGTTGTTTCACGGCACGATACAGGAGAATATTAAGTGGGGCAATGAAAATGCGACAGAGACAGAGGTGATTCAGGCATTGAAAGATGCTCAGGCATGGGAATTTGTTTCTGCGAAAGATAAAGGAATAGATACAATGGTAGAGCAGGGGGGCAGAAATTTGTCCGGTGGGCAGAAACAACGCTTGAACATTGCCAGAGCGCTGGTGCGTAAACCGGGTATTCTCATCTTAGATGACAGCACGTCGGCACTGGACTATGCCACAGATGCAAAACTTCGTCAGGCTATCCGTAATTTGGAGTATCAACCTACTGTGTTTATTGTGTCACAGAGAACTTCCTCCATTCAGTATGCGGATTTTATTATTGTGTTGGACGACGGTGAAGTTGCAGGGACGGGCAGGCATGAAGAGTTGTTGCAAAACTGTGATGTATACCGGGAGATTCATCAGTCCCAGTTTCAGGACAGGAAGGAGGCGTGAGGATGCAATCTGAAACCACTAAAAAAATCATGATATATATAAAAAAATATTGGTTTTTAGTGATGATATCCATAGTGTTTGCCGCCGTATCTGTTGTGACAACATTGTATTTACCTATTTTGACCGGAGATGCCATTGACTGTATGATATCCCGGGGAAAAGTGGACTTTGCTCTGCTGAAACCTATTTTTGAGAAAATGTTGATTGTGTTATCGACTACCGGACTGTCCCAATGGCTTATGAATGTATGTAATAATCGGATTACTTATCTGGTCATGCGGGAAATTCGGAATGACGCCTTTGACAAAATCCAGAGTTTGCCTTTAAAATATTTGGATGGACATCCTTCCGGAGATATTGTCAGCCGGGTGATAGCAGACGTGGATCAATTTGCAGATGGATTGCTGTTGGGATTTACCCAGGCGTTTACCAGCGTGCTCACCATAGTCGGAACTCTGGTCTTTATGTTGCGGTTAAATGTATGGATTACGCTGGTAGTGGTACTGGTAACACCCCTGTCATTTTTTGTGGCAGCATTTATTGCAAAAAGGACACACCGAATGTTTCGGAAGCAATCGGAAATCCGTGGTGAACAGACTGCCTTTATTGATGAAATGATTGGAAATCAGCGAGTGGTGCAGGCATACAGTTATGAAGAAAAAGCTGTGCAGCGTTTTGATGACATAAATGAGCGTCTGGAAAAATGCTCCCTACAGGCAACCTTTTTCTCATCAACAGTCAATCCTGCCACGCGTTTTGTAAACAATCTTGTGTATGCGGGAGTGGGAGTTGTCGGTGCATTCATTGTGTTGCGGGGCGGTATCAGTGTGGGACAGCTTTCCTGCTTTTTAAGCTATGCCAATCAGTATACCAAACCATTTAATGAGATATCCGGAGTGATTACAGAATTACAGAATGCCATAGCATGCGCGGCAAGGATATTTGCATTAATCGATGAAGAAGCTCAGACACCGGATGCGGAAACTCCGGTAAAACCGGAATCTATACGCGGGCAGGTGGACTTTGATAATGTTTCTTTTTCGTATGTACCAGAGCAGCCTCTGATCAGGAATTTGAATTTATCGGTAAAACCGGGTCAGCGTGTGGCAATTGTGGGTCCTACAGGCTGTGGGAAGACGACGCTCATAAATCTGTTGATGAGGTTTTATGATGTCAATGAGGGGCGGATTTTGATAGATGGAACTGATATATATAAAATGACAAGAGGCGATTTGCGTACCTCATTTGGTATGGTTTTGCAGGATACATGGATTAAGGACGGAACCATCCACGACAATATTTCTATGGGAAAACCTGACGCAGGCAGAGAGGAAGTGATTGCGGCAGCAAAGGCAACTCATGCCCACAGTTTTATCCGCAGACTGCCTAACGGATATGACACGGTAGTGAAAGAAGATGGTGACAGCCTGAGTCAGGGACAGAAGCAGCTTCTCAGCATTACACGTATCATGCTTTCCAAGCCGGTAATGTTGATACTGGACGAGGCTACTTCTTCCATAGACACCCGGACGGAAATCCGAATACAGAGGGCGTTTGCTAAACTGATGGTCGGGCGCACCAGTTTTATTGTTGCGCACCGCTTGTCTACAATTGAAAATGCGGATATTATATTAGTGATGAAAGACGGAAATATTATCGAACAGGGCAATCATGAGAGCTTGATGGCAGCGGGCGGTTTTTACAGCGAGCTATACAATAGTCAGTATTCGTAATGCGCCGGGTGATATGTTTGTTTCAGAGATTTGGATGTGGGAGAAACTTGAATCATAGGAGAGAAACGATGACACGAAAGATTATAGCATTGGATTTGGACGGGACATTGACGAATTCCAGGAAAGAGATTTCCCGGAGAAATAAAGCTGCGCTCCACAATGCGCAGAAACAGGGACATATTGTGGTTTTGGCAAGTGGACGCCCCACTCCGGGTGTCTGGTCAGTGGCAAAGCGATTAGGTATGGATGTAAATGGTGGATATATGCTATCCTATAATGGAGCCAGGATACAGGATTGCAAAACGGGAGAAATTTTGTACCAGTGTACGATGCCGGAAGAAATTGTGCCGAAATTGTTTGCCATGGCAAAGGAAAAAGGGATTGGGATGATGACGTATCAGAAGGAGGGCATTATTTCCGGAGAGATTGTGGATGATTATATGGAATTAGAGGCGAGAATTAACGGGTTAAAGATTTACCCTTACGAAGACCCGGCTTCTCATCTCGTGACTCCGGTTAACAAGTGTTTGGGGACGGCGGAGCCGGAGTGGGCAGCGAAGCTGGAGGAGGAATTTCGGGAGCATTTCGGAGAGAGCATTGATGTGGGGCGTTCGGAGCCGTTTTTTCTGGAGTTGATTCCAAAGGGCGTGGGCAAAGCGGAATCCATGAAGAAACTTTGTGAAATATTGGGACAGGGAGCAGAGGATGTCATTGCTCTGGGAGATGGATTTAATGACCGCTCCATGATTGAATATGCAGGTTTAGGTGTGGCGATGGCAAATGCGCAGGATATTGTGAAAGAAGCGGCAGATTACATTACGGCATCCAATGACGAGGACGGAGTGGCGATGATAATTGAAAAATTTGTATTACAATAATGGCAGATAGCCGTATTTTAGTTTGGGAGAGAATTTATGAAGACAGTTGATTTTGCGTATGATTTACCGGAGGAGTTGATTGCTCAGGACCCGTTGGAAGACAGAGCATCCTCCAGGTTGATGGTTTTGGATAAAAGCACAGGGGAGATTATCCATCGGGGATTTCGGGATATTACGGAGTATCTGCGTCCCGGGGATTGCCTGGTCATAAATGATACAAAAGTGATTCCTGCCAGGTTGATAGGGGAACGGGAGGGGACCGGTGGCAAGGTTGAAGTATTGCTTCTGAAGCGTAAGGGAGACAATGTGTGGGAAACTTTAGTCAAACCCGGAAGAAAAGCGCGTCCGGGTATGCGTCTTACCTTTGGTGATGGTTTGTTGCGGGCAGAGGTGCTGGAAATCGCAGAGGAAGGGAACCGACTGATTCGCTTTGAATATGAGGGGATTTTTGAGGAGATTCTGGATGCACTGGGACAGATGCCCCTGCCACCTTACATTACACATAAACTGCAGGATAAAAACCGTTATCAAACGGTGTATGCAAAATACGAAGGCTCTGCGGCAGCACCGACGGCAGGCTTACACTTTACGAAAGAGTTATTGCAGCAGATAGCGGATATGGGAATTGCCATAGCAAATGTGACTTTGCATGTAGGGTTGGGAACATTTCGTCCTGTAAAAGTGGATGATGTGGAAAGTCATCACATGCATACGGAATTTTATCAGGTGACGGAGGGGGCAGCGCAGATCATAAACGATACAAAACGTAATGGGGGCAGAGTGATTTGTGTGGGAACTACCAGTTGTCGTACAGTGGAATCTGCATCCGATGAAAGCGGTATAATACATGCGGGAGAGGGAGAAACCGATATTTTTATTTATCCCGGGTATCGGTTTCGGATATTGGATTGCCTCATTACCAATTTCCATTTGCCGGAATCTACACTGTTAATGTTAGTGTCTGCACTGGCGGGGAAAGAACATATTATGAACGCCTATGTGGAGGCGGTAAAGGAACGGTACCGATTTTTTTCTTTTGGAGATGCCATGATAATTGTTTAGAATTTGTTGAAATAGAAAGGGTAGGTGTACAGAGAAATGAAAAAGATGTTGTTTGTTTACAATCCTATGGCGGGAAAGGAGAAAATAAGGGATAAGTTGTCTGATATCATTCAGGAGTTTTGTAATGCGGAGTTTGAAGTGACTATCTTTGCCACACGGGCACAGGGAGATGTCACACAGCTCATCGCTGAGAGAGGTACGGAGTTTGACTATGCGGTATGTTCCGGAGGTGACGGAACCATGAATGAAATGGCTGCCGGTATAATGCAGTTGGAGAATCCGCCGGTGTGTGGATATATTCCGGCAGGAACGGTGAATGATTTTGCCACCAGCTTAAAAATACCTAAAATTATGAAAAAAGCGGCAGCTATGGTGGTGCGTGGAAATGTATTTCACTGTGATTTAGGACAGTTTAATGATAGGTATTTTACCTATGTGGCGGGTTTCGGAGCTTTTACGGAGGTATCACATCAGACATCTCAGGAGTTGAAAAATACATTTGGAAAGACGGCGTATTTTATGGAGGCGTTGAAACATGTTGCTGAAATCAAGCCGCATCATATGAAAATTGTATACGATGATGGTGCTGTGGAGGATGAGTTTGTACTGGGACTTATCAGCAATTCGGAATCTGTGGCAGGATTTAAGGCTTATGCGGAAAGAGACATTAAAATGGATGATGGATTGTTTGAGGCATTGTTTGTCCGTATGCCGAAAAATCCTCTCGAGTTACAGACTGTTCTAAATTCACTGGTAACCAGAAATCTGGATAACGAGCAGATTGTGAGTATCAGTTCCGGTCATTTTCATATTGTCAGTGACGATGACATTCAATGGACGTTAGACGGTGAAGACGGTGGTATCGTGGATGAGGTAGATATGGTCAATCACAAGAGGGTGCTTCCGATTGTGTGCAACAGAAAACACTGAAAAAGGAGATGCCATGCGATATTATTTTGCCCCGCTGGAAGGTATTACGGGATATCTATACCGAAATATTCACAGAAAGCATTTTTCGGGTATCGACAGATACTATTCCCCTTTTGTTGTGACCAGAGATGGGGGAATCATGAAAAACAAAGAGCTGCGGGATATCTTGCCGGAGAATAATAAAGATGTATATCTGATTCCTCAAATATTGACAAACGAAGCGGAAAATTTCCTGCAGGCATCGGGAAAAATGTATGAAATCGGCTATCAGGAGGTCAATCTGAATTTGGGATGTCCGTCCGGCACTGTGACAGGAAAAGGGCGTGGGGCCGGATTTCTTAAATGGGAGAATCGAACGAAACTGCAACGATTTCTGGAGGAAATATTTGCCCATGCAAAGGGTGATATTTCCATCAAGACCAGAATCGGCTGGGAAGATTCGGAGGAATTTCAGGATTTACTGCAGTTGTATAATGAGTTTCCCATATGTGAATTGACAATCCACCTTAGAACACGGAAGGAGATGTACACAGAGGGGGTGCATAGAGAATGCTTTTCTCTGGCATATGAGAAATGTAAGAATCCATTGTGTTATAATGGAGATATCCGGACGGTAGAAGATGTCCGCAAACTAGGACAGGACTTTCCGGAGCTTCCCGCAGTGATGATAGGTCGCGGATTGGTTTCTGATCCGGGATTGGTTACTCGTGTATTGGGACAGGAGACGGGCAAAGAGCAGTTATGGGAATTTTATCAGGATATTTTCCGGGCTTACCAAAAGGAGTTATCGGGGGATACGCATTTGCTGCAAAAAATGAAAGAACTTTGGCTCTATATGGCGCCGCAGTTTATGGGGCATGAGAAATATTTGAAAAAGATTAAAAAGAGTCATAAGCTTTCAGAGTACGAGTTTGCGGTACACAAGCTGTTTGAAGAGCAGAATTTGAAGGAGAGCTAAAATATTATAATCCAATTTATAATAAGTTAAATTATATAGAAAATAAGTCCGGAATAGTGTTAGTATGCGGACGGGAAAAACTTAATTTTGAAAGGTATGGTTATTATGGGAAAATATAAACGGATATTTGTGATTGTGTTGGATTCTCTGGGAATCGGTGCAATGTCTGATTCGGCAGAGTATGGTGATGTGGGTGTGGATACCTTGGGGCATATTGCGGAGAAGAAAGAACTTCATATTCCCAATTTGCAAAAGTTGGGTCTTGCCAATATTCGACCGGTGACGGGGGTGGAACCGGTGAAAGAGCCCATGGGGCGGTATACGGCACTGCGGGAAAAAAGCTGTGGCAAGGATACCATGACTGGGCATTGGGAGATGATGGGGCTCCATGTGACAAAGCCTTTTCAGACTTTTACGGATACCGGATTTCCGCCGGAGTTGATACAGGAGTTGGAGAAGCGGACCGGAAGGAAAATTATCGGAAACAAAAGTGCCAGCGGTACGGCGATTTTGGAAGAACTTGCAGAGGAAGAAATCGAGAAGGGACATATGATTGTGTACACTTCCGCGGACTCTGTATTGCAGATATGCGGAAATGAGGAGACAATGGGGTTAGACAATCTGTACCGGTACTGTGAGATTGCCAGAGAGCTTACTATGCGGGATGAGTGGAAGGTGGGCAGAGTCATCGCCAGACCGTATGTGGGAAAGAAACGGGGAGAGTTTACCCGCACATCTAACCGTCATGATTACGCACTGAAACCCTATGGAAGGACGGTGTTAAATGCGTTGAAAGATGCAGACTTAGATGTGATTTCTGTGGGGAAAATCTATGATATTTTTGATGGGGAAGGCTTGACCGAATCCAATAAATCAAAATCTTCCGTGCATGGAATGGAGCAGACGATAGAAATGGCAAGGCGTGATTTTATTGGTTTTTGTTTTACAAATCTGGTGGATTTCGATGCCCTTTGGGGGCATCGCCGTAATCCCATTGGATATGGGGAAGAAATAGAACGATTCGATGAAAAGTTAGGAGAGTTGCTGCCCTGTTTGAACGATGATGACTTACTGATTCTGACAGCAGACCATGGCAATGACCCTACTTATACAGGTACAGACCATACACGGGAAAAGGTACCGTTTGTCGCTTATTCTCCGTCTATGGAACAGGGCGGGCAGCTACCGGAAGAAGATACCTTTGCCGTGATTGGAGCGACCATTGCAGACAACTTTGCCGTGGAGATGCCGGAGGGGACTATCGGGGAGAGCCTGTTAGAAAAATTATAGTATTGACCGGATGGTAGATTGTGCATGAATCATCAGCAGGAAGCATCTGATTACTGCGGTACGAATTCCGCTTTTTTGCATATATTGTATTGAATCCTTTGGGAGTGTAATGATTATGTGTGGAATTGCGGGATTTTTTGATGGAAATGCAGATTTTACGGCAGAGAGCACAAAGTATGAAAGCGTATTGCAGGAAATGCAGAACTGCTTATATCATAGAGGACCGGATGAACAGGGGCGTTATCTGGGAAAACGGGCAGGATTAGCCCATACCAGACTTTCCATTATTGACTTGAAAGATGGCAAGCAGCCTATGTGCAGGCGGCGGGGAAGTTATTCCTACCAGATTGTTTATAACGGAGAAATATATAATGCAAAGGAGTTGCGGAAAGAACTAAAGGACAGAGGATGGCGTTTTCAGACCACATCGGATACGGAAGTCATTCTGCTGTCTTTTTTGGAGTATGGACCGGAATTTGTCATCCGTCTTAACGGTATTTTTGCCTTCGCAATCTTAGATGAGCGTCACGACACCTTATATCTCTATCGGGACAGTTTCGGAATCAAACCTTTATTTTATACGGAGCAAAACGGTACACTAATCTTTGGCTCGGAGCCTAAGGCGCTGTTAGCTTTTCCGGGTGTGTCTGCGGAAATTGATAAAAAGGGATTGTGTGAATTGTTGGGAATGGGTCCGGCGCGGATTCCGGGCTCAGGACTTTATAAGGGTTTTCGCGAAGTGAAACCGGGCTGTTACCTGTCGGTGAGTCGTTATGGAATACATCACACGCAGTATTGGCATTTGTCCAGCCGCCCCCACGAGGACGATTACCATACCACCATCCGCAAAACCAAGGAAATGCTCCGGGATGTAATTTGCAGACAAATGGTGTCGGATGTGCCGATATGTACTTTTCTCTCCGGTGGCGTGGATTCCAGTGTGGTGTCTGCAGTGTGTGCGGATGCTTTGAAGAAAAAGGGAGAGCGTCTCACCACATATTCCTTTGACTTTACGGGAAACCAGAAGTATTTCAAGGCAAATGCCTTCCAACCGTCCCAAGACAGACCTTACGTAGATAAGATGGTTGAATATTTAGGTTCGGAGCATCATTATCTGGAATGTGATTACCAGACGCAGGCAGATTTGCTGTATGCGTCCGTAGATTCCCACGATATGCCGTGTATGGCAGATGTGGATTCTTCGTTAGTGCATTTTTGTAAACTGGTCAGTGAGAATCATAAGGTAGTGCTTACCGGAGAATGTGCAGATGAAGTGTTTGGGGGATATCCGTGGTTTCACCGGGAACAATTCTTAAATTGTGGAACGTTTCCGTGGACACCGGATTTGACACCGCGAAAGTCTTTGCTTCGTGAGGATTTGCTGGATGAACTGCCTATGGATGAGTTTGTGCAGGAGGTGTATGAGGCTTCTGTAAGAGAAGTGGCGATACTGCCGGGGGAAGATGAAATAGAGACGAACCGCAGACAGATTGGCTATCTGAATATCCGGTATTTTATGCAGACGCTCCTAAACAGAATGGACAGAACGAGTATGCACTCCGGATTGGAAGCGAGGGTGCCTTTTGCAGATAGAGATTTGGTGGAATATATTTTCAATGTTCCATGGGAAATGAAGGCGAAAGACGGCGTGGTAAAAAATGTGCTGCGTCAGGCATCCCGGGGGCTTTTGCCGGATGAGATCCTTTTTCGCAAAAAAAGCCCTTATCCGAAAAGTTATGACCCGTATTATGAGCAGCTTTTGGGAGAGCGGCTGTTGCATGTTCTGGAAGACTCTGACGCCCCTATTGGGCAGATTGTGGATGTGGAAAAGACCCGAGCATTTATTGCCAGTGTAAAAGATTATGGAAAACCATGGTATGGTCAGCTTATGGCTGGACCGCAAATGTTAGCATATTTGCTGCAGATAAACTATTGGTTGGAGAAGTATCGGGTGAGGATAGTATAATAAACGCAAAAATAGTGTAAAATGCAAAGAATTTTCTTGAACTGATTTCGGCTGTGTCGTATAATGAGAACGATACACCGATTTGAAAAGTTGCACCTGTCACAAGCATAACGTCTGGGCGCGAAATAGGGTTCAGATTAGCTGCGCAATCGGTGACAGGTGTTTTTGCTTTGTGGGTAAGTGATATTTGTTCAAAATAGTGTGCAGAGCACACTTTATAATGTAAATTATATTAATTATATTTAAGGAGGAACAAACATATGAACTTTGGCTATTTTGATGATGAGAATAGGGAGTATGTCATCACCAAACCCAACACACCGGCACCATGGTGTAACTATCTGGGCTCTCCGGAGTACGGTGCAATTATTTCCAATAATGCAGGTGGTTACAGTTTTGTAAAAAGTGGTGCTAATGGGCGTATCCTGCGCTATCATTTCAACAGCGATGATACACCCGGACGCTACATATATCTTCGTGATGATGAGACCGCTGATTTTTGGTCTGCATCATGGCAGCCTGTCGGAAAGGATTTGAATGAATACAAGAGTGAGGTTCGTCACGGAACAGCATATACAAAGATGTTTGCTGAGTATGCAGGAATCAAATCCGAGGCAATGTTTTATGTTCCTCTGAATAAGGTATATGAGGTATGGTGCTGTAAAGTGACCAATGCATCGGACAAGCCGAGAAAGATTTCAGTGTTCGGCTATGCGGAGCTTTCCAACGATGACAATTACAATCAGGATCAGGTGAACCTGCAGTATTCTCTCTGCACGACCAACACCAGTTTCCGCAAGAATAAAATTTACCAGCAGATTAACTTAAACTGGTATAAAGGACCGGACGGAAGTAATGGAAAGGAGCGTTTCTTTGGTCTGGCAGGGCAGCCGGTGACTTCCTATAATGGTGATAAGGAAGCATTTATCGGTATGTATCATAGCTATGGCAATCCTGTTGCGGTAGAGCGTGGTGAGTGTGATGGGGTATGTAATTATAATGACAATAGTTGTGGTGCATTACATACTGCACTTACGCTGGCTCCGGGTGAGACGAAAACCATGGCATTCCTGCTGGGTAGATATAAAGAGTCAGATGCAGACCAGATTATCGCGGCTTATGAAGATGTTTCCGTATGTGATAAAGAAATCGAGGAATTAAAGAGCTACTGGCATACTAAATTGGAGAATTTCAAAATTGAAACGCCAAGTCAGGCATTTAACAGTATGGTAAATACATGGAATGCTTACCAGTGTTTCCTGACATTTACCTGGTCCAGAGCAGCATCTTTCATTTATTGTGGTGAGAGAAACGGATATGGTTATCGCGATACGGTTCAGGATATTCAGGGTGTCATTCATACAGACCCCGAGGCGGCACTGGAAAAGATTCGGTTTATGCTTTCCGCGCAGGTGGATAATGGTGGTGGACTACCTCTGGTGCGTTTTGACCATGACGTGCGTGCAGGACATGAGGGGACACCGGACGACCCGGATTATGTAAAGGAGACAGGACATCCGGCATATCGTGCAGACGATGCGCTGTGGTTATTTCCGACAGTATATAAATATATTGCAGAGACAGGACATTTGGATTTTATTGACGAGGAGATTATCTGGTCAAATGTAGAGAAAAAGGCTACGGTGTATGAGCATTTGCAGAAAGCCATTGAGTTTTCTATGAACCATTTGGGGCCACATGGTCTGCCGGCAGGATTGCATGCGGACTGGAACGATTGTCTCCGACTGGGAGCACAGGGAGAATCTTCTTTCGTCGCTCTGCAGTTATATTATGCATTTACCATTATGCGTTACTTCGCAGAAAAGAAAAACGACACAGAATATATTGCTTATCTCGACAAAACTCAGAAAGAGGTTGGCGATAAGATTAATGATCTCTGGTGGGAGGACGACCGCTACAACCGTGGTTTCAAGGAGACCGGGGAGCTGATTGGCTCCAAGAAAGATCCTGAGGCAAGTATGTGGTTGAATCCACAGACATGGGCTGTTATTTCCGGTCATGCCACAAAAGAGCAGGCTGAGACTGCCATGGAGACAGTGGAGAAAGAATTAAATACGGCATATGGAGCCAAAGTTATGGCACCTTCTTATGTAGACCATTACTTTGACGGTGCTCTTGCCGGATTGTTCCCGCCATCCACCAAGGAAAATGGTGGTATTTTCTCCCAGACACAGGGATGGTTGATTCTGGCAGAGTCGCTGATGGGACATGGCGACAAGGCGTTTAAGTATTTTGAGGAAAGTTCACCATCTTCTCAGAACGACCAGGCAGAAATCCGTAAGCTGGAGCCTTATGTTCATGGTCAGTATACGGAGGGTGATGAGAGTCCGTTCCATGGACGTTCCCATGTACACTGGCTGACAGGTACAGCTTCTACTTGTATGGTGGGATGCGTAGAGGGTATCTGCGGTATGCGTCCTGACCTGGATGGTCTCCGAGTTGCACCGACGATTCCGGCTGACTGGAAGGAAATGACCATGGAGAAAAACTACCGTGGAAGCAAGGTTATTATCAAGGTAGAAAATCCAAATGGCGCCCAGGCTGGATTCAAGGAGTTTTACATCAATGGTGAGAAACAGAATGACAATTACATTCCGGCAGATAAACTGACGGATGTGACAGAAGTGAGAATGGTGATGTAGGGATAATGATTTTGAAAGCACTATTAATATAGCCATGAAAAGGGATTTATAACAGGAAGTTATAAATCCCTTTTGTTGTATCCAGAAAATTATTACCACGTATAGTTTATATTGGGTATGTTCATTACAAATATTATAACATATTTTACGGGGAGGAATTTTCATGGAAAAGATTTATGGTTATGTTCGTGTTTCGAGTACGGATCAAAATGAAGAGAGACAATTATTAGTAATGCAGGAGAAAAATGTACCGCAATCCAATATCTATATGGATAAGCAATCAGGAAAAGATTTTAAGAGACCGCAGTTTATTAAGTTGGTAAAGAGATTACAAAAAGGTGACTTATTATATATTTTAAGTATTGACCGTCTGGGGCGTAACTATGAAGAAATTCAAAATCAGTGGCGAATTCTTACAAAGGAGATAGGTATTGATATATGCGTAATAGATATGCCTCTATTAGATACCAGAAATGGAAAAGACCTTATGGGAACATTTATTGCAGATTTAGTATTACAGATTTTATCCTTTGTTGCAGAATCGGAACGTACTAATATAAGGGCACGTCAGGAGCAGGGCATTGCAGCGGCAAAAGCAAAAGGAGTACGGTTTGGCAGACCGGAGGTGAATATGCCCGATGATTTTCAAAAGATTGTCAAAGACTGGCAGAATAGAAGTGTTCCTTTTGAAGAAGTGCTCCGCAGAAGTAAGATGAGTAAATCTACCTTTTACCGTAAATTGCATAAATATGATGTTGTGAGCCCCAAAATCTAATTACACCGGATGCTCCATACGATTACAAGGATGAGGTTTCAATGTACGCCGGAGCAATCATCGTGGATATAAGAAAATCATAGAAATTTTTATATGTCTATGTTAATATAATAGCGAATGAAAAATTCATTTGTGGGAAAGGGGAATGAGTTATGGATAACGGAGTGGGAGAAACAAAAAGCACAAACGGAATTCTAATGGAAGATGAAATTTTGGAGACATCACCTGTAGCACCACAGCCGGTGCAAGTGCCACAAGCGCAATCACAGCAGCAAACAGTGCAACAACAGGTAGTGCAGCAGCCCCAACCGTCGATATCAGGACAGTATGGAGCCATGCAACAGGCACAGTCAGCGCAAGCGCCCCGACAGCCGGTGGCACAGCAACAAGCAGCGCAAGCGTTGAATGCACAGCGAACAGCGCAGCAGCCCCAATCGCAACAGTCTGTACCGGGGCAGTATGGTGGGGCGCAGTCCGTGCAGAGACCACAGATACAGTCACAGACACAAGTACAGTCCCAACCGTCGACATCAGGGCAGTATGGAGCAGTACCACAGTCTCAGGCACAAGTGCAATCACAGCAGCAAGCAGCGCAACAACAAGCAGCAGCACAAGCATTGCAGTCGCAACGGGCAGCACAAGCATCGCAAATGAGCCAACAACCGGCTGCCGGACAACAAGCAGCAGCATCGGCATTGCAGGCACAGCGGGTGGCGTTGCAGTCCCAACAGCCGACAGCACAGTATGGAGCAGCATTGCAGGCACATGCGGCACAAGTACAATCCCGGCAGTCTGCATCATCGTATGGTGCAGGACAAACAGATGCAAGTCAGCCCCGTCAGTCATCATCGTCGTTTACTACGGCACAACAGACGGATACATTGCGACCTGAGCAGGGAGGGTGGAAAAAACCGGAAGATACATCAACGCAGGGTCTTTCAAAAACTAATGCGGGATATCGCCCTAAATTTCAGAGTAAAAATATATATGGAAAACCGGATATTTTTGAAAAATTTGCAGGGCGCGATTCCAATATCTTTTTAGGTTTGATAGGTGCTCTGGTAGGTGATGCGCTGGGAGCAGTTTTCATGGTTTGGTGCGATTACAACGGCTATTGGGGATTTATCGGCGGTGCATGTATAATATATATTGCGCTTATATTATATAGTTTATTGGGGGGCGGATTAGATAAAAAAGGAGTGATCGTATGCGCTATCCTTGCTTTGCCTACTATATTTATTGCAAATCAAGCGGGATGGGCTTTATGGTTTATGAAACAAGTAAACGATGAAATGTCCTTAAAATTAGACTTCCAGCACGTGTTTTTCAGTATGCGTACTATATTGAAGGAGTTAGGGTTAAAGTATATCATTTATTACTACGTTGATATAGTAGCATCAATTATCCTATATATCGTGGGTCTGGTTGAATCGCTGGTAAAAGTAGGTATAGCGACAAAATATAATAACTATTGAGTGTTCGCGCGCAGCCCAATTAAAGAAATATATCGAAAGATAAATAGGAAAAGTATTGAGGGAAAACAAGAGTGGGAAAGGGGCAAGAGTTTATGAATAATAAAGTGGGAAAGCGTACATACAATGCAAGTGGATATACGGCTTCTAACAGGTCGGTAAGACGTGGCTTTTATGAAGAACCATCTAACATTGTAACCGGACTGATGGGAGCAATTATCGGAGTGATACTTGGCGGTATAATAGAAGTTGTGTTATTTCAGGTCGGTTTGCAACTCGTTGCTCCTTTTGCAGATATTGCTGTTGTGTTACTTGCAATGATGGGATATAAATTATTGGGCAGAGCCTTTGATTTAAAAGGTGCAGTTGCCTGTTCGCTGGTAGGTCTGTTTGCTGTTGGTGCAGTGCATAGGATAACATGGTTTTATAAAATGATAGTGTGGTATATTAAAAATAAAATCAATGGCATAGGAATGAATCCGGCATCACCGTTTCACTACATATCATTATTGAAACTGCGGGATGTTGATGAATTAAAAATATATTATATTTATGTATTTGCGGGATATTTCTTTGCAGCCGCAACGGTATATTTTATGATAAAAAAGAAGTCAGAGGACTGTTAATTACAAAAGGAGAAAGAATTTATGGATAACGGAACAAGTAGCAATGGTATTCTAATGGAAGATGAAATTATGGATACGCCGGCTGTAACTCAGCCTCAGCCAGCGGCAGGGCAGGCACAGCAGGCGGCACCAATGGGAGGAATGCCGTCACCACAACCGGTGGCAGGGCAGGCACAGCAGGTGGCACCAATGGGAGGAATGCCGTCACCGCAACCGATGGCAGGACGGTCGCAAAATGCTGCGATGGATGCTTTCCAAAATGCACCATCTTTTGACTCTATGGATGCCTTTGATGCAACGACAGTTTCTCCTAGTCAAGAGGCTTTTGGAGCCAGCACAGGAGCCACTTCAACTAATTGGGAAAATAGGGATTCAGCCAATGGTAGTTTTCAGACTAGTAGTGCAGGCCGGTATGCAGCTTCCGAAAGTGTAGTGATGCGTGATACAGTAGGCTCTAATCTGCTATTGGGATTGGTAGGTGCAATTATTGGAGCTTTACTCGGTAGTATTATATGGATAATCATATACCAGCTAGGTTATTTGGCGGGAGTTGCAGGAGCAGCTATTATTGGATTTTCTCTCAAAGGTTATTCTATGCTTGGAAAGGGATTAGATTTAAAGGGTCTCATTGTCTGTGTTGTGCTCAGTATTTTTACTGTGTGGTTTGCCCACAGAATATCATGGACTATTGTATACATGAAAACGATGAATACACTTGGTGCCAACATAGGTTTTGGGGAAGCGTACAAGAGTATGCCGGAGATGTTAAAAGCATTTGGCGGCTCAAGTGCCTATTATCGTGATTTGTTTATAGGATATGCACTATTTGCAGTGGTTGGAATCCCTACGGTAAAGAAGATGATTGGCAATATCTGATTATGGGAATGTTTTTCCGATACCTTGAAAAAATCTATAATTTAGAGTATTATGATAAAGAAAACGCAAAAACGGCGTTTGTTTTGTGTTCTGAAACAGAAGGTTCGTCCTGACGTAAAGACATGAAGGAATATATTCTCAGACAGTTTCCAAGGAAAAAGGTATCTGATTCCAAGGAATGACGATTGTTTGTATGTACAATCACTGTCGTAGTAAGTAAAATATGTTTGTGATGCTTTCCTGCATTGTGAAAATTTTGTTTAGTGAATATTATGCACCTCATGTCATCAGACATGGGGTGTTTTTTACTTAATTAGGAAACTTCTCGTTTCCTATATAGCACCACCCGGAAAGGAGGTCAATTTGGAAGAAAAACGAATTGCTATTTTAGCGATTATCATTGAGGAACGGGAGCACGTTCCTGAAGTCAATGACTTATTGTTCGAGTACCGGGAGCACATTATCGGAAGGATGGGCATGCCCTACCGGGAAAAAGAATTATCCATTATCAGTATTGTGCTGGATGCACCTAACAGTATTATCAGTGCATTGTCCGGAAAGATAGGTATGCTGCAGGGGGTCAGTGCCAAAGCAGTATATTCCAAAAAATAATGGGGCATCTAGTGACCGTCAAGGAGTGAAAGTATCTAATAGTCAGAAGGACTATTAGTAAAAAAGAAAAAATAAGGGAGGAATATCATGAGCACATACAAATATGATCCGAAATCATTGAAAGCAGAGGAGTTTATCAATCACGAGGAAATACTGGATTCTCTGGATTATGCAGAGAAAAACAAAGACAATTTAGAGTTGATTCGCGGGATATTGGAAAAAGCGAAAGAGGGGAAAGGTATTTCCCACCGGGAGGCGGCGGTCCTGATGGAGTGTGACATTCCGGAAGTGAATGAAAACATACGCAAACTGGCTATGGAAATAAAAGAAAAATTTTACGGTCAGCGTATCGTCATGTTTGCACCACTCTATCTGTCCAATTATTGTGTAAATGGCTGTACCTATTGTCCGTATCATCATAAAAACAAACATATTCCGCGTATCAAGCTGACCCAGGAACAAATCCGACAGGAAGTCATAGCACTGCAGGATATGGGTCACAAGCGTCTGGCAATTGAGTCGGGTGAGGACCCGGTAAATAACCCTCTGGAATATATTTTGGAGAGTATTGAAACGATTTACAGTATTAAGCACAAAAACGGGGCGATTCGTCGGGTAAATGTAAACATAGCCGCTACCACGGTGGAAAATTATACCCGCCTGAAAGACGCCGGAATCGGAACCTATATATTATTCCAAGAGACATACAATAAGGAGTCTTACGAACAGCTCCATCCCACCGGGCCAAAGCATGATTACGCTTATCATACAGAAGCGATGGACCGTGCCATGGAAGCCGGTATTGACGATGTTGGGCTTGGCGTATTGTTTGGGTTGGAGGGTTATCTCTATGAATTAGTAGGTATCCTCATGCACGCAGAGCATTTAGAGGCGGCACAGGGTGTAGGTCCTCATACGATAAGTGTACCGAGAATCTGCCCGGCAGACGATATTGATACAGCGGATTTCAGTAATGCGGTGCCGGATGAAATTTTTGAGAAAATCGTTGCGGTGATTCGTATTGCGGTACCATATACCGGTATGATAGTGTCCACAAGAGAGTCCCAGAAGACGAGGGAAAAAGTGTTAAAGTTAGGTATTTCCCAAATCAGTGGTGGCTCCCGCACAAGTGTAGGAGGCTACACGGAGCCTGTCAGAGATGACAGTTCGGCGCAGTTTGATGTGAGCGATACCCGGACACTGGATGAAGTGGTAAACTGGCTTATGCGTCAGGGATATGTACCAAGTTTTTGTACGGCATGTTATCGTGCAGGGAGGACAGGAGACCGGTTTATGTCCCTGCTGAAATCCGGTCAGATTGTCAACTGCTGCCATCCAAATGCCTTAATGACATTAAAGGAATATTTGGAGGATTATGCGTCACCGGATACGAAAAAAATCGGTGAGGAGCTGATTGCAAAGGAAATTCTCAAAGTGCCAAATGAAAAGGTAAGGGAAAAGGCGATGGAATATCTGGGTGAAATGAATTCCGGAAAGAGAGATTTCCGCTTCTGATCTTAAAACAGAGAAAGTACGAAGTAAACATTTCCAAAAAATGGATTTAGGTCTTCGCAACGTATAAAATCTATGGTATACTATATCCTATGAAAGCGAATTTTGTCATTTGCGATTATGATAGTCGCAAAGGCAATTGTCAGGCATTTTCTGCTGTACTGTATGTACTATATGGGGGATAAAGGGATGTAAAGATTGGAGGAAAAAGATGGAGTATGTATCAGAGTTTGTAGGAAGTTTGATTTTCTTGTTGGGAGGGTATGCATATATGTGTAATATTACCCTCAAAAATACCTTGGTAGGAAAATTAAACTACATTGAATTGGCAGTGGCGTGGAGCCTTGCAGTGGGATTTGGTCTTGCAGTAGCAGTGATTCTCGGCGGTCCGGCATACCTCAACCCCGGTGTGGTTTTTGGTAGTATAATAAACGGCAGCCTGCCGATTGACCAGGCATGTATGTATTTATTAATGGAGTTTCTGGCAGCCGGTACAGCAATCATCCTGTGTATTGTATTTTTCTGGGATTCTTTGAAGGAGTCAAAAGGCATTTCTAAGCGTGGTATATTTTCTGCTTATCCGGTTCAGAAAAATATTCCGCTGAACTTTGTACAGGAGATACTGGCAACATTTGCATTTCTGTTCTTAGTACTGGGAACCATCAAAGCAGCTTCCGGAGCTTCCGCGGCTCTGCAGATTGGTGTTGTGGGATTTGCGGCAGTTATGATTCTTTCCCTGACATTGAACAGCACTGGATTCAGCATGAATGCTATGCGTTCTGTATTTAGCAGTATCTGGTTTGCACTGCTTCCTATGCCGACAAAAGACGGTGAAAAAGTTGACTGGGGATATCAGTTAATCGTAAATCTGATTGGCAGCAGTATCGGTGGTATTCTGGCGGTACTGGTTGTGGGAGCGTTATTCTAAATTGAGAGAATAAGTACATAGAGAAAATGCAAAATAGGTGAGGTGTGGTTGCACGCCTCACTTTTTATTTTATCAAATAGGTGATTTCTCCTATTCCTTCTTTCTTGTAAGTATGCAGGGATTATGCTATACTTTCTCATTATGGAGCCGTAATGACAAACACGGGTAGTGGCAGAATATAGCCTTTACCGGAAATTGGGAGCATAAATGACAAAAAAACAAACAGATGTAATCATTGTCGGAACCGGGGCAGCAGGTCTATACCATGCGCTGAATTTGCCGGGTAACTTAAATGTTTTAATGATTACTAAGGACGCGGTGGACCGCAGTGATTCTTTTTTGGCGCAGGGAGGTATCTGTATGCTGCGGGATGAGGAAGATTTTGCAGGATATTTTGAGGATACCATGCGTGCAGGACATTATGAAAATGATAGAGAATCCGTTGAAATCATGATTCGTGCCTCCGGAGAGGTGGCGAATCGACTAATAGAATACGGTGTTGATTTTGAGCGTGATGAGAACGGACTGGTATTCACGAAAGAAGGCGGTCACAGCAGAGCCAGGATTTTGTTTCACAAAGATATTACCGGCAAAGAGATTACCGGCACTCTGTTAGAGAGGGCGAATGAGCGTGAGAATATCACGATTTTGGAACACATTGCCATGGTGGATATTTTAGAAGATGCGGATGGATGTTATGGCATTGTGGCAAAAATGCCGGATGGAGAATTGCAGGAAATTCGTGCAAAATGTACTGTACTTGCCTGTGGAGGGATAGGAGGACTGTATCGGCATACAACAAATTTTCGTCATATTACGGGAGATGCCTTGGCAATAGCTATTCGTCATAATATCCCATTGCAACATATTGACTATATTCAAATTCATCCTACTACGCTATATTCGGAGAAACCCGGGAGACGCTTCCTGATTTCGGAGTCTGTGCGCGGAGAGGGAGCGATTCTTTTGGATAAAAATAAGCAGCGTTTTTGTAATGAATTGCAGCCTCGGGATGTGGTGACCGCAGAAATCCATAAGCAGATGGAAAAAGATGAAACTCCTTTTGTGTGGCTGTCTATGGAAAACATTCCGGAGGAAGAAATCCGCAGTCATTTCCCTAACATTATGCAGCAATGTCTGGAGGAGGGATATGATCCCACGAAAGAGTGTATTCCGGTAGTACCGGCACAACATTATTTTATGGGAGGTATTCAGGTTGACCACGACAGCAGGACGAGGATGGAGCACCTATACGCGGTGGGGGAGACTTCCTGTAACGGTGTACATGGAAAAAATCGTCTGGCAAGTAATTCTTTGTTGGAATCCATGGTATTTGCGAAAAGGGCGGCGGAGAAGATAGCCGGCGAGGTTGACGGGATTTCCATGGAAGACATTATGCAGAAACCGGGAGCTGAGGAAGACAAGTATCGTGACTGGGACGGACTACAGCAGGAATATCGGCAGATAGTATTACAGGAAATTGAGAAAGAAAACAGTGTAAAAAATCAGCGTTTGTTGTAACTTTAGGTGCCGTCAGCGAAGGCGGTGGAATGGAGGATAAAAATGAAAGACCCTATTACATATAAGATAAATGCAGACCGTTATATCCGCATGGCATTGGAGGAGGATATTACCAGTGAGGATTTATCTACCAATTGCGTCATGCCGGAGTATCAGAAGGGGCAGGTTGAGCTTATCTGTAAGCAGGACGGTATTGTTGCCGGGCTGGGAGTATTCTGCCGTGTGTTTGAGATGTTAGATGACACAGTGGAATTCGACCTTCGTGTAAAAGACGGTGACGAGGTGAAAAACGGTGACCTGATGGCAGTGCTGACAGGAGATATCCGGGCTTTGCTTTCCGGAGAGCGCACCGCATTGAATTATCTACAGCGCATGAGTGGCATTGCCACTTATACCCGCTCCGTTGCCAAGTTGTTGGAGGGAAGTGGAACGACGCTATTGGATACCCGCAAGACCACGCCCAATATGCGCATATTTGAAAAATATGCGGTGAAAGTGGGGGGTGGCAGTAACCACCGATTTAATCTGTCAGACGGTGTCATGCTGAAGGACAACCATATCGGAGCTGCAGGAGGTATTACCAAAGCAGTGCAGATGGCAAAGTCTTATGCTTCTTTTGTTCATAAGATAGAAGTGGAAGTGGAAAATCTGGATATGGTGCGGGAGGCAGTAGAAGCAGGGGCAGATATCATCATGTTAGACAATATGTCTCCGGAGCAGATGCGTGAGGCTATCAAAATCATAGACGGCAGGGCGTTGACAGAGTGTTCCGGCAACGTCACCAAAGAAAATATCCAAAAAATGATTGATGTGGGAGTGGATTACGTATCCAGTGGAGCATTGACCCATTCTGCACCGATTATGGATATCTCGTTGAAGAATTTGCATGCTGTGTAGAGCGGCAGCACAATAGAAATGAAAGGAGAAAGAAGATGATTGTTCAAAACCCTATTGTGAAAGGATTTTTCCCGGACCCAAGTATCTGCCGGGCAAATGGTAAATATTACCTGGCATGCAGTTCATTCCAGTATTTTCCGGGAGTGCCGCTATTAGAGAGTACGGATTTGCTTAACTGGAAATTAATCGGACACTGCCTGACCAGACCGAGTCAGGTGAATCTACACGAGGTTAATAGTTCCGGTGGAGTGTTTGCACCGACGCTTCGTTATCATGAGGGAAGATTTTATATGGTAACGAACAATAATACTTTCCAGAAAAACTTTTATGTCTATACCGATGACATCTACGGAGAATGGTCGGAGCCGATTTTTGTGGAACAGGGAGGAATCGACCCGTCGTTATT
Source organism: Lachnospiraceae bacterium (assembly GCA_022510685.1). Classification (GTDB taxonomy): domain Bacteria; phylum Bacillota; class Clostridia; order Lachnospirales; family Lachnospiraceae; genus Butyribacter. The sequence continues at coordinate 2,828 of JAFLTA010000022.1, read as the reverse complement.
CTTTGAAAAGGGTAAAGTATATTTCACGTCTAATGGAACAGACGAAAATGGAGATGGCTGCATTATGCAGTGTGAGATTGATATTGAGACCGGAAAAAAACTGACACCGACAACAAAAGTATGGGGTGGAGCCGGGGGTCGTTATCTGGAATCTCCCCATCTGTACCATTTTGGAGATTGGTATTATATGATGGTAGCGGAAGGCGGGACAGAATATGGTCATATGATTAGTTATGCCCGCAGTAAAGACCCCATGGGACCTTTTGAAAACTATCCGCATAATCCGGTTTTGACGAATCGTAATGTAGGAGGAAACTTAAACCGCATTCAGGGAATCGGACATGGAGATTTGGTGCAGGATGATGAGGGAAATACCTATCTGGTATGCTTAGGTTATCGACAGATTGGAGAGTGGCAGCCGTTTCATCATTTGGGTCGTGAAGTGTATCTGTCAGGTGTGCATTGGACAGAGGACGGATGGTTTACTGCAGGGGATAAAAACGGCACGATTACAGCGGAGTTAGAGGTACCCGGTATCCAAGGGGTACAGCAGACGGAAGGTATTTATGATGTGGATTTGGAAACTTGCCCGCAGAACGACCCAAGATGGTGCTATATGCGTGATTATGAGCCGGAGCGTTATGAGTTTACGGGAGATTCTATCCGTATGAAAGGAAATACGATTACTCTGGAGGAAGAATCCATTCCTACTTTTTTGGGGATTAGACAGAATGAGTTTGTGACGGAATTTCAGGTGAAGTTGCATTCCGAAGCAGGGGAGGCAGGAATTACCTGCTATATGGATGAAAGCCAGCATTATGATTTTGCCTTGCTGCGAACCGGGGAAGGGGCAAAGATGCAGCTTAAACTTCGCACAGGTGATGCCATCGGGGTTGCAGGAGAAGTCGAACTGCCTGCGGGGACAAAAGATGTGGAAATCAAAATCACATCAGATCATGAATATTACTATTACTATTTATTGCAGGATGGCAGGGAGATTAAGTTAGGTCAAGCCAGAACGAAATATCTTTCTACGGAAGTAGCCGGTGGATTTACCGGAGTATTACTGGCGATGTATGCCATTGATTCACAGGATGGAGTTGCAGAATTTTCAGGGTTGAGATGGAGACAGCAGGTATCTTGATTCAGTTTGCGATGGAGGGTAGTAGCGTGTCAAAAAAAGATAACATTGAAAATGGAAAGACAATGTTGGGAATTGAATTTGGTTCCACGAGAATCAAAGCCGTGCTGATTGATGAAACACATACGCCGATTGCTTCAGGAGATTATGAATGGGAGAATCGTCTGGAGGATGGAATCTGGACATATTCTTTGGAGGACATCCAGACAGGGTTGCAGGAGAGCTATCGGAAGATGGCGGAAGATGTTAAAGAAAAATACGATGTAATTCTGACAAACATCGGTGCAATTGGTTTTAGCGCCATGATGCATGGGTATATGGCATTTGATAAGGAGGGAAAACTCTTAGTTCCGTTCCGTACATGGAGAAATAGTACGACAGGACCGGCAGCGAAAGCATTAACGGAACTGTTTGATTACAATATTCCTCAGAGGTGGAGTATTGCCCATCTGTATCAGGCAATTTTAAATGGAGAGGAGCATGTAAAAGAGATTGATTATTTTACGACTCTGGCAGGCTATATACATTGGCAGTTGACCGGAGAAAAAGTGTTAGGGGTGGGAGACGCCTCCGGAATGTTCCCCATTGACAGCAGCACAAAGGATTATGATGAGACGATGGTGCAGAAGTTTGATGCTTTGGTGAAAGATAAAAATTATTCTTGGACACTGCGAGAGATTCTTCCTAAGGTAATGCCGGCAGGACAGCGGGCAGGAGTTCTGACAGAGGAGGGAGCAAAAAAAATAGATTTAAGTGGTAATCTGCAGCATGGGATTGCCCTCTGTCCGCCGGAGGGGGATGCCGGAACCGGTATGGTGGCGACGAACAGTGTGGCAGTCCGTACCGGAAATGTTTCAGCAGGAACCTCAGTATTTGCCATGGTGGTTTTGGAAAAAGAATTGCAGAACGTTCATGAAGAGATAGATTTGGTGACTACGCCTGATGGTAGTTTGGTCGGTATGGTACACGCTAACAACTGTACCTCTGACCTGAATGCGTGGGTTGGCTTGTTCGAGGAATTTGCAGAGAGCTTTGGGATTACAGTGAATAAGAATGATTTGTTTGGGACACTGTATCACAAAGCGTTAGCAGGGGATGACGATTGTGGTGGCTTGCTATCCTATGGTTATCTCTCTGGGGAAAACATTACCGGGGTGACGGAAGGGAGACCAATGTTTGTCCGCTCACCGGAGAGTCATTTTAATCTGGCAAACTTTATGCGTGTGCATTTATTTACAGCACTTGGTGCATTGAAGGTGGGTATGGACATACTGCTGAAAGAAGAGAGAGTTGCCATTGATACCATTATGGGACATGGTGGTTTGTTTAAGACAAAAGGTGTTGGACAGAAGATTTTGGCAGCAGCGATTAATGCTCCGGTTGCGGTTATGGAAACTGCCGGTGAGGGCGGTCCCTGGGGAATGGCGATTTTGGCGGCATACATGCTGAAAAAGAAAGAGACAGGAAACTTGCAAGACTATCTGGCACAGAAGGTTTTTGGAGAAAATGCAGGGGTAATTGAGGAACCGGATGCTAAAGATGTAGAGGGCTTTGAAAAGTTTATCCGGAGATATAAAAAGGGTATCGCCATTGAACAGGCGGCGGTGGAGCATTTAATTTAATATAATGGCGCAATCCGAAATCCTTGACCTCAACTTGAAATTTAGCGATTTACAAGGAAACGGAT